>JBBRED010000474.1:0-5846 GCA_038203335.1 Haliangiales bacterium | reverse complement strand
GTCAGGCCCGAGTCGGCGAACTGCGCCGTGATGCGGCCATCGGTGCGTTTGTCGAGCTGGGCGCGCAGGCGGCGCGCCTGGTTGATGCGCTTGACGATCGCGGCCAGGCCATCACCGGTGAGCGGGCCCGCGCCGGCGCGGTTCAGGATGGTCTCGCGACACACGCTGTCGAGCAGGAAGTCCTCGAGCGCCTGCTCGTTCTTCAAGTAGAGCTCGGTCTTGCCCTTCTTGATTTTGTAGAGCGGCGGCTGCGCGATGAAGATGTGGCCGTTCTCGAACAGCTCGTTGAAGTGCCGGAAGAAGAACGTCAGCAGCAAGGTACGGATGTGACTGCCGTCGACATCGGCGTCCGTCATGATGACGATCTTGTGGTAGCGGAGCTTCGCGATGTCCTTCTCGTCACCGACGGAGGTGCCGAGGGCTGTGATCAGCGTGGTGAGCTCCTGCGACGAGAGCATGCGATCGAACCGCACCTTCTCGACGTTGAGGATCTTGGCCTTGAGCGGAAGGATCGCCTGGAACGCGCGGTTGCGCCCCTGCTTCGCGGAGCCACCTGCGGACTCGCCCTCGACGATGAACAGCTCGCTCTTCGCCGGATCGCGCTCCTGGCAGTCGGCCAGCTTCCCCGGCAGCGACGACAGCTCGAGCGCGCCCTTGCGCTGCACCATCTCGCGCGCCTTGCGAGCAGCCTCGCGAGCGCGTGACGCGAGCAGCGCCTTGCCGATGATGTTCCTCGCGTCCTTCGGATTGCGCTCGAGCCACTCGCCGAGCTTCTCCGTGATCACCGCGTTGACGGCGGTGCCGACCTCGGAGGACACGAGCTTGTCCTTCGCCTGGTTCGAGTACTTCGGATCGCCGACCTTCACCGAGATCACGGCGGTCAGGCCCTCGCGCAGATCCTCGCCGGAGATGCCGGCCTTGGCATCCTTGAGCAGCTTGTACTCGTTCGCGTAGTTGTTGATGGTGCGCGTCATCGCCTGGCGGAAGCCCGTCAGGTGCGTGCCGCCATCGCGATTCTTGATCGTGTTCGTGAAGCAGGTGGTCAGCTCGGAGTAGCCGTCGTTCCACTGCATCGCGAGGTCGACGATGCACTCCTCGACGTTCTCTCCGTACGTGCCGCTGAATGACACGACATCCGAGACGACGGTCTTGTTCGCGTTGAGATCCACGACGTACGTGGCGATCCCGCCGGAGAACGCGAACTCCGACTTCTTGTCGGTGCGCTCGTCGTGAATGACGATCGTCAGCCCGCTGTTGAGGTACGCGAGCTCCCGGAGCTTCTGCGCGAGCGTCTCGAACGAGAACTCGAGGATGTTCTTGAAGATCGTGGGATCCGGGTGGAACGTGATCTTCGTGCCGTGGCGCTCGGTGACGCCGGTCTGCTTGATGTCGGCGAGCGGGATGCCGGCCGCGTACTCCTGGAAGTACACCTTGCCCTCGCGCCGGATCTCGAGCTTCAACCAGTCGGAGAGCGCGTTGACCGCGGACACGCCGACGCCGTGCAGACCACCGGAGACCTTGTAGCCTCCGCCGCCGAACTTGCCGCCGGCGTGCAGGGAGGTCATCACGAGCTCGGCGGCCGAGCGACCTTCGATCGGGTGGATGCCCGTCGGGATGCCGCGGCCGTTGTCCTCGACGGTCACCGAGTTGTCGAAGTGGATGATGACGTCGATGCGATTGCAGTGACCTGCAAGATGCTCGTCGACCGAGTTGTCGACCACCTCGTGAACGAGGTGATGCAGGCCCGTGCCGTCATCGGTGTCGCCGATGTACATGCCGGGGCGTTTACGAACACCTTCGAGGCCCTTGAGGACGCCGATCGATCCAGCGTCGTAGGTGTCCGAAGTAGCCGAAGTTCCTGTGGGATCTGCCATTCGAAACCGCGCCGTGTTGGTACCACACGCCACCCCGGCAGAGAAGCGTTCCGAAGGGCTTTCGCGGTGGATCAACCGACCGGATTTATTCGAGAATCTGGCCGCCCTGAATGCGGTAATCCGCGCGATCTCGGGACAGCAGCACGTGGCTGCTCGCGGTGGTCGTGATGAAGCACTGACCGGCGAGCGATGCGAGGTGGCTGAACAGATATTCGTTTCGCGCGGGATCGAGCTCGCTCGATACATCGTCGAGGAGAAGGATCGGTTGATCGCCGTGCGCACGCCCGAGGATCTCGAGCTCCGCGGTCTTCCACGCGAGCATGATCGCGCGCAGCTGGCCCTGCGACGCGAAGCTGCCGGCCTCGCGACCGTCGAGCTCGAGCACCACGTCGTCGCGATGCGGGCCGAGCTGCGTGGACTGCGATGCGAGATCGCGCGCCCTGCCCTCGCGCAGCTTGTCCTCGATGACGACCGCAGGCATGCCGACGCCGCGCTCGTCGACGAGCTTCGTGACGTACCGTGCGCTGGCGGAGAGGCCGGTGCGCGTGATCGCGGCGAAGGCCTTCTCGAGCTCGGGGGCGAGCGACGCGAGGAACTTCTGCCGCGCGGTGATGATCTGCACCGCGAGCTGCGCGAGCTGCGTGTCGTAGACGCCGAGCATCTCCTCGACCTGCCTGTGCGACAGGCCCTGCCCTGCTTGCTTGAGCACGCTGTTACGCGTGCGAACGACCTTGTCGTAGTCCGACGCGATCGCGAGGTAGCCGGGCTCGAAGTTGAACACGCCGCGGTCGAGGAACCGTCGTCGGTCGCCCGGCGAGCCGCGGGGCAGCGCCAGGTCCTCGGGGGTGAACACCACGACGTTGAAGCCGCCGAAGTACCGCGAGAGCGGCCGCACGGCCTTGCCGTCCAGCCGGACCTTGCGCGACCCGGGAGCGAGGTCGACCTCGTAGACCCGCACCAGCTCGTCCTTGATGACGCGGGCGCCGAGCCGCGCCTCGGGAGAGCCGAACGCGATGAGGTCGGTGAGCTTCGCCGTCCGGAACGACCGCAGCGTGGCGATCGTGTAGATGGCCTCGAGCAGGTTGGTCTTTCCCTGCCCGTTGTCCCCGACGAACACGTTGAACCGCTCGCGCGGCTGGAGCTGCAGGGGACGAAGGTTCCGCACCCCGTCAGCGACGAGCGTGAAGACGCGCAGAGCGCTTCCTAGATCCGCATCGGCATCACGACGCCGAGATAGTCATCGCCCGTCAGCGGCTTGATGAGGCCTGGGTCGAGCTCACCACCAAGGGAGATCGTGATCTGGTCGCACGTCATCTGCGTGAGCAGCTCGACGACGTACTTCGGGTTGAAACCGATGGCGATGGGCTCGCCGTTGTACTCGGCCTCCATCTCCTCGCGCACCTCGCCGAGGTCCGGGTTGTCGCTCGTGATGGTGATGCCTTCCTTGGTGGCCGCGACCTTCACGCCGCGCGTCTCCGACGACATCAGCTGTGCACGACGAAGAGCATCGATGAAGCGACCACGGTCGACCGTGATGACCTTCTTGTGCTCCTTCGGAATGACCTGCTCGTACGGCGGGAACTGCGCGTCGATGAGCTTCACCGCGATGACGATGTCGTCCTGGACGAGGAACAGGTGCGGCGTCTTGATGGCGAGCTTGCAGGAGGGTCCAGAGTCGAGGACCTTGCGGATCTCGAGGAGGCCCTTCTTCGGGATGATGATCCCGGCGGAGAGCTTGGGACCGTTCGCGATCGTGCGCTCGACCTTGCTGAGACGGTGACCGTCGGTCGAGACCATGCGGCTCTTGCTGCCGTCGCTCTCGAAGTACACGCCGTTCAGGTGGAACCGCGTCTCGTCGTTGCAGACGGAGAACAGCGTGCGCTCGATCATCTCGCGAAGCACCGCGCTCTCGAGAGTGGCGTACGTCGCCTCGCGATGATCGGGGACCTTCGGGAAGTCGCGGTCGGGCATGCCGACGATGCGATACGAGACCTTGCCGCTCTTGATCTCGGCCCAGTGGTTGTCGGCCTTCTTGAGCGTGATGTCGTCGCCCGGAGCGTTCGCGATCAGCTCGTAGAGGTTCTTTGCACCGAGGGTGATGCCGCCCTCGCTCGTGTTGCTGCTCTTCAGCTCTGCGGTGAGCGAGACGTTGAGGTCGGTCGCTGCGACGAGGAGCTGGTTCTTACCCTGCGTGCGGAGGAGAACGTTCGCGAGCATCGGCATCGTGCTCTTGCGATCGGCGATGCCCTGCGCGAGGCGCAGTCCGCGAAGGAACTCGGTCTTTGCAATTCGAAACTCCATGGTCGTCACCCTCGTCCTTCGTTCGTTCGAGCGTCTCTCTGATCTCTTTAGAGAAGTAAGATCTTTATTAGAAGTAAGAAACAGTAGGTCGTGTGGATACTGTGGACAGCTCGACAAGCTGCTGTAAGGCCAGAGCTAATCAGGTTGGTCTGACACCGATCATCTTGCGCGTCCCGCGGTGGATGCCATGCGGTGAACCTGTGGGCAACTCCGACGACGAAGTGGTCCACGGATAGATCACAGCTGGGAACACAGGCTTGACCACAGGGCTCATCGGAGGATCATCGACTCGATCGCGTGGATCTCGGAGCGCAGCGAAGCGTCGTCCTTGAGCCGTTCGATGATCTTCTGCACCGCCGAGATGACGGTCGTGTGGTGCTTGCCGCCGAACGCACGCGCGAGATCGGGATAGCTGTCCTTGGTGTGGTGGCGCGACAGGTACATCGCCACAGCGCGTGGCGTGGCCACAGACTTGTGTCTGCGCTCGCTCTTGATGTCGGACGGCTTGAGCCCGTAGTAGCTCGCCACGCTCTTGATGACGCCGTCCACGGTGATGATCTCGCGGGGACGCGTGATCGCGGCGCCGAGGGTCTCCTGCGCGAACTCGAGGTCGATCGTGCGCTTGGACAGCGACGCATAGGCGGCGAGGCGAATCAGCGCGCCCTCGAGCTCGCGGACGTTGCTCTTGATCGACGACGCGATGTAGAGCGCGACGTCGTCGGGCAAGTGGACGGCCTCGACGGCGGCCTTCTTGCGGAGAATCGCGATGCGGACCTCGAGCTCGGGCGGCTCGATATCGGCGAGCAGGCCCCAGGCGAACCGCGTGCGCAGGCGGTCGGCGATATCCGAGATCTCGTGCGGCTTGCGGTCGGCGGTGAGGACGATCTGCTTGTGGTTCTCGTGGAGCGCGTTGAACGTGTGGAAGAACTCGTCCTGCGTGCTCTCTTTTCCGGCGAGGAACTGGACGTCGTCGATGAGCAGGACGTCGATGCCCTCGCGATAGTTGCGGCGGAACTCGTGCATCTTGCCGGTTCGAATGGCCTGCACGTACTCGTTCATGAACCGCTCGCTCGACAGATAGACGATGCGTGCGCCGGGGCGGTTCGCGAGCTGCTGGTGGCCGATCGAGTGGAGCAGGTGGGTCTTGCCGAGACCGACGCCGCCGCACAGGAACAGCGGGTTGTTCTTGGGCGGGTCGGGGCTGGCCACGGCGCGCGAGGCGGCATGGGCCAGCTGGTTCGAGGGGCCGGCGACGAAGGTCTCGAACACGTACTTGGCGTTGAGGCCGTGGACGGCGGGGGCCTCCGGCGGCGCCGGGGAGGTCGGCGACGAGGGCGGCTCGGCGCTCGCGGCGCGCGCGACATCGTCCAGGGAGTCGAGCTCGTCGAGGCCGTCGACGTCGTCGCTCAGCGCGGCCGCCGCCGATTCTTCGCTGACCTCGAATTCGACCTGGAACTCGCGGGGATCGTCGCCGCGCAGATCTTCCAGGATGATGGGGAGGTAGTTGGACTCGAACCACACCCGAACGAAGGGGTTCGGGGCGCGCAGCAGGATGTGGTGGCCGTCGATGCGCTTGCACACGATCGGCCGGACCCACATGTCATACGTCTTGGGCGCGAGCTTGGTCGAAAGGCGGGTCATGGCGCTCGTCCACATCGACATCAAGACCAC
>JBBRED010000473.1:0-5847 GCA_038203335.1 Haliangiales bacterium | reverse complement strand
GCGCGATCGGCGTGCTCGCCGGGACGACTCGCGAGCCCGAAATCGGTCACGCGCACGATGCCATCGCGACCGACGAGTACGTTCTCCGGCTTGAAGTCGCGGTGCACCAGCCCAACGGCGTGTGCGGCGGCCAGACCGCGTCCCGCGCGCGCGAACACGTCCATGACCTCGCGATCACTTCGCGCGCTCTCGCGGAGCCACCCGGCGAGCGTCGTTCCGTCGACAAGCTCCATCGCAATGAACACGTCGTTGCCATGCGTGCCGACATCGAACACCGAGATGACGTTCTCGTGGACGACGCGCGCCACGGCTTGCGCTTCGCGCAACAACGCCGCACCGGTCTGTCCTGCGTGCAGGATCTTGATCGCGATCTCGCGATCGAGCTCTGGATCCAGCGCCCGATAAACCTCGCCCATCCCACCGGCGCCCACCCGCTCGAGGAGGAGATATCGATCGACGTACGTCGCTTCGCGCTCCAGCTCGTCGTTGCCGGAGTCATCGATCGCGACCGCGGGCATCGCACGGCCGCGAGCGAGGTGCGAGACCAGGAACCTGCACTCGCTGCAGCCGTCGAGGTGCGCGTCTAGCTTCTCGTCGGGGGCAGCGTCGAACGCACGCGCGATGGCGTTTGCATCGGGGCAAGTCCGCGCGTCGGCAGCCAGTGCTACGCTTGCCGGCGCCATTGTCTTCGACCTCACAGTGCAGTGAGCTGTTTCGCGCGTCAATCCCAGATCGCCTGCCCGCGAATCCTGACGAGCTCGCCGCCGTGCTCGCGAATAAGCTCGAGTCGGCCCGCGTCGCGTGGCCCGAGGTCGCGCTCGACGACGCACATGTGGTGCCATATCTCGCTGTGCGGCTCGGGCCGGGTGAGGACATGGTCGCGGCGCTGGTGGCCCTGCATGTCGATGATCTGTATCTCGCGTGCGGCTGCGCGCTCGGTCATCGGGACGCGCTGGCCGCGTTCGAGACCGCGATGTTTCGCGAGGTCGACACCACGGTTGCAGCGATGCGTGCACCGGCAGCGCTGGCCGACGACATCAAGCAGTGGCTGCGCCAGAAATTGTTCGTCGCCGAAGGCACGACGGTGCCGCGCATCGCGGACTACGCCGGGACCGGTGAGCTGCGGACATGGTTCCGGGTCATCGCGGCGCGCGCGATCATCAGCGAGCTGCGAAAGACGCGGCGGGAGGTCTCCTCGCCAGACGACGCCCTCGACGGGTTGCGCGCGCCGGGCGCCGACTCGGAGCTCCTGCTCATCCGACAGCAGTACCAGGCGGACTTCAAGGTCGCGTTCGAAGCAGCCGTCGAGCAGCTCGAACCGCGCCAGCGAAACTTGCTGCGCCAGCAGCTCGTGGACGGCCTGACCGTCGACGAGATCGCGGCGATCTATCGCGCCCACCGCGTGACCGTCGCGCGCTGGCTCGCAAAGGCGCGCAAGGACGTCTGGTCGGCGACACGCTCGGCCCTCGTGGCACGCCTGCAGCTCACGTCCAGCGAGCTCGAAGCGGCGCTGCGCGAGATTCGCAGCCAGCTCGATCTCAGCCTCTCGCGTGTCCTGAAGCCCCAGTAGTCCCCAAGGGTTGGACGATTGTTCGCTACACCGCATCCGCTCGCGCGTGTTGGATGCATGAACGCTCTCTTCCTTGTCTTGTTCGCTCTTGCTGCTTGCACCACCTCCGATCAAACTCCCGACGCGGGTGGTTCTGGATCCGGATCCGGATCCGGATCCGGATCGAACACCAACACCGGGCAGCGCGTCGTCGCATGTAGCGGGACTCTCCGGAGCGGCGAGGCGTCGGCGTGCCCGCATGGTGACTGCGACGAGACCAGCACGAACACGGTCTCGTGCAGCGCATACGCGAGCCTGATCCCCGGCGCGACGGCTGACCTGTGCGCGGCAGGTGCGAGCAGCAGCTACGCCCTGAAGTTCAAGAAGCCTGGCGAGACGAGCGTGTTCTACGAGGTCGTCGAGTGCGCCAGCGGAGTCGCGACTCTGCACGCATGCGCGTTTGGCTACGAGACCACGACCTCTGGCTACGGCGGCCGCGCCGGGTTCGTCTGCACCAACTAGGACACGACCATGAACAACTCCGCACTCACCTGTCTCGCCGTCATCGCGCTCGCGACCTCGGCCCGTGCAGCGCCCAGTCCCCCGCCTCCACCATCGTCATCGCCCACCTGCTTCGAGGTGTCCATGGACAGCAAGACGTGGAGCAAGACTCCCGAACGCATGTGCATCGTGCTCGTGGACAAAGCAGCGACGATTACGCTGACGACAGGCATGCCGCCGAGTCCGACGCAGGTCGCTGTCTTCCACCTGGAGCTCACGTCGCGTATGCGCTGCGCGGACTGCAATCAAGATGTGTTCAGCGTCGGCAACCCCACGAACTCGGTGTTCAACACGTTGCAGATCCGCTTCGCCGGCAAGCGCGATGTCGGCGCAGGCACCGAGCACGGGACCGTCACGATCGGCGCGACGAAGCTCCACTATCGGCGCTGACAGAGTTGGGGAGAAGTGGTGCGGTCCGCGAGCTGGTTCCCGTGGATGCCCCAGGCCACTTCTGCAGCGGCGGCCTCGCTCTGGACAGAAGACAAGACTTCTGTTCGCGGCGGTCAGGCTGTGGGCATGTCGCAGTGGTGCTCCGTTCGAAGAGCTGGTTCGACCGAGTCGGAATCTCATCTAGGGCTCGATTGCCGTCCTCATGGGCGTTACCGGGGGGCCATGCCCGCGATGACTTTGAGGCTCGTCCTGTTCTCCGGGGACGCGTGCAAGGTCGGCTCGAGGAACGTCGCGCCGGTTCACTCCTGACCCACTATCCGAGTGCGCCACCCGGTCGATGCCCCGAGGGATGCCCGTGCTACCAACGATCGTCCGAGACCGGTTCGACGTGCTGCGCGAAACGGGCGACCTGCCGTTGCCACATCTCCCGGAGGCAGTGACGCGAATCCTGGCCGTCCTCGATCGTCCAGCGTGCGGGGCGCGCGAGGTGACCGAGGTCATTCGCGCGGATCCGTCTCTCGCGGCGTTCGTGCTGCGCGTGGCGAGCTCGCCGGTCTATGCGATGGGAACCAAGGTGGTGTCGCTGCAACAGGTGATCGCGCAGCTCGGGTTCGCGGAGCTTCGCCGGATCGCGCTCGTGGTCGCGACGGGCGCGCGCACGTTCAGCGTCCGTGGTTTCGAGGCCGAGGTTCGCGGCTCGTTCGCCCACTCGGTCGCGACCGCCTTGTTCGCGCAGGAGATCGCCCGAACGCGCCGGCGCGGTGTCGACGAAGCATTTCTTGCGGGCTTGCTCCACGACATCGGGCGACCCGTGGTCATCACGATCCTCGCCGATCTGCACCGCGAGGTCGGGCTCGCGCCCGATCGAGCGGCGGTCATGGAGGCCGCAGCCGAAGCGCACGCGGCGGTCGGCGCATCGCTGATCGAGGCGTGGAAGCTCCCCGAGAAGATCGCCCAGGCGGTCCGTACGCACCACGACGACGTCAGTGGCGAGCTCGCGCACGTGATCTGCCTCGCCGATGCTCTCGCGCACGCGGCTCTCGACTCGGCACCTCCGCCGGCGCCCGACCTCGGGGCACGCCTCGACCTCTATCCCGAGGACGTCGAGGCCATCGTCACGAAGCTCCCCGACGTCCGCGCGTCGGTGGAGAGCTTCGCGTGACCGTCACGCGGTTCGATCTCGTGGTGATCGGCAGTGGTCCGGCCGGGCAGAAGGCCGCGATCCAGGCGGCAAAGCTCGGGAAGTCCGCACTCGTGATCGAGGAGACCGCGCAGCCTGGTGGCGCGTGCGTGCATCGCGGGACGATCCCGTCGAAGACGCTGCGCGAGACCGCCGTCGCGCTCGGGCTCGTCCGCGCGCGGTCGGGAGGCGTGATCGACGTGCACCCGCCGGCGGACGTCAAGCTCGCGAGCCTGATGGTGCGGCTAGACGAGGTCGTGGCAGCTCACCAGCGGTTCATCGGTGATCAACTCGCGCGCAACGGCATCGCTCGCTGGCACGGCCGCGCGCGGTTCACTTCGCCCGATACCCTCGAGGTTCGCGGCGTCGACGGCACCGTGCGCGCGGTGATCGGGACGGCGATCGTGATCGCCACCGGATCGCGCCCGCGGAATCCGCCGAACATCCCCATCGACCACGAGCACGTCCTCGATAGCGACTCGATCCTCGGTATCAGCTACCTGCCGCGCTCGCTCGCGGTGATCGGAAGCGGCGTGATCGCCAGCGAGTACGCGTGCACGTTCGCCGCGCTCGGCGTGGCAGTGACGATGATCGACCGTGCAGCGCGTCCGCTCGGGTTCCTCGACGAGGAGCTTACGACCGAGGTCGTGCGTGCGTTCGAACGCCAGGGCGGGAGCTTTCTCGGGGGCCGTACCGTGGCGACGATCTCGTGGGACGGCGAGCGCGTGACCACCACGCTCGATGACGGGCGCGCGCTTCACACCGAGAAGCTGCTCTACTGCATGGGCCGCGAGGCGAACCTCGCCGGTCTCGGCCTCGGCGCCGCTGGGCTCGCCGCAACATCGCGCGGTCTTCTCGAGGTCGACGCGCAGTTCCGTACGCGCATTCCCCACATCTTCGCCGTCGGCGACGTGATCGGACCGCCGTCGCTCGCCGCCACCGCGATGGACCAAGGCCGGCGAGCCGCCTGCCATGCGTTCGCAGTGGGAACCGCGAGCACCGCCGAGCTCGTCCCGGTCGGTGTCTACACGATCCCGGAGATTGCGACGGTCGGGCTCTCGCCGGCCCAGGCGCGTGAACGGCATGGTGACGCACTCGTCGGCCGCGCGCGATTCGGAGAACTGGCGCGCGGTCAGATCTCCGCGATCGAGCACGGCATGCTGATGTTGATCTGTGATCCTGAAGGGCGGCTCCTCGGCGTTCAGGTCGTCGGGGAGGGCGCAACCGAGCTGGTCCACGTCGGGCAGATCGCGGTGCTCGCGGGCTGGACTGTCGACGCCCTCGTCGACACCGTGTTCAACTTCCCGACGCTCGCCGAGGCGTACCGCGTCGCTGCCCTCGACGTCTGCGGCCAGCGCGCGTCTCGACTCTGCGAGCGACGCGAACAGGTGGCGGCGTCGTAGTACGAACAATCGGGGTTCTCCGAGCGCCGGAGCGAGTTCACGTCGGTCGATGCAACGTCGTCGCACGTCGGGCCGTGAGGCCATCGGCGGGCGATGGCATCGCTCGCGCTGGTCACGCTCTCCACGAAGTTGGATCGCTTCGAGACCGTCGAGTTGACGTCGACGTTCGGGACGCTGTGCATGGCTGGCTCGTGTTCGTGCCCACGCGACGGCTGTGGGTCTCGACGCGAGTCCCACTGATCGCGATGATGATCGAGACCCCCATGTGGCAGTGACATGCGGGGAGGGTATGCATCCAATGCCGGTCACTTAACGATTCGTACTCGTACTCGTACTCGTACTCGTGCTCGTACGCGGTAGCGGCAAGGACGAGCAAGCGGGGGTTCGGCAGGGCGAGCTCGGGGCGCCTGGAAAGGATCAGGCAGCGATAGGGTTCAGAGTCTGCCGCGAACGTAAGGCCGCCGAGGTTTGGGCGACGCGAGGACGGACGAGCCCATGCCGACAGGCTGGCGGTCGGCCGCTACGCGGAATCGTCCCACCCGAGCTCGGTCTGGGGTGGGGCGCGAGCGGGCGCGAAGGTCGCGGGTTCTGCGGCAAGGCCGAGGGCGTCGAGGACCGCGCGCGCGATCGAGGGATCGGCGACGAACGCGACGATGCTGCGGCGCCCGCCGCACGGGCAGCAGAGGACGTCGTCGGCGGACACGCGGCGTAACAGGTCGGCCCACGGCAACCGGCGCGCACGGGGCGGACAAGCCTGTGTGGAA
>JBBRED010000472.1:0-5855 GCA_038203335.1 Haliangiales bacterium | reverse complement strand
CTCGGCCATGCGCTTGAGGGCGTGGATGCTGCGTACGAAGGTGCGGGCGTCTTCGGAGAGGGGTGCGAGGGCGGTGAGGGTGCCGCCGGGGAGGATGGCGTTGACGCGAATGCCCGTGGGGCCGAGCTCGGCGGCGAGGGTGAGCATGAGGCCGAGGATTCCTGCCTTGCTCGCGGCGTAGGCGCCCATGTTGGGCATGCCGACGGTGTGCCCAACGAATGACGAGGTGAAGATCAGGCTCCCGCGGCCACGGGCGCGCATCGCCGGGACCTGGTATTTCGCGCCGAGGAACGCGGCGGTGAGGTTGGTGGCGAGCACGTCGCGCCAGGTCGCGAGCGAGGTCTCGGTGGTCGGGACGGCTTCGCCCACCATGGCGGCGTTGTTGAACGCGATGTCGAGACCTCCGAACCGTTCGACGGCGCACGCCACGACGCGCTCGGGGAGGTGCTCGTCGCGGATGTCACCGTGGATCGCGACGGCGATGCCGCCGGTGCTCTCGATCTCGGCGACGAGCTGCTCGAGCTCGTGGCGGCGCCGCGCCGTGACGATAACGCGCGCGCCTTCGTGGGCGAACAGCTTCGCGGTCGCGCGCCCGATTCCCGAGCTGGCGCCGGTGACGATCGCGACCTTGCCTGACAAATGTGGTGTGGACATGGACGCAGCTGACCTCGTCCGCGGCGAGCGGCGCGCTCCGGTTCTTGCTGCGACATCCGCGTTGCGCGGTCAGGACTGGGTTTCGTCGTCGGGGCGCGCGTCGTCGCGATCGTCGCGGGCCTCGCGAGCCTCGGCCTCGAGCCGCTCCTCGGCGTCGAGCCGCTCGGAGAGGTCGCTGATGTCGCCGCGGAGTGCTGCGCCGCAGGAGCCGCAGACGGTGGCGGTGGCGGGGACGACAGATGCACAGGCGGTGCACCGTGGCACGCGCACGCGGCGGCCCATGAGGTGGCCACCGCCGGCGGCGCCGAACACGAGGAGCGGGGTGAAGCTCGGGGTCGCGACGGCGACGGCCATCCCGACGCCGAGGACGGCGCCGGCGACGAAGCCGATGCCGCCGCGATGGGTGCGCCACCGGAACGCGTTCTTGCGGGCCGGCGGCGCGTCCTCGGCGAGATCGACGTCGGTGAACAGGACGGGGAGGTCGCGCTCGGTGGTGGGCTCGACGTCGCTCGCGATGCCGAGGCGCTCGCGCAGAGCGCTTCGCTGCGGCGCGAGGGCCGTGATCCACTCGTTGACCTCGTCGCGCTGCGGCCCCGAGAGACCGGCGGGGGCGCCGGCACCGCGCACCACGGCCTGGACTGCGAGGAGGAATGCGAGCTCCGACATCGGCGCGTAGCCCGCGCGCAGGACGTCGTACTCGAGCGGCGAGTAGCCGCCGTTGAACCGGCCCGGGCGCGAGTACTGCTGATAGCCGGCGTTGGCGGCGAGCACTCCGAGGCCGAGGTAGACGGTCGCGATCGAGCCGCGTTCGTGATCGCGGTCCACGTCGACCTCGATCTCGGGGCCCTCGCCGGTGCGATAGGGATCCACGGAGTCGGGCCGGCTGACGACGGCGTGCGCCACGCCGAGCTCGTGAGCGAGGGTGCCGGCGATGTCGTCCTCGCCGAGGAACTCGATGCGGAACGTCAGCTCCTTCTGCCCGACGCGGGTGAGGCCGACGCGCGTCTCGGGTTTGCGCTCGGTGGGCGGTGCGCCGAGCCGCTCGTCGTGAAGGACGATCCCTCGATCGTTTCCGGCGTGCCAGGCGAGTCGCCGCAGCACAGCGCGCACACCACCGCGCGTTGCGCGCCACGGTTCGGGGAACGCATCGGCGCCCGGCACGACCGGCGGCGCGAGCAGCCGCGTGGCACCGCCGCGGGCGACAAGCTCGCCGAGCACGCCGAGCAGCGCGTCGCGTCTCTCCGCCGTGGGACTGCGCGGTGGCATCCGACCGATCATCGCACGTCAGCATCTCCCGCACACACGGGGGCACGAAGCTTGCGTCTCCTTGGCTCAAGGAGAACAAAGATATGAAGCTCTTCAGCATCAAGCGACTCATCGGCCTCGGCGCCATCTACGCCGCGGTCCAGTACGCGCGCCGCCACGGCGGGGCGAAGAACGCGTTCAACGAGCTCCTCGGCAAAGCCAAGGACAAGATCAACGAGGCGAAGGACCGTGTCGGAGAGGCGAAGGACAACGTCAGTGATGGCGCGTCTGACGTCGCGCAGGGCAGCGGCGCGTACGCGAGCGAGGACCGGCTCGGTGCCGCCAACGCGTACTCGGGCTACTCGAACGGCTCGGGCAACGGCCGACGCGGCTACTAGTTGCCGCATCGACGACCACGGCCCGGCGAGCTTCGCGCTCCCGGGCCGTTGTCGTGTCTGCGAATCGCGCGCACGAGCAACGCCGCGCGTGGGCGCACGCGCGGCGTCGTGGTTGTCGGTGTGCGCCTAAACCTCAGTGCATCATCTGCGCGGCGTGCTGCGCCCGGCTCTCGGCCTTCCGCATCTTCTTGCTGCGCATGCCGTTCGGGTTCTTCGCGCGCGCTTCCGCCGCACGTGCGCGCAGGTAGCGCGCGAGGAAGATGCCGCCGCCGACGGCCGCGCCGACGAGGAGGAGGCCCACGAGGCCGCGCTTCGGCCCGATGTCCTTCGCGAGCTTCAGGCCACGGTCACCGACGCGCTTCGCGACGTCGGCGGTGTTGCCACCCACCATCTTGGCGAAGTCAGCCGTGGCGGAGCCGACGTTCGAGGCCAGGTCTTTTGCAAATTCCATCATGTCGCGAAGGCGTGCATCGGCTGTGCCCTTTTGGTGAGAGGAAATGGCACGCCTCGGCGGTTTTCGGTTGGAACCCGCGTGCGCCTGCGCCACCTTCGGCTCGATGAGACTCGCCCAGTGCGTGATGGTGATTGCCGCGTTCGGTTGTGGCCCCGGTACCCGCGACGAAGGCGGCGACGACCAGGCCGGCGTCGACGCGCCGTACAACGGGCCCACGGGAATCATGCGGGGCCGCGTGTGGGCGCCGGGCCTCGCGCCGGGGATGACCGATCCCGGCGAGGAGATTCCGGTCGCCGGCGCGGCCGTCTACCTCACCGGTACACGTCCGCCGCCGATCCCGAGCGGTGTGTACTGCGAGCCGTGTCAGGCCGCCCCAGCGGGCGCCGTGGTCAGTGACCCCACCGGTTCGTTCGTGCTGCCCGAGGCGATTCCCGGGAAGCGCTGGCTCGTGATCCAGAAGGGCCAGTTCCGTCTCGAGCAGGAGCTCGACGTCACGACCGGCGACGTCACGCTCACCGACGCGCAGACCACGTTGCCCTCGCACATGGATCAGGCGGCCGGCAAATGGATCCCGCGCATCGCGATCGCCGCCGGCAGCTACGATCACCTCGAGAACATCCTCGGCAAGATGGGCCTCGGCACCGTGGATGCGTCGGGCGTCTACACCAGCACGAGCGGCCAGCTCGATCTCGCCGACAACGGCGGCGACACGCTCGGTGTGTCGACCGGAAGCTTCGAGGCGCTCGTCCGCGATCCGGCGAAGCTGGCGACCTATCACATCGTGTTCGTCCCGTGCTCGGGCGACAGCTACACCGGCGCGCTCCAGGATCAGCAGGTCCTGAAGAACCTGCGCGACTACGTGAAGGCCGGCGGCAAGCTGTACGTCACCGACTGGTCGGGCGAGTGGATGGACAACGTGTTCCCGGCCCAGGTCCAGCTCGGCGGCTCGGGCTTTGGCGATGCGATCGACACGCCCGCCAGCGCGTACACCAAGGCCAGCGACTCGTGGACGCCGTCGCAGTTCGGCACCGCCGACGGCGACGCCTACGACTCGAACGACGCCGACGCGGTCGACGCGTCACTCGCCGCCTGGCTCGGTGCGCAGCGCGGCCCGACGCCGTCGAACGCGACCTCCGCCGCGATCAACCCGCACCACTTCGAGGCTGTCGACAACTGGAACTTCATCCAGCAGCTCACCCAGATCCAGATCGGCGTCGACACCAGCGGCCAGCCGGTGATGGACACGCCGAAGGCCTGGGTCACCGGCACCAACTCCGGCCCGTTCGGGGGCGGAGCGAGGCACCCACTCACGGTGACGTTCGAGCCCGCGGGTTGCGGTCGGGTGATGTACTCGACCTACCACACGACCGAGGGCGGTCATCGCGGCCTGTACCCGCAGGAGCGGATCCTGCTCTACCTGATCATGGAGATCGGGGTGTGCAGCGATAATCCGGTCATCCTGTAAATAGCGAGTCAGGTCATGTAGGCCAGTGCGGCCTAGGTCAGCACATTTCCCGATTCTCCGACGAGGAAATCGATCCCGCTTTGCCGTTTACTTGGTGTTTCTCGTGACAGAGACAGCACCGTTCGGTAGTTTCTATAGTGGGGATTTCGTCGACCACGACCAGGAGGAGGAGAACATGAGCAACTTGAAAGAAATCGAAGTGCGCCATGGTCGGGACCGCTGGAAGGACGCGCTGTTCATCGGCGCCGCGCTGCTGCTGACGGCGCTGTCGATCGGAGCCGTGACGTCGAAGGCGGCAGGTAGCATCCACCGCGCCGACTGGAGCGTCGCGATGGTCGAGACGCCCGAGCTGCTCCGCTAGCCTGCGCGACGACGCAACCGGCCACCGCCGATCAGCCGATCGAGGCTGTCGGCCGGTGACCCCTCGATCACGGCGATGCCGTGGCGCGTCAACAGACGCCGGCCCGGCTCGATCATGGCCCTCTGGTCACGGGTCATCAGCTCGCGCACGCGCTGCCCGTGGGGGGTAGTTGCCGTGGGCAGGAACGCCGAGGTCGAGGGGACCAGGGCGATGACCGTGCCCGCCGCCTTGCGCAGCCGCGCCAGGGCCTTGATCGCGCGCGGCTCGTCCTCGGCGAAGCCGGCGAGGTCCGAGATCAGGACCACCACGTCGGGTCGCCCGTTGACCACGGTGCGCTCCACGGCGCGCGTGAGGCCCTGGGCGCGCTTCCCGTGCTCCCAGGTGGTCCGGTAAGGCAGCTCGATGCCACGCAGCCGGCAGAACTGCCGGAGCGGCGCGAGCTGCGCATCGGGCTCCACGAGCGGCGCCAGCTTCGCGCGCTTGTCCTTCGCGGTCTTGTCGCTGCCGATCATGATGTCGATCAGCCGGCGACACAGGCGTCCGGTCGCCGCGACGTCGTAGAGCTGACCGTCGGGCCCGGCCTGGATCGAGGTCCAGCGACCGTCATCGAGCGGCGGCGCGACCTTGATGCGAACGTCGATCGCCTCCTGGTGCGCGAGGTAGCGCGCCACGAGGGCGACCAGCTCGCCGGCGGTGACATCGGTCAGGTCCTCGTCGACCACCGAGCGTGTGTCGAGCAGCCGATCGACGATCTGGAGGTAGTGGTGATGCCCGGTATCGGGCTGCATCTCGACCACGGTGCGGGTATCGAAGCCGACCATCCCGATGCGATCGCTGTTCGCGACGGAGGCCTTCGCGAGCGCGGCCACCGAGTCGCAGGCCCAGTCGAGCGGCGTCTTGCCGAGCGCGCCGCTGCGCATGCCGCCGCCGACGTCGAGCATCACCATGTGCGTGGTCACGATCTCGTTCTCGAGGTCGCGCACCATGAGCTGGCCGCGGCGGGCCGTGGCCTTCCACGCGATCATCTTGAACGGATCGCCGTGGCTGTGCTCGCGGAGCTCGCGCAGCTCGCCGGAGAGGCCGCGGCGCCGCACGTGGTGGAGACCGACCTGCTCGTGGAGCGCGCCGCCGACCGCACGCACGGGCGCACCGCGTAGCGCGACGGTTCGCGGGAACACCTACACCGCGATCGGGTTCGGGAAGAACGCCTCGATATCGAACAGGCCGAGCGCATCGCCGAACGTCAGCGCCGCGCCGTGCAACACCTGGTAGCCGGCC
>JBBRED010000471.1:0-5862 GCA_038203335.1 Haliangiales bacterium | reverse complement strand
GCGCGCATAGTCGTACTCGAGCGTCTGCGGATCGCGCGTCATCCGCGAGGTGCGAAGATGGCGCTCGGGCGCGACGTGGATCACGATGCAGTCGCGCGGCGGCGTGCGGAGAAACTCGACGGAGCGCGCGTACACGGCGCGGTAGTTGCGGAACGCCGAGGCGAGGCCGCCGTGCTTTCGCAGCGCGGTGGCGACGAGCGAGCACTCCACGCGCGACGGGCCCGGGAACTCTGCGGGGCGCGAACGAATCACGAGGATCCGCCGCGCGCCGCGGCGATACGCTTCCTCGACGGGAATCGGCGCCGCCACGCCGCCATCGGCGAACTGGCCTCCGTCGAGCGCGACGAACTTGCGGAACAACAGCGGCACCGCGGACGACGCGCGCAGCACCTCGATCATGTCGTCCTCGCTCGGCTCGAAGAACGCAGCGGTCCCGGCGGCGACCGATGTGGTGCCGACCACGAGCCTCGTGCGATGCGCGGCGGCGGCGACCACGTCGAGCGGGTCCTCCTTGCCGAACGCGTCCCACAGGTAGTCGATGTCGAGCCAGTGGCCGCCACGGAGGAACCGGCTCGCGTCGGAGAACTCGCGGCGCCGCATCTGGGTCAGGTAGCAGCGGCGATTGCGCCCGTGCTGCCCGGCGAGGTGCGAGGCGAGGTTGCACGCGCCGGCCGAGCTGCCGACGGCGAGGTCGAAGGGATCGAAGCCATGCTCGAGAAAGATGTCGAGCACGCCGGCGGCGAAGATGCCGCGCATCGCACCGCCCTCGACGACGATCGCCGAGGTCACGAGTCGATGACGGGTAGGCGCAGCTTGCCGTCGGTCGCCACGGGAAGCGCGGCCGCGTGCGCTCGGCGCGGCGTGGTCAGCGAGGTCGGTCGAATGTCCTCGCTGCGCTCGGCCCAGGCGCGGGCGACATCGCGATCGAGGAGGTGCGTGGGGCGCACGTTGCGCAGCGCGTTCGCCATCACCGCGCGCACGTGGGGATTGTCCTGTTCGAGCTTCGCGAGCAGCTCGGTCATCGCATCGCGCTTGAGGCCGTCCTGCGAGCCGCACAGGTTGCACGGGATGATCGGGAACGCGAGGTGGCTCGCGTACTCCGCGATGTCGGCCTCGGCGCACTCGATCAGCGGGCGGATGACCTCGAAGCGACCATCGTCGGTGCGGTAGCTCGCCGGCATCGCCTGCAGCTTGCCCGAGTAGAACAGGTTCAGGAGGAACGTCTCGAGCGAGTCATCTCGGTGATGACCGAGCGCGATCTTGTTGCAGCCGAGGCGCTCGGCCGCCGTGTAGAGGATGCCGCGGCGCAGGCGCGAGCACAGCGAGCAGTACGTCGCGGTCTCGGGCAGGTGCGACGTGACCACCGAGTAGGTGTCCTCGCGGAGGATCTCGAAGCGCTGCCCCGAGGCCCGGAGGAACGCCTGGAGGCCCGCGCCGTCGTAGCCCGGCTGCGCCTGATCGAGGTGCACCGCGATCAGCTCGACCGCGAACGGTAGCCGCGGCACCATCTTGGTCAGCAGCGTGAACAGCGTGTAGCTGTCCTTGCCGCCCGACATCGCGACCATGATTCGGTCGCCCTGCGCGAGCAGCTGGTAGCGCTCGCTGGTGTCCTTGACGTCCCGGTAGAGACGCTGCTCGAGGCGACGGACCGCGTCGGTCATGCCCGGACTTGTACTCGATGCGCCGGGCGCCGTCGAGATGCATCGATCGTAGCGCAACCTTTCGGATTCGAACAGACTTGTTCTCACCGCCGCGATGACGAGGATGTGCAGCGTGACCTACGCCGACGTCGCGCGCGCGCTCGAACAGGCACCAGCGGCCCAGGGCTACCTGGAGGTCGAGACCCCGCGCGGGACGCGCCGGTTCGTCCTCGGCCCGCGGACCAACCTCGAGGCCGAGGTCCCGATGCTGGACTGGCGAACCTCGCCGATCGCCTCGGTGTTCTTCCGGCACGCCCCGGGCCAGAGCTACGAGCTGGAGACCGGCGACCGGACCACCGAGGGCCGGGTCCTCGAGCGCTGGCTGACCGTGGGCCGCGGCCAGCTCGAAGCGCTGATCGGGGAGGACCGCGAGGTCCGCGCCGAAGGCGAGACCGCACGGTCGCGCCCCCAGCCGGTGCAGACCGCGGCGCGCGATCGCGACGCCGTGATCGTGCTCGATCCCGAGCAGCAGGACGCGGTGGACCTGCCCGCGGATACGTCGCTGGTGCTCGACGGCGAGGCCGGCGTGGGCAAGACGCTGGTCGCGCTGTACCGCGTGGCAGCGCTCGAGCAGCGCGCGAGAGAGAAGAGCCGCAGGTTCCGCCCGCTCGTGCTCGTACCGACCGAGGGCCTGCGCCGCCTCGTGCGGCTGCTCGCCGATCGGCTCGGCATCGAGAAGCTCGAGATCGCCGTGTTCGACGACTGGCTGCTCGACCGCGCGCACACCGCGTTTCCGGGCCTGCCGAAGCGGATCAGCGAGAGCGCGAAGGCGCAGGTCATCCACCTCAAGCGCCATCCCGCGGTACGCACCGTGCTCGATGGCTTCGTGGGGTGGAAGCCACCGAAGGACGACGAGAAGCTGCCGCGCTCGCGCGCTCGTCTGCTCCACCTGTTCGGCGATCAGGATCGCTTGACGTCGGTGGTCGCGGCGGCCGCCAATGCCCTGCCCGATCGCGCGATCGCGGCCGTGATCGCGCACACGCGCGCGCAGTTCGAGACCACCACCGAGAGGGCGAACCGCGGCGTCGATGCCGCACGCCTGGTCGCGCTCGACGGCCGATCGCTCGACGCGGGCACGCCCGCCGAGGACGCGCATACGATCGATCCCGAGGACCTGCCGGTGCTGTTCGAGCTGGTGCGGCGGGGCGCCCTGCCACCCGCGAGGCTCGCGCAGTACGACCACATCGTGATCGACGAGGCGCAGCTGCGCGCGCCGATGGAGCTCGCGGCGATCGGCGACGCGCTCGCACCGCACGGCACGGTCACGCTCGCCGGCGATCATCGGCAGGCCACCGACGAGAGCGCCTGGTTCACCGGCTGGGGCACCGCCCGCGCCGAGCTCGCCCGCGATCACTGGGAAGAGGTCACGCTCGAGGTCACCTATCGCTCCGTGCCCGCGATCAGCGACCTCGGCCGCGCGATCACCACCGGCACGGCCACCCTCCCCGCCGAGCCGCCCGCGGATCCGGCCGTGTGGGCGTCGGCGTGCGGCTCCGCGCTCGCGCAGACCGCCGCGCTGTGCTGGCACCTCGATGCGCTCATCTCGCGCGATCCGTGGCGCCAGATCGCCGTGATCGCCCGCACCCCCGAGCACGCGCGCCGCCTGCACGCGGAGCTGTCGCGCGGCCTGGATCCCACCCTCGTGCTCGACGGCGACTTCCGGTTCGAGCCCGGCCTGCTCGTGACCACGGCCGCCGCCGTCTCGGGCCTCGAGTTCGACTGCGTCGTGATCCCCGACCTGTCGCCCGGGTTCTATCCGGTCGGCCCCGAGCTCGCGCGCTCGCTCTACGTCGCGGCGACCCGCGCACGTGACTGGCTGTGGTTGCTCACGCCCGAGGCGTGGTCACCGATCGTCAGCTCAACGCCGAGCGAATAGCGAGCGCGAGCCCGGCGACCAGCAGCAGGGTCCACACCACGCGCTCGAACCGGGCTCCGTCGAGCGCGTTGTGGATCCGCTGGCCGAGCCACAACCCGGGGATCAGCGCGAGCCCGACCACACCGCCGATCTCGAACGTGTGACGGCCGTAGAGGCCGAGCGCGAGGAAGTTCACGAGCAGCGCGATGTTGAGCACGAGCCACAGCACGGCGAGCGTGGCGCGGAACACGCGCTTGTCGGGCAGCTCGCGGCGCGCGACGTACACGATCATCGGACCACCGGTGCCGAACAGACCGTGCGCGACGCCGCCGAGCACGAGGAACACGCGCTGCCACATCCGCGGCAGCGGCTGCGCGGCCGGCCGCACGAGCTGGACGATCGCGAGCAGCGCCACGAAGGCGCCGAAGATCGCGGCGAGCAGCGTCTTCGCCGGGACGTGAAACAGCGCGAGGCCGCCGACCGCACCGATCGCCACCGGCACCGCGATCGTGCGGAGCAGCACCCGCCACGCGATCGCATCGCGGCCACTGGTGAGGAGCCACGCCGACATCGCGAGGTTGAGCGGAACGAACGCGGGCAGCAACTCGTCGAGGGGGATCAACTGCGCGCCGAGGCACGCGGCGATCACGGTGCCACCGAAGCCGATCGCGCCCTCGGTGCCGAACGCGATCAGTGCGATCAGCGCGAGCGTGGCGAGCGTCATGCGTGTGCGGCAGCGGTGACGCCGGGCGGCGGTACGCTGAGGCCACGGCGCTGCTGATCGCGCTCGTGCCAGTCATCGATCGCGTCGCGCGGGTGCATCGGCCCGTCGAACGTCAGCTCGAACGCGGCATCGAAGTCGGTGGTGCCCTTCGTCCGCACGAAGATCGACTTGCGGTTGTACGGCAAAAAGAACATGAGGAACGGGAAGAAGTTCTTCACCATCACCACGTCGGACTTCCACGGCGACAGCCCGACCTCCGTGTAGAACGATGGCCGCATCACCATCGCCGGCCCTTCGACGATCACGATCTTGAGCTTGCCGATCGCGAACACCACGGTCCGGCCGAAGCCGTGGCGATCGTGCTTGCTGACCACCTCCCCGGTGACCGCGAGCGGCTCGCAGCGCGAGGGATCGAGCGTGCCGCCGATCGAGAGCGACACCGTGTCGCCGGCCGCGTGGGTCCACAACGTGGCGATCGCCTGCGGATCGCGGACCGCCGCGAGCGCGACCAGGTCCTGGCCCTCGGCGAGCAGCGCGCGCAGCAAGTGCGTGGAGTCGCCGGGCGCTCCCGCGGTGACCACGTCGGAGGCGTCGGCGAGCATCACGCAGCCGAGCTTGCGGCGCACGCGGGCGGCGCGCGCCGCAACGATCGCCTCGCTCGCGCCGGGGAACTCCGGCGGCTGCTCGTGCCGGCGCTCCCAGCACATCTCCGCCAGCTCCTCCGCCACGCGCTCGGCGGTGGCGTGGTCGTTGTTCGTCACCGCCACCGTGGACCACCCGATGTTCGGGTGGTCGATCCACGGGTGAACCATGAACGTCGATGCGGCGAGCACGTCGCCGGCCTTCTCGAGCTTGTGCATGCGCCGGAACACGGGCCGCATCGGCGCCAGGAAGTCGATGGTCTTGCCGCCGCCAAGGATCATCGGCAGCGTGCGCCACGCCATGGTCGGCTTGATCTCTCCGAGCACGGTGCCGATCGTGATCGCGCCGGCCTTCTTGCCGATCTTCGCGTGATCGCGGTGCGGGTTGGTCTGGTACGCGACGACCGCGTCCGCGGTCTCCATGCGCGCACGCGTCATGTTGCCGTGAAGGTCGTGCGAGGTCACGAGCGGCACGTTCCCGAGCACCTCGCGCATCGTGCGCAGCAATCGGTGCTCCGGATCGCGCACGCCCTGCGCGCCCATCGCGCCATGCAGGCACAGGTACATGCCGTCGATGCGGCCCGCGCCGCGCAGCAGCTCCACGAGGCGCGCCTCGAGCGTCTCGAAGCAGTCCTTCGACAGCGGCCCGCCCGACGACGCCCACGCCGAGAGCAGCGGCACCGGCTCGATCTCGCTCTTCTTGTCCGCGACGGCCTGCATGAAGCCGCCGAGCTCCGCGCGCTTGAAGAAGCCCGCGAGCTCGGGACCGGTGGTGGTGGCGCGCAGCAATGCGTCGCCGGTGACGTAGTGCGCGGATTCGAAGTCGTGCAGCGTCGTCGCAACCGGCGACAGCGCGTTCGACTCTTGAGCGATTCGTGCGAAGGCGATCCGTTTCACTTGCGCCCCCAGGGCACTTGCTCGCCTTGCGGCTCGCTGGCGTAC
>JBBRED010000470.1:0-5880 GCA_038203335.1 Haliangiales bacterium | reverse complement strand
AACGACCTCCGGCAGTTGGTGGTGGTTGTCCTGGCGACGCGCTGCAGCGCGATGTGATCACGAAATGGAGAGTCAAACCCCGGAGCGACCGCCACCAACTGCCGGAGGTCGTTGAGTCGTGCGGAGTTATCACGCGAAAGTCGCCACGCGCAACACAATCTTGGGTGCCCCTGAATCCGCCTCGGGAGGCCGCTCCGGACCCCCGGGGGCTTGTATCCTCGATCTCCCCTTCGGCCCGCGGTTGTTAGGGTGCGCGACTTCGTCTAAGAAGCAGGCGGCCCCATGCTCGAACAACTGCGCAAGTCAGGCGCGTCCATCGCGATCTATCTGATCTTTGGACTCCTGATCATCATCTTCGTCATCAACTTCGCGCCGAACGCCGGTCAGGGAGGCGGTGGCTGCTCCACGGGCGGCGGCGCGATGACCGTCGGAAGCTCGAAGCTAAATCAGACCGCGTACCACGTGGCCTACGCGGCCAATAAGTACAGCGGGCGCCAGAAGGTGTACGCGGCGCTCGAGATGATGATCCGTCGCGAGCTGCTCGCCGACGGCGCATCGGCGGCCGGGATCCGCGTCACCAACAATGCCGTCGAGGCCGAGATGAAGAAGGGCTACTTCTTCTACGCTGGCTTCCGCATCCCCGACTACCAGATCGATCCGATGGGCGGGCCGCAGTTCGTGTCGGAGCACAGCTTCTTCGACGTGGTCGACGGCGATCACTTCTTCAACTTCGGAAAGTTCAAGGGCTGGGTGACCAGCCTCAACACCTCCGTCGGCAGCTACTACGACGAGCAGGCGCGCGCGATGCAGGCCGCCCTGTACTCGGAGCTCCTCCAGGACTCCGTGCGCGTGTCGCGCGACGAGGCGCTCGCCGACTACCTGTTCTCGGCGAACACCGTCAGCTACGACACCGTGACGTTCGATCCGGCCGCGTATCGCGATGCGATGCGGCTCTCCGATGCGGACGTGGCGCGCTTCATCACCGGTCACGAGGCCGACGTGAAGAAGAAGTTCGCCGACGAGGAGCGCACGTACAAGGGCACGAAGCCGGCCCTCAAGCTGCGCCAGATCAAGATCGACTTCGCGGCCGCGGAGCCCAAGCCGGCCGACAAGCCCGCGGATCCGACCAAGCCCGCCGATGCGAAGCCGGCCGATGCGCCCAAGACCGCCGAGAAGACCGAGCCGAAGAAGCCGACCGCCGACGAGGCAAAGGCGAAGCTCGAGGCCGCGCGTACCGCGATCGGAACCAACAAGCAGAAGTTCATCGACACCGCGAAGACCCTGTCGACCGACGACGCGACGAAGTGGAACGGGGGCGATGTCGGCTGGAAGAGCGTCGACAACGCCGGCCTCGGTGACAAGGCGATCAACGAAGCGGTCAAGGCCCTCAAGCCGGGCGAGATGACCGCCGTCGTGATCGGTGAGAATGCCGCGTACCTCGTCATGGCGGACGAGAAGCGAGAAGGCGACCTGACGTTCGATCAGGTCAAGACGGAGATCGCGGCCGAGATGGCGCGCGACGTGTGGAGCAAGGAAGCGGCGAAGCGCGCCGCTCTCGAGGCTCTCGCCGCGGCGCGCGCCGGCACGGCGAAGAACCTGTCGGATCTGTTCGAGCGCGGCGTCAACCAGCGCGAGCAGCAGCGCCAGATGCAGGAGATGATCGAGCAGCAGATGCAGCAGCAGCACGGCTCGATCTACCTCCGCAGTCCCTTCAGGATTGCTGAGCGTGCCGACAAGCCGGAGAAGGACCACCTCGCCTCGTGGCAGGCGAGCGACGACAAGGCCCCCGCCGGCACCGCGGGTAGCGCGACTCCCGCCGCCGGAAGCGCGGCTCCCGCCGCCGGAAGCGCGGCTCCCGCCGCCGGCAGTGGCAGTGGCAGCGGCAGCGGGGCCGGCGCTCCGGCGATCCCGCCCGCCCCGCCCGCCCCGGTCGAGCTCAAGGCGTCGACCGACGTGCTCCCCGCGTTCGGCGAGATCAAGAAGCCCAAGGTCGTCGCCGAGGCGAAGGTCCAGCGCCAGAAGGACATGCCGGGCCTCGAGACCGTCGCCGATGCGCCGACCGCCCTGTTCGACGAGCTGCAGGCGGGCATGCTCGGCAAGAAGGTCTACGAGACCCCCGAGGGCTTCGTGCTGCTCCAGCTCATCGACAAGCAGGCCCCGAAGGTCGAGGACTTCGACAAGATCGCCGACAAGGAGATCGAGCGCCTTCGCTCGATCCGCGGCCGCATGGCCGTCGAGGGCTGGCTGAAGACCCGCTGTGAGGCGCTCGCGAAGGACGGCAAGATCAAGCCGAGCGCGGAGCTCGTGCACGAGACCGACGATGCCGGCAAGGCGCTGCCGCAGGTGTACCGGCCCTGCATGAGCTTCCGGTAGCGAGGCTCGCGCTCCTCGACGAGGTTGGCGACGCGTCAATCGCTCCGCGGTAGTCGTACTGCAGTGCCTGCGCGCAGTTGCTCCGCGGTAGGCCCAGCGCCGCGGCCGGAAGTAGAGTAATTTCAGGGTCGTGCTCGAGGGGGACCGCTCCGGCCCGCGGCGACTGCCGTTCAGCTTCGAAGCGCTCGGCGGTCTAGGCCGCCTCGCGCTGTCGGACCTGACCGTGGGTCCGTTGCTCGTGGATCGACTGGAGCTCGAGGTCACCGACCTCGGCACCGACCCGGGCAACGCGGTCGCCGAGAAGTACCAGCGCCGCCGCACGCGGATGCGATCGATCGCGCTTCGGATGACGTCGCAGCAGCTCGAGGCACGGGTCGAGGCGGTGCGCCGTCACCTCGCGAGCCTCGGCGTGTCGCAGCTCTCGGCGCGGCTGCACGATGGCTTCGTGTCGATGCGCGCGCGCGCGGCCGACGGACTCGCCGCTGCCGACCTCTCGTTCCGCATTCACTTCGTCAGTGCAGGCACGCACCTGCGGGCGCTCGCGAGCACCGTGCGCGTGCACGGCCACCTCCCCACTCCCGGTCCGGTGATCGCCGATCGCGTGCTCGTCGCCCTGCTCGCCGCGACCGATGCGCCCAACGTCGTCGAGCGGCCTCACGCGCGCGGCCTGTGCGACGTCGAGATCGATCTCGTCGGCGCGGTGCTGTGGCACCTGCTGCCGCCCGCCGGCTGGCGACTGCCCGCGGTCAACGACATCGAGCTCGTCGGTATTCGCCTCGGTCGATCGGCGATCGAGGCCTCGTATGGCCCGGCCGGCACGCGCACGGGCGAGCTCGGGGTACGGCCGCAAACGCATCAGCTCGCCGCGGCGCACGACCTGATGCACTCCGCGGATCAGCAGCTCCGCGAGGGCCACACCGAAGAAGCGATGCGCGGCTACCGCACGCTGCTCGCCGCCGGCGGCCCCGAGCAACCGCTGCTGCTCGAGCGCATCCTCGCGCTCGCCAGTGCGCGACCCGCGTGGTTCTTCGACGGGCTCGAGCTGTCGCGCCAGGCGCTCGGGCGATGGCCGCACTTCCCGCCGGCGCACGCCGCGCTCGCCTCGATCTCGCTCGCGCAGGGCGATGCGCGCGAGGCCGCGGGCCACCTGACACAGCTCGCGCAACTCGCGAGCGGCGATGGCGACGATGATCAGGCCGCGCTCGCCGCGCTCGCCGGTGCGCGCCTCCTGCGCGTGCTCGAGCCGCGTGCCGCGACCTCGCTGTACGAGCTCGCCCTCGAACACGATCCGAGCTCGAGCGAAGCGGCCGACTCGCTCGCTGATCGCTACGCCGACGAGCACCGCTGGCCCGAGCTCGTGCGCCTCGTTCGCGCGCGGGCCGTGATCACCCCGGAGCCCGCACGCGCCGTGCAGCTCCGCCTCCGCCTCGCGGACGTGTTCGTCAGCCAGCTCGGCGATCCGCAGAGCGCACAGCAGGAGCTCGCGGTCGCCACCCACCTCGCACCCGATGATCCGGCGGTCCACGAGATGACCGCGACGATCCTGTCGTCGATCGATCCGGCGGCCGCGATCGATGCGTGGCGCGAGGTCGCGCGGCTCGCCGAGGCGCGCGGAGATCACCGCACCAGCGCACGAGCGTGGGCCACGGTCGGCGATCTGCTTGGCAAGAGCGGATCCGAGCAGGCCGAGGTCGCGTGGGCGCGCGCACTCGTGCTCGATCCGCTTCAGTCCGATGCGCTCGCCGGCCTCGCCGCCGCCGCCGCCGCGCGTGGCGATCACTCCGCCGCCGCCGATCACTACGAGCGCCTGCGCGGCCTCGGTCTCGCGCAGAGCACCGCCGCGCGCCACGAGCTCGCGCTCGCGCGATCGCTTGTCGCGGTCGGCCGGACCGACGACGCACGCGCGAGCCTTCGCCGCGCGACCCTCGCCGGTGGAGAGACCGCCGCCGAGGCCCACGCCGTGCTCGCCGAGGTCGCCGAGGCGGCCGAGGATCGCGATCACGCCGCGGCGGAGCTCGACACCGCGATCGCGTCGCTGCTCGAGCTCGCGTCGCACGAGCGCAATGGAGATCGACTGTTCGCGCGCGCCGCCGAGCTCGCCGCCGCCCGCGCGAAGCTGTTCGACCGCTCCGGCCAGGAGGCCGCGGCGAGCGGCGAGTGGCAACGCGCGCACGAGCTGGCGGGCGCGCACTCTCCCGCGATCGCGCGGGATGCGGCGCGCACGATGCTCGCGCGCTCCGGCGTGGACGCGCACACGGAGCGCCGCTGGATCGATGCGGTGCTCGCGACCCGACCGCCGCCGACCGAGCGCGCCCAGCTCCTGATCCAGCGCGCCGACGTGCGACGTCGCGAGAGCACGCCCGACATGGCGGCCGCGCTCGCCGATCTGCACGAAGCGCTCCGGCTGGTCGAGGGTCTCGCGACGAACCAGGAGGGCGAGGATCCCGAGGCGACCACGGTGCGCCGTCGCGCGTACCAGCTCGAGGCCGAGCTGCTCGCACAGAGCGGCGATCAGCGTGCGCGTGCGCAGGCGCTATCGGCGCTCGCGAAGATGGCGGAGCGCGACGCCGATCGCGTCGAGGTCGAGACCGCCGCCGCCGCCGCGTGGCTCGCCGCTGACGAGCCCGCCGCCGCCCTGCCCCACGGCGCGCGCGCCCACGCGGCGCTCGGCACCGGCAACCCGAACATTCCGTCGGCGCTGCGGCGTGAGGTGCTGAGCACGCTCGGCGAGGCCGCGTGGCGCCAGCGCGCGTGGCCCGACGTGATCCGCGCGTACAAGGGACTGATCGACGATCCCGGGGCCGAGGCACCGCGCCTCGGCACGTTCCGCTACCGCCTCGCGGTGGCGATGGACCGCACCGGCGATGCGGCGAACGCGATCGCCACGCTCCGCCCGTTCGTCGAGGACGATGACCTCGCCCGCAGCACGACGCCCGAGCTCCGCGGTCAGTCCCTGCGCCTGTTCGCCGAGCTCGCGGAGCGCGCGGGCGACCTCGCCGGCGCGGCCGCCGCGCTCGAGGGCTTTGCATCACTCTCGACCGATAGCTCGCCGAGTGCGCGCGCGGACGCGATGTACCGCGCCGGCGAGCTGTTCCGCCGCGCCGACAAGCGCGACGAGGCGGTGCGTTGCCTCGAGGCCGCGTTGCGGATCAGCGACACGCACCTGCCGGCGCTCGATGCGCTCGAGATGGCGTGGCGCGAGCGCGGGGACAACGAGCGCGTGTCGGTCATCCTCGGCCGCAAGGTCGCGGCGACCGCGCGACACCCGGCCCGGCAGAAGCCCTTGCTCTCGCGGCTCGGCGATCTTCAGGATCAGCTCGGCCGTCCCGACGTCGCGCTCGCGGCCCACCAGCGCGCACTCGAGATCGATCCCGCGTGGCGGCCCTCGCTGCGGTACGTGACGCTCCGGCTGCGTGACGCCGGTCAGCTCGTCGCGGCGGCGGGAGGTCTCGCGCAGCTCGCGGGCGACCTCCCGGGCGATACGGGCACGGACCTGGCGATCGTGGC
>JBBRED010000469.1:0-5885 GCA_038203335.1 Haliangiales bacterium | reverse complement strand
CATCGAGGTCAGCTCGGGTCTCGCCGATCCGGCCACCGAGCGCGAGCTCGAGCCGCGAGGTGCCAAGCGGACGAAGCAGCGCTTCGAGCTCGTAGCGCCGCTGCACCGGCACCGCGCCGATCGAGGAGGTGACCAGGTCCTTCACCGTGGCGCCGACCGCGAGGTAGTTGTTCCAGCGCGTGGTGGCGCCGAGATCGACGGTATCCGCGCCGTCGAGCAGCCCCTCGTCGTGGAAGTGGTGCCACGCGAAGCCGATGCCGCTCGACGCGCCGAGCCCCATGCCGAAGCCGAGCGTGAAGCGGAACGGCGATCCGGGATCCGTGGTGAGCTGCGAGCGCGGCGGACGCAGCCACTCGAAGCCCATGCCGAGCGCGAACTTCGGGACCAGGCCACCGCCGCCGAACGTGCTGCCGAAGAACGCGCCGAAGCCGGCGCCTCCGCCATCGGCGACATCGGGATCCTCGAGGCCGAGCGCGAGCGCCATCTCGGCACCGCGGAGCAACGCGAGTCCACCGGGGTTCGTCACCACGGTCCGCGCATCGAGCTCACCGGCGAGCGGTGCGAGTGGTAACGCCATGCCCTCGGTGGGCTCCTCGGCGTAGCGACGGTCCACACCCTGGGCGGCTGCGGTTGCCGTGGCGATCAACAGGCCCGCGAGCACGATCGTTCTCATCGCCGCGCGACGGTAGCAGGGAATCGTGGATACTGGGCACGTGCCGACCCCGACCCTGCTGGAGAAACACCCGCTGTTGGTCCATCTGGCGCCCGACCAACTGCAGCGCATGGCGCGTGCCGGCGAGATCGAGAGCTACAACCCGGGCGAGCCGATCGTCGCCGAAGGCAGCCTCGGCGACGCGCTGTTCTTGATCCTCTCGGGCCAGGTCGCCGTGCACAAGGGACCGCAGACGTTCGCCACCCTCGCCGGTGGCGAGTTCTTCGGCGAGATGTCGCTCGTCGAGCCGGCGCCGAGGTCCGCGAGCGTCACCGCGATGTCGGCCACGTTCCTGTTCCGTCTGCCCCACGATCAGCTGCGCGATCTGATCTCCGATGATCCGAACGCGGCGAGCGTGCTGCTCGTGCAGGTCGTGAAGACGCTGTCGGAGCGGCTGCGCCGCGCGAACCAGATGCTGTCATCCGTCGATCTGCTCGCCGACTGGCTCGCCGGCTCGATGGTCTGATCGCTACAGGCCGTCGCCGTCGGGCTTGCCGAGCTTCTGGTTGCACGCGGCGACCTTCTTCTGCGCGGTCGCCTTGTCGTCGCCCGCGGTCTGCTTCCACAGGCCGATGAAGATGTCCTTCGCGCGGTCGTACGCGCGCTGGCGGTACAGCGCATCTCCGTAGAGGAACTTCGACTTCGTCTTCCACGCGCCGGGCAGTGACGCCGCGCGCATCGCGAGCTGGACCGCCGCATCGGTGTCCTGACCCGAGAACGCGGCCCACGCCTGCTTGTACAGACCCTCGGCCTGGTAGCCCTTGATCTTCTCGAGCTTCATCCACACGCCGCGCGCCTGCTGCCACTCGCCCGCCTGCTCGAGCGCGGCGCCCGACTTGAGGAGCGACTTCGGATCCCTCTCGTCGGCGACCGCGACCACCGGGGTCTTCTTCGTGACCGGCGTCTTCGGATTCTTCTTCGTGCCGGCCGGGTTCTTTGGATTCGCCTTGTCGGGCGTCTTGTCGATCGCCTTGTCGGGCGTCTTGTCGGGAGTGTTCGACCCGGTGTCGTTCGCGCTGCCGTTGTCGCTGCCGGCATCGACGGCGTCCGTGGGCTGCACCACCGCGGCCGATCCGGGGTCGTTGCCGATCTCGGGGAGCGCGTTGTCCTGCGGATTCGTGTCGACGGCGTTGGTCTTGACCTGCGACGAGCGCTCGCCGCGCTCGCCGAGTGCGACGTAGACGAGCGCACCGACGCCGCCGAACAGGATCGCGCCGAGCAGCAGCCAGCCGAACATCCCGAGCGCGCTGCGCTTCGGTGCGTACGACATCGACGCGCTCTGCGGCTGCGGATTCGACGCGTCGTTGATCGAGGCGGCGCGCGCCACCGGCACCGGCGTCAATGCGCGCTGCGACCCCGTGCTCACGCCGACGGCCTCGCTACCGCCCGACGGCTCGCTCGTGGCGCGCGCGGCGGGGCGCGACTGGCCCGCGTTCGTCGTCATCCCCGGACCAGTCCACTGGCCACCACCGGTGGCCATCGACGGCCCCGACCACATGCCCGGCAGCTCCGACATGCCCGAATGCGTGCCCTGGCGCGGCAGGTTGCCGCCCGGCGAGCTGGTGCCGGCGCGCGGCACGACGATGCCCTCGTCCTGGTTGCGCATCGACAGGCCCGGGTTGAGCGTGGCGACGACGGTGGGATCCGTGGTCATGCCGAGGATGTTCGCGACGGCGACGCCGCGGCCGGAGAGGCACTTGTTGAGCTCGTACTCGAGCGTCTCCATCGTCTGTGGGCGCGAATCCGGGTTGCGGGCCATCGCCTGCATCACGAGATCGGAGACCTGCACCGGCAGCTCCGCGCGAAGCTCGATCGGCGGCGGCGGATCCTGCGTCGCTTTCTTGGTCAGGATCTCCATGAAGTTGTCGCCGGAGTACGGCGCCTGGCCGGAGACCATCTCGTACATGATCGCGCCGAGCGCGTAGACGTCGCAGCGTGCGTCCGCGGGACGACCGGCCGCCTGCTCGGGCGCCATGTACTCGGGCGTGCCCATCGCCATGCCGGGGCTCGTCAGCCTGCGCTCGCGCGCGGCCTCCGCCTCGGTGGTCTTCGCGATGCCGAAGTCGAGGACCTTCACCACGTCGGCCGCGCCGTCGCGGGTGATGAGGAACACGTTCTCCGGCTTGAGGTCGCGGTGGACGATGCCCTGGGCGTGCGCGGCGGCGAGTGCGCGGCAGATCTGGCTCGAAATGCGGAGCGCGCGAGCGATATCGATCGCGCCCTCTCGCTCGATCACGCTGCCGAGCTCCACGCCCTCGAGGTACTCCATGACGAAGTACACGCTCCCGTCGGGAGTGGTGCCCGAGTCGGTGACGTCGACGATGTTCGGATGACCGATCTTCGATGCCGCGCGTGCCTCGCGGCGGAACCGCTCGACCAGGTCGGGCATCCGCGAGTAGCTCGGGTGCAGGACCTTGAGTGCGACGCGCTTGCCGATCTCGACGTGCTCGGCGAGGTAGACCTTGCCCATGCCGCCCTCGCCGATCAGCTCCATCACGGAGTAGCGACCATCGACGGTGCGCCCGATCAGATCCTGCTCGAGCTCGTCGTCATCCGGTGCCCGCGCGAGCGCCGCGGCGGCGCCGCTTCCATCGTCCTGCGACGCGGGCAGGTTGCGCCGGTCGTTCGCCTTGCGGCGATCGTCGGTGAGATCGTTGCGGTCGGCCGCCCGGCGACCGAGCGAGCCCGGCTTGCGCACCGGCGGCTCCTCGGACCGCGCGGCATCGCGGAGCCCGGTGAGGCCCGAGTTCTCGATCATCTGGCGCAGCTCGTCGGTCGGCGGCAGGGTCAGCGCGCGGGTGCGGACGCGCGACAGCAGCTCCACGCGCTCCTGGCGCTCGCGCACGATGTCGTCGGAGAACAGCTCCTGGAGGAACGTCGACATCCGCGTGCCGTCGGTGGTCGGCGCGTTCTGCGCGAGCCACGACTGGAGCGCCATGCGCATCTCGTCGCAGTTCGTGTAGCGGTCCTCCTTCTTGCTCGCGAGCGCCTTCACGCAGATCTCGTCGAGCTCGACGGGCACGCGCGGTGCGCGCTTGCTCGGGCGCATGACCTCGGGGTTCTTCGCGCGGGTGAGCAGATCCTGCGGCTGGTCCTTGCCCGGCGGGAACAGCTGGCGTCCCGTGAGCAGCTCCCACAGCACGATCGCCGCCGCGTACATATCCGAGCGGCCATCGAGCTTCTCGCCGCGCGCCTGCTCGGGCGACATGTACGCGACCTTGCCGTAGATGATGCCCGGCGCGGTCTTCTCGAGCTTGAGCGTGGAGCTCGCGAGCCCGAAGTCGGTCAGCTTGACCTCGCCCGTGTACGAGACGAGGACATTCGGCGGCGAGACATCCCGGTGGACGAGGTTGAGATCGGGGAACGAGTGCGCGTAGCCAAGGCCACGGCACAGCTCCTTCGCGACATAGACCGCGACATCGATCGGGAACGCGACCTGCTTCTTCGCGCAACGGTTCCACACGGCGCGGAGGTCGCGGCCCTCCACGAAGTCCATCGCGAGGAACAGCTCGCCGCCCACCAGGCCGGCGTCGAACACGGGAATCAGGTTCCCGTGCGACAGCTTCACGACAACTTTGGCTTCATCGCGGAATCGCGCGACGTACTCGGCGTCGGCCAGGTGCGGCAGCACGGTCTTGATGACCATGAGGCGCTCGAGGCCTCGATCGCCGGTGACGGCGAGATAGAGCGCACCCATGCCGCCCTGAGCCAGGGGCCCCAGCAAGTGATACTTGCCGAATTTCCTGGGGTAATGCTCCAGGTCTCCCTCGTGGAGCGCCACGCTCATCGAAGCTACCACGGTGCGTAAAGCGCCACCAATTCGGGACGCACGCCGATTGAACCTGTAAATCGAAGCACATAAGATGTCGATCCCCGCACGTTGTGCCGCGGGGTGAGGGGTACACCGACATGGCCGGCGAGCTCGTCCTCGTGATCGATGACAGTCCGACCATTACAAAGGTCGTCCAGCTGGTGCTGACGAAGGCCGGCTATCAGGTCGCGACTGCACCTGATGGCGAGGCCGGACTCGCCGCGGTGCGTGCGCAACGTCCCGAGCTGATCCTCCTCGACTTCGTGATGCCGCGGATGAACGGCTACCAGTTCTGCCGAGAGCTGGTCGCCGATCCCAAGCTCCGGGATATCCCCGTCGTCCTGATGTCCGCGAAGGGCGATCAGGTCGGCGAGCGCTTCGTGAAGGTGATGGGCATCGTCGACTACATCACCAAGCCGTTCTCGCCCGAGGCGATCACGGCGGTCGTGCAGCACACGATCGGCAAGTACGGCGCGGCCGGCGGTTCCGAGGAGGACAACCCGTCGCTCGTCACCGGCGAGGATCTGTCTGCCAACGATGACGCCGACCGCACGCACGCGCGCGCCGCGGCGATCTCCCACCTGCGCGAGGAGATCGCGGACGTGGTGTCGGCGCGCGTCGCCGCGCTGTTCGCCCTCGCCGAGAGCGCGCACGATCCGGATGCGAAGGTGTCCACCGACGCCGCCGCGATCCGCGGTGCCGCGCGCACGGCGCTCGACGACGCATCGCTCGGCAAGCTCCTCGGCGAGCTCGACATGGGACTGTTCGGCGAGGGCACCCCCGGCCTGCGCGGCGATCTTCGCGTGGTCCCGCTCGCCGAGGTGCTGCAGCTCCTCGACGTGCAGGAGCAATCCGGCGTGCTCACCGTCGAGCGCTCGGGTGCACGCGTGGATATCTACTTCCGCCGCGGTCGCGTGGATCAGGCGGTCGCGAATGGCGTCCCCGAGGAGTTCCTGCTCGGCAGGTTCGTCCTCGACGCCGAGCTGATGGTGCGTCCGGACTTCGAGTCGTTCCTCGAGTCGCGCTCGCACAAGAGCGGTCCGTCACAGCGGCTGATCGGCCAGCAGCTCACGAAGCTCGGGCTGCTCGCCGAGCTCGATCTCAAGTCGTGCCTGACCCGCCAGTCGAGCGAGCTCATCTACGAGATCCTGCGGTGGCGCCACGGCCGGTTCCGCTTCGCCGCCGGTCTCGAGCTGCCGCCGAGCGTGATCGACGCGGCGCTCGGGCTCGATGTCGAGGCCGTGCTGATGGAAGGCTATCGTCGTGTCGACGAGTGGCACCTGATCGAGCGCGCGATCGACAACTTCGACGTCGTGTTCCTGCGCAACGAAGACTCGGTCGCGCAGATGGGCCGCGGTCGGC
>JBBRED010000468.1:0-5913 GCA_038203335.1 Haliangiales bacterium | reverse complement strand
GCAGCCAGTCCTTCGCGAACGCCGGATCGGGCAATCCACCGACGCCGACGACCACGCCGCCGCGCTTCGTGGCGCGGATCGATGCGATCTCCGAGTCGGGACCGAGCGTATCGAACACCGCGTCGAGATCGCGCGGCACGTCGACGGCCTCCTTCGTGTAGTCGATGACCTCGTCGGCGCCGAGCGACCGCACGAGGTCGACGTTCTTCGTGCTCGTGGTGGTGGTCACGTGCAGACCCATGATCTTCGCGATCTGGATCGCGAGGCTACCGACGCCGCCCGCGCCGGCGTGGATCAACACGCGCTGTCCCGGCGTCGCGCCGGCGCACTCGCGCAGCGCCTGCAGCGAGGTCAGCGCCGCGAGCGGAATCGACGCGGCCTCGACCATCGAGCACGTGGTCGGCTTGTGCGCCACCACGTGCTCGCCGGCCGAGACCTGCTCGGCGAGCCCGCCCATTCGCATCTTCTCGAGGCGCGCGTAGACCTCGTCGCCAACCTTGAAGTTCGTGACCTGCGTGCCGGTGGCGGCGACCACGCCGGCGACATCGCAGCCGAGCGCGACCGGCGGCTTCAGCGGCAGCGCGAGCTTTGCCTTGCCGGAGCGCAGCTTGAAGTCGAGCGGATTGAGGCCCGCGGCGCGCACGGAGATCAGCACGTCCTTCGGCCCGACCTCGGGATCCGGCCGTTCGACGATGGCGAGCACGTCGGGGCCACCGTAGCGCGTCGCGACGACGGCCTTCATGGCGCGGAGCATACCAGTTGCTCGACGCCCCGATCAGGCCACCCCCACCGACGATACAGCGTCTCCTACGAAGCCCCGTGGCTACGCGGGTGACTTCGCGACGATCGCGCGGATCTATGCCGATGAGGCTCGCGGTGCGACCCACGTCGATCGCCTGCTCGATGGCTGCTTCCTCGATTTTCCCGCCGTGTTCGCGGTGCAGAATCGCCGGGCCCTCGTCGCCGCGGAGATCCGCGCCACCATTCGCGCCTGCGCTCCCCGCGGATCCGCGCGGGTGACCAGCTTGGCGTGCGGACCGGCACGCGAATTGTTCGATGTCTACGCCCAGCTCGACGACCCGCGCGCCCTCGAAGCAACGTTGATCGACTTCGCACCGCGCACGACCTCGAGCACTCCATGAACCTCGTCGAGGCGAACCTGATCCACGTCGCGGTTGGCCGCCGCGAGCTCGCGCTCCCCGCGCAGGATCTCGTCTACAGCATCGGCCTCATCGACTACGTCGACGACAACCTCGTCGTGAAGCTCCTCGATTGGATCCACCGCATCCTGCGCCCCGGCGGTCGCGTGGTTCTCGGCAACTTCCATCCGCGCAACCCGACGCGCGCGGCGATGGATCACGTTCTCCAGTGGCGCCTGATCCACCGCGACGAAGCGGACATGCATCGCCTGCTTCGCGCCTCCGCGTTCGGCACGCAGTGCTCGCGGATCATCTACGAGCCGCAGCAGATCAATCTGTTCGCGGAGGGTGTGAAGACGCCCAGCGAACCCGACGAGTAGGTCAGCCGATCTCTTCGGCGTACGTCATCACGAGATACATCACCGCTTCGGAGCGGCCGGCGTTGCGATATGCGTGCGGCGTATCGGCCTCGAACAGGATCGAGTCGCCGGTCTCGAGGCGATGCGTGTCCCCCGCGACATCGATCTCGACCGTGCCGGCGGTGACGACGAGGTTCTCGCTCGTGCCAGGCGGATGCGCGTCGGCGTCTTCGATGCTGCCGGCGGAGAGCCGCAGTTCGTAGAACTCCACGCGTCGCGGCTCGTCGAACGGGAACAGCGCGCGCGAGCTGAAGCTGCGGTCCTTGCTGGTCAGGAGCTTCGACTCCGACGAGCGCAGCACGAGCGCACCGGACTGCGTGCGCGCGCTGATCAGCGCGGAGAACGTGACCTCGAGAGCGCGGGCGATCTTCCACAGCACGTTGATCGTGGGCGCGCTCTGGCCGAGCTCGATCTGACCCAGCATCGCGCGCGACACGCCGGAGATCTGCGCGAGCTTCTCGAGCGACAGGCCGCGGCGCGTGCGCAGGCGGCGGAGGTTGCCGCCGACGACCGGCGCGAGATCGGTGGCCGCGGCCTCGACGGCAGCCGGACCGGCCGCGCTGGTCGGTCCGGGCGTGAGCGGCGCCTCGGCAACGGTCTTGGTAGCGGCTTTCTTCTTCACGGGACCGCTGCTCGTATATCACGGCCGACCCGCTGCTATAGCGGAATCATTCAGGTTCCGTGCGCGGTCGAGCCCGGGCTCGCGTACGCGGACTCGCCGTGCAGCGCGCCGTCGAGGCCTTCGTGCTCGGTCTCCTGGTCGACGCGCAGGCCGATCACCAGATCGATCCCCTTCAGCACCACGAACGTGACCACGGCGGACCACGCGCCGGCCGCCGCGATCGCAATCGTCTGCTTGCCGAGCAACGTCAGCCCGCCGCCGACACCGTTGTTGTAGATGCCGCGCGCGAACAACCCGGTGAGCAGCGCGCCGGTCGCACCGCCCACGCCGTGGACGCCGAACGCATCGAGCGCATCGTCGTAGCCGAGCTTGCCCTTGAGCAGCACGGCTCCGTAGCACACGCCGCCGGCGATCATGCCGATCAGCAGCGCGGCCATCGGCGACACGAAGCCCGCGGCCGGGGTGATCGCGACGAGCCCGGCGACCAGACCCGAGGCCATGCCGAGCATCGTGGCCTTCTTGATCCGCGCGCCTTCGACGAGGCACCACATCAGCGCGCCCGCCGCCGCCGCGAGGTGGGTGTTGACGAGCGCGAGCGCCGCGCGTCCTTCACCGAGCGAGCCACCGCCGGCGTTGAACCCGAACCAGCCGAACCACAGGATGCCGGCACCGACGACGGTCATCGTCAGGTCGTGAGGCGGGTGGCGCACCGTCGGGTAGCCCTTGCGCTTGCCGATCATGATCGCCACGACGAGCGCCGAGACGCCCGACGACAGGTGCACGACGGTGCCGCCGGCGAAGTCGATCGCGCCGAGCTTGTTCAGCCAGCCGCCCGGAGCCCACGACCAGTGCGCGATCGGATCGTAGACCAGGGTCGACCACGCGACGGTGAACACGCAGTACGCGGAGAACTTCATGCGCTCGGCGTACGCACCGGAGATCAGCGCCGGCGCGATCACCGCGAACATGCACTGGTAGATCATGAACGACAGGTGCGGCACGGTCGCCGGAGCGGCCGCGTTCGCCGCGCCCGCCGCGTCGGTGCCCACGCCGTCGAGGCCGAGGAAGTCGAGGCCGCCGATCACGCCGTGCCAGCTGTCGCCGAAGCACAGCGTGTAGCCGATCAGCGCGAACTGGACCGTGACCAGGCCGAGCGAGAAGAAGCTGTGCATGAACGTCGAGAGCACGTTCTTGCCCTGCACCATGCCGCCGTAGAACAGCGCGAGCGCCGGGGTCATGAGCATCACGAGGCTTGCCGAGATCAGCAGCCACGCGGTGTCGCCTGTGTTCATCCCGACATGGTGGTCGGGAGCATGTTTCCGGCGCGTAACCGACGCGCAAACACTGCGGCTTGAACGAGGATCAGCGGGTCAGAGGCGGAGGCGCACGCCGCCGAGGATCTGGATGTCGACGCTCGTGTACTCGACGCGGCGGTTATCGGGATCGTTGGGGTTGTTCTTGTTGCCGGAGTTGTTGTGGTAGCCGATCGGCAGCGCCGCCTCGACGCCGACCTGCGTCGAGCCGCTGCCCACCGAGAACCACGCGCCGCCGGCCGCCTCGAACGCGAGGCCGACATCGGAGTCCGAGCCCTCGACGCGAAAGCCGAGGATCGTCGCGTTCACGGAGGAGTGGATGAGATCGATGCCGGCGCCGAACCGGCCGACGAGCTCGGTCTTCGGGCTCAAGCGATGGTGCACGACGACGTGGCCCAGGAAGCGGAACCGGCTGAACCGCACGTAGTCGAGGTTCGACGACAGCGGGTCCCACTCGAAGCTGAACATCCCGCCCACGTCGCCGCCACCACCGATGCGCGCGGCGAGACCGAGGCTCGGATCGATCGAATCGGTCCAGTCACCGTCGCTGACCGGCAGCACGAGGCCGCCGCCGAGCTCGACGTACGGCTCCGCGTGCGCGATCGAAGGAGCGAGAATCGCGAGACCACCGACCACCAGCAGCGGAGTTGTATGCTTCATTTTGTTCCGAACAGGCGATCACCGGCGTCGCCCAGTCCGGGAACGATATAGCTTTTCTCGTTCAGTTTCTCGTCGACAGCAGCGGTGAACACCGGCACATCCGGATGCGCTTTGTGGAACGTATTCACTCCCTCGGGACATGCGAGCAAACACACGAACTTGATCGATCGCGGTTGATTCACCTTCAAGCGCGCGACCGCAGCGACGGCGGAGTTTCCCGTCGCGAGCATCGGATCGACGACGATCACGTCGCGGTTCGGCAGGTCCTCGGGGACCTTGTAGTAGTACTCGACCGGCTCGAGCGTCTTCGGATCGCGATACAGCCCGATGTGGCCGACTCGGGCCGAGGGCAGCACGTCGAGCATCCCCTCGAGGATTCCACCGCCCGCGCGCAGGATCGCGATGATCGCGGTCTTCTTGCCGTCGAGCATCGGCGCCATCATCGGCGAGATCGGCGTCTCGATCGGAACGAGCGTCGTTGGAAGATCGCGCCACACCTCGTAGGCGAGGAGCATGCTGATCTCCCGCAGGAGGCTGCGGAACTTGCTGGTGCTGGTCTCCTTCGACCGCATCAGCGTCAGCTTGTGCTGGACCAGGGGATGGTCGATGACGTTGACGGTGCCTGCCATGGGCGCGGAACGTACCGCAGCCCCGGCGTTCGTTAGCGCTGGACGACGTGCGTGTTCGCGGCCGCGACCGCGGTGCCCACCGAAGACACCGAGACGACGGCGGCGAGGGCGACGAGCGCGGCGAACACCACGTCACGAACAAAGCTCTTCTTCTGGCGAGTGGCGATCGTGTCGAGGCGGTTGGTCATCATGGGAATCACCATGTTCACCCGGCGAGCCAAGTCGAAGCCTATTAATTACAGCGACTTACGGTGCGCCGCACGGGGCTGGGACCTGTCGCATCGATCGTCGCACCACTGACGCTGTCGCAGGGGCCGCGCTGTTAGGCCGTGGGGCGCGTGGTCGCCGGATCGTCGCTGATGATCAGCGGGAACCGCGGCGAGCTGGTCAGGCGAAGGCGGGTGGCCGGGGCGCCGCGGTAGGCGGCCTCGGGCATCGCGTTCGGATCGGGCTCACGCGTGCCCGATCCGAGCACGGCGATGGTCTCGCCGAGCTCGATCATCGCCTCGCGATAGCGCAGCGTCTTGTTGAAGACCCACCCCTGCGCCTTCTGGCCGTGGCGCTGGAGGAACTGCTCCTGGACCGGATCGGCAGCGTTGAACGTGCCCGACTTGCTGTTGCCATCGAAGTCGAGCGCGACCTGTGCGCCGTTCGGATCGATGATCGCGCGACCGGTGCCGTCCTCGAGGATGAACGGCACGCCGCGGGTCTCTTGCGCGATCGTGCGCCAGTACGTGGAGCGGCCCGTCGAGCGCTGCTCCTCGACCATCGCGATGTAGTAGACGCACGCGCGGCCGGTGAGCGGCCCCTGGAGCTGCTGATCGAGGGCGCGCGCCTGACCGATGACGCGGCCGTGCGTGTCCTCGGGCAGCTCGTTGAGCGACCACGGCTTGGCCGACTTGAGCTGGCGCTTCAACTTCGCGTGCGCGCCGAAGTACCAGGAGCAGAGCGCGATCACGACGATCACGAGGATGATGAACAACCAGACCTCGCCCGAGAGGCCGGACCGACTGCGGTACCCGAGCACGGCGTCGACGTGGAGCTCGCTCATCGTCATCAACGATAACGCGGATTCACCGCCGTGCGCGCCCGATCGTCAGCGGGTGGTCTGGGTGGGGGACGAGCCGGATC
>JBBRED010000467.1:0-5925 GCA_038203335.1 Haliangiales bacterium | reverse complement strand
CATCCCCCGCCGGGGGCGGTCCACGGATTCGGGGTACCATGATGGCTCGTGGGGACTGCACCGAAGCCGCCGAAGGCACCGGAACCGCCGCCGCTCGCCATCAAGGTGGGCGACCTGGTCCTCGACCGATATCGCGTCGTCGAGCAGATCGCATCGGGCGGGCACAGCGTGGTGTATCTCGGGCAGGACGAACGACTGTCGCGCCCGGTCTGCATCAAGGTGTTCAGCGGCCTCGGTGGAAAGTCCGGCGTGGGACGCACGAGCTACGAGCACTTCGTTCAGGAAGCGTTCGCGCTGTCGCGCCTGACCCATCCGAACACCCTTCGCATCTACGACTTCGGCCACCTCGGTCCGAAGGACGCGGAGGGCATGCCGCTACAGGTCTGCGAGTACATGAGCGGCGGCACGCTCTCGCAGATCATCCGCGAGCAGGGCAAGCAGGGCATCGTCGAGACGGCGCGGATCGTCAGTGCGATGTGCGCGGCGCTCTCGGAGGCGCACGCGCTCGGCATCGTCCATCGCGATATCAAGCCGCAGAACATCCTGTTCGGCTCGGTCGGCGTCAGCAAGCTACCGAAGCTCGCCGACTTCGGCATCGCGAAGTGGAGCGCGGACTCCGAGGACTCGGGACAGCGCGCCGAGGACACCGCGATCGTCGCCGGGCAGAAGCTCGCGATGTACTCGCCCAGCTGGGCGGCGCCGGAGCAACTCGCCGGGCAGCCGGTCAGCGCGTCGACGGATATCTACTCGCTCGCGGTGGTCGCCGTGTACATGCTCTCCGGCAAGGCGATCTTCGCCGACGAAGACGTCAACGCCGGCTCCAACAAGCGCCGCCACGCCGACGAGCACGTACGCGACGCGCTGGTGCCGCTCGGCATCGCGAAGAAGGTGATCGAGCTGTTCATCCACGCGCTCGCGTTCGATCCGAAGAAGCGGCTCGCGAAGGTCGACGAGCTCGCGACCCAGCTCCAGACCCTGCTCGAGGCAGACGAGAAGCTGCCTTCTCCTCCGCCGCCGATGGAGAACACGCAACCGCTGACGCCGACGATCCCGAACTCCGCGATCACGCCGCCCGCAGGCTCGCCGACGGTCTCCGAGGTCAACGATCCGATCCCGCCTGCGCCGGCGTCCGCACCGCGCCCGGCTCAGCATGTCTACTCGGCGCCGGCCGCGCTGCGCTCGCCGTGGATGGCGACCGGCCCGAGCTCGACCGGTCCTGCGCGGATCCTGGGGCTCACGGATCTTCCGCAGCCCGCGGGCGAGCGGGCCGTGCACTTCGTCCACGTCGGCGCGAACCACCAGACCGATCTGACCAGCGCGCAGAACACGAAGGTGCGCGTGACGCTGATCCAGAGTCCGGCGGGACTGGTGATCCACCTGAAGGGGTTGACCTGCTTCGTCGCACACCTGGGCGGACGGCCGAGCCCGGCGGTGCAGATCGATCACCCCGGCGATATCGCCCTGGTGACGCCGCGTGCCCAGGAGATCGGGCATATCCGGGTGTCGACGGGCGTGCCCGAACCGGTGAATCACCTCACGTTCGGCCTCGGCGCGGAGCGCGTCGCCATCCGCATCGAAGACTGTACGGACCCGATCCTATTCGACTTCGGGCCCGGATCCGACGCATACTTCGTTTACACTCGGGGACGGCCGATCCCCAAGACGCCTGTGGGACGCAGGTAGTCGGCCCCCCTCTCGCCTATGGCTCACACCCCGCCACCCGGCCCGCCCTCCGGTCCGCCGCCGCGCAAGCACACGCCGTCGGTGCAACCGATCCAGCACGACGACTATCAGGACTTCGAGGGCGATCAGACGAACGTCAACCAGATGCCGCCGCCGCCGCAGGCGCAGGGCACGCCGCGCCCGCATCCCAGCCAGATCCACGCGCAGCAGCCGCAGCAGACCCCGCCGCCGCAGCAGTTCGGTAGCCCCGGCCCGCAGCAGGCGCCCCAGCAACCGCCGCCGCAGCAGAACTGGATCGCGAACAACACGAACCCCGGCCCGATGATGGGGCAGCCGTCGAGCATCATGCAGCAGATGCCCGGCCCGCCGATGAGCCAGGTCTCGGGCGTGATCGCGCAGCCCACGCCGTACGTCGCGCGAAGCCGCATCTACGCGTTCGTGGTCGACGAGACGGGACAGCCGATCGAGCTCGGCTCCGGTCGCTTCGCGAAGGCGTACCTCGGTGAGGAGCGCTGGGTCGAAAGCAAGACCACGCTGCGCCGCCCGGTCGCCATCAAGTGCCTGCAGAAGGGCGTGACGGGCGAGGACCAGATGCGGTTCCAGATGGAGAAGGAGATCCTGGAGCGCGTCCAGGGTCACCCGAACATCGTCGAGCTGCTCGGCTCCGGTGAGGGCGACAGCGCCGGGTTCATCCCGCCGATGGTGCGCGAGCGCGTCGAGAACGACTTCATGATCCTCGAGCTGCTCGACATGAGCCTCGAGGAGCGGCTCAAGGGCGCGCGCCAGAAGCGCCGCCGCGATGACCTGCTCGCCGTCCCGCTGCGCGAGCGGATCTTCCGCGTGCTCGAGTACATCATCCCGGTCGCCACCGCGGTCGAGTTCTCGCACCTCGTGCGCGACACGTGCCACCGCGACATCAAGCCGGCGAACATCCTCGTCAAGCTGCCGGATCCGAACCTGCGCGGCTCGCAGATGAAGATCAAGCTCGCCGACTTCAACGTCGGCAAGGTCGCGGACGCGGACCTCGATCTCTCGATGACGCGGTTCCAGGCCGTGCCGGGCACGCTGTACTTCCAGAGCCCCGAGCAGGAGACCAACACCGTCGAGCTGCTCGTCAACTGCACCCAGGGCTCGCCCGAGGTGGAGTTCTTCGAGGACTTCTACATCGACATCTACGAGAACGACACGTTCTCGCTGTTCAACCGCAACGAGCACTACTCGATCGCGGCCGCCGATCGCACGCGCAAGAAGATCCTGCTCAACCGTCCGTTCGCGGAGCCGAGCGAGATCAACGTGCGCGCGCGCGTGATGAAGAGCGTCGGCCGCCCCGCCGACATCTACTCGCTCGGCGCGGTGTTCTACTACTTGATCTCCGGCGCCTACGCGAACCCGAAGAACCTGTTCGACGCGTTCAGGAAGTTCGTCGAGTACGAGAAGCGCGACGAGAACAACTCGATCGCCGCGTACATCGAGCACGAGTACCGCACGATCCAGAACATCCGCGCCCCGAAGCAGGAGGGCCAGGGTGCCCCCGAGCTCGCGCCCGAGGATCGGTTCTTCAGCTACAAGCACTACCTCGACGGCAACGGCGAGCTGATCGATCCGTTGATCCTGATGATCATCGCGAAGGCGATGATCCGGAACAAACCGGACAGCTACTGCCTGAGCTACGACCTGCGGACCACCGGCATCTCGGCGATGGTCCACGACCTGCTGAGCCTGTACGTCCAGTACGGCATCGACCCGTCGGCGCGCATCGCCTACGGCAATGACGCCTACAACGGACAGCAGAAGAAGAGCGGCGCGATGCGTCGCGCGTTCGACAAGTTCTTCAAGAAGTAGTTCGCCGAGCTCCCGAGGCGGTCAGCGCCGCTAGGTCTTCGGCTCGGTCGCCACCGCGATCAGCGAGCAGAGCACGCCGCCGAGGATCGCGATCGTCATCACCAGCATGCCCGTCGGCAGCTTCGTGATGTTCGAGACCATCGTCCACAGCTCCGACTTCACCGTCGCCACGGCGAACCCCGCGAGCGCGACGATGCCGCGCCACGACTCCACGCGGGTGGCGCGCATCGCCATCACCGCCATCACCGCCGGAACGATGAACGCGGCGAGCATGAGCAGGAGGCGGAACTTGTCGAACTCGAGGAACACGCTGAACATCGACCCGTTCTCGATCGGGATGAACAGGCTGACGAGCCCGAGGACCGAGAACGCGATGATGGGAAGGGCGAGCTTCTTCATGGTGCAGGCTCCAAATGAAAAGGCCGCGCCCGGTGAGGAGCGCGGCCCGTTCGCGACGAGTGAGTGTTACGCGGTCGCTTCGGGCTTCACGAGCGCCATGATCGAGACGATGACACCGCCGACGACGGCGACGATCATCAGCTTCATGGAGAGCGGGACGTCCATGATGTGCGGAGCGGTCTCCCAGATGCGGGTCTTGACCGCGCCGAGCGCGAAGCCCGCGAGGGCCGCGATGCCGTGCCACGCCTGCGCGGGCGGCTTGGCCATCCCCATCGCGGCAACGGCCGTCGGCACGCCGAACGCTGCGAGCATCAGGACGAGCTGCAACTTGTCGATCTCCATGAGCATGGAGAACATCGACGGCAGCGGGCTCATCGGGAGGAACAGCGACACGAGGCCGATCACACCGAATACCAGGATCAGGACTTTGAGGTTCTTCACGCGTTTATCTCCGGCAGAAGTTGGGGGGACAGTACACTCAACGGCGACCTCCCCGGAGATCGCGCCGGAGATATTGTCTCAAGCGGCGCCGGGGTCGAGCGATATTTTCGCCGGCGAAGCCTCGAAAACGTGGAATAAGACGACGCATGGATAGGCTAACCGCCGCCAACGCGGAGGATCTGCTCGACGGAGCGGCCGTCGTGCCGGCGCTGTCGGGCTCGATCGCCGACATGAAGAAGTTGCGCGACCGCTGCCTCGAAGCGGGGATCCCCGTGCTCGTCGGGTGCCCGCCGGGTGCCGGTAAGGGTTGAGGGACCAAGACACACCTCCTGGTCCAGGAGGCAGATCTTCCGAAGCTCGGCTCGCTACTCCAGGATGACTGGCGCGAGGCGCTGATCCGCGAGGGCGTGGATCCCGATACGCTCAGCGCTTCGGCTTCTTCTTCGGAGTCCGAGGAGCCGCCATGCCCCGCGTGCGGGACCGCGGCGCCGCTCGACGCGGGCGCGTGCTCCGACTGCGGCTTGCAGCTCGAGTAGCGCCGTCATCGAGCAGTGCGAGGTCGAACAGGTCCTTGGACCGTCCGAATCGCCTCACGGCGCCGGTATACCGTAGTTGCGTCCCCACGGCCCACCCCGTAGATTGCGCCCCGCCATGTCCGAGGCCCCGCTCCCAGCGCAGATCGCAAAGCGACGCACGTTCGCGATCATCGCGCATCCCGATGCGGGCAAGACCACGCTGACGGAGAAGCTGCTGCTGTTCGGCGGTGCGATCCAGCTCGCCGGCGCGGTCAAGGCGCGCGGCGATCGGCGGCGTGCACGCTCCGACTGGATGAAGGTCGAGCGCGAGCGCGGCATCTCGGTGACGACATCGGTGATGACGTTCGACTACGCCGACTGCACGTTCAACCTGCTCGATACGCCGGGCCACGAGGACTTCTCCGAGGACACCTACCGCACGCTCACCGCGGTCGACTCGGCGGTCATGGTGATCGACGCCGCGAAGGGCATCGAGACCCAGACCCGCAAGCTGTTCGAGGTGTGTCGCCTGCGCAACGTGCCGATCGTGACGTTCATCAACAAGATGGACCGCGAGGGCCGCGACCCGTTCGACCTCCTCGACGAGGTCGCGAAGGATCTGCAGCTCGAGGTCACGCCCGCGAGCTGGCCGATCGGCATGGGCCGCGAGTTCCGCGGTTGCTACGACCTGTTCGAGGATCGGCTGATCCTGATGGAGCGCAGCAAGGGCGAGTACATGCAGGAGGGCATCACGGTCGAGGGCCTCACCGATCCAAAGCTCGACCAGCTGCTGCCCGACACCGCGGTCGCGAAGCTGCGCGAGGACGTGGCGATGGTCCGCGAGCTCTGCCCGAAGTTCGATCTCGAGTTCTATCGCGAAGGTCACCTGACGCCGGTGTTCTTCGGCAGCGCCGTGAACAACTTCGGCGTTCGCGAGCTGCTCTCCGGCGTGGCGAAGCTCGCTCCGCCGCCGCGCCCGCAACCGGCTCGCGAGCGCAGCGTGCTGCCGAGCGAGCCCAAGGTCTCGGGCTTCGTGTTCAAGATC
>JBBRED010000466.1:0-5931 GCA_038203335.1 Haliangiales bacterium | reverse complement strand
TCGTCGCGTCGGTTCGAGCTCGCCCACACGATCTGCCCGTTCTCGATCACGAGGCTGCGCGCGAGGCCCTTGCGATCGAACGTGATCGGCCCCGTCAGCTTGCGCCGGGCGACCCATTCGAGGACGTCTTCGGCGGGCATGGTGCTGAGCGCGCCGCGCACCGACATGCCTTTGAGCATAGCGGAGAATCGGCTAAGGTGTGGCTGATGGCCGATACGTCGCCACCTGCCAAGGGCATCATCATTCAGCCTCGCGTCCTTGCGGTGGGCGGTGGTGTGGCGTTGCTCGGCCTGCTCATGGGCATTGCTTTTCTGTGGATGGTTCCGAACGCCGCTGCGCGTGAGACCAAGGCAGCGTGCCGCGGACTTCGCGGGGACCAGCCGCTCACCCCGGCGCTCTGTGGCGGAGGTGGGCCGTGCCCCCTCCCGGTGCGCGCGCCGGACTTCACCGCCGTGGATCACCAGGGCAAGCCGGTCAGGCTGTCGGACTTCCGCGGCAAGGTCGTGCTGCTGAACTTCTGGGCGTCGTGGTGCGGTGTCTGCAAGACCGAGAAGCCGGCGCTGATGGCGATGTCGGAGGAGATGGCCAGCGATGACTTCGTGATCCTCGCCCTCGCCTCGGATCACAACTGGGCCGATGTGCTGGTCGCACTGGTCGAGGGCCTCGCACCGACGTTCCAGCTCCCAACCGGTGCGATCGATCTGCCCACCGCGCTCAAGGCGTACAGCCAGGCGCTGCCGAATGGCATCCCGTTCAAGGTCCTCATGGATCCGCCGGCCGGCGACGGCAACATCGGCAAGATCACCGCGTCGTGGGGCATCAAGGCCGTTCCCGAGAGCGCGTTGATCGACCGGGACGGCACGATCCGCGCGTACTTCGTCAACAAGCGCGACTGGGAGTCCCCCGTCGCGAAAACCTGCCTGCGCTCCGTCCTCGACGAGTAGCCCCGGGGTAGGCTGGATCCATGGCCCGGGTCCTCGTGATCGATGATGAACCGGATGTGGTCCGGCTGATCGTCAAGATCCTCTCGGGCCGCGGCCACGTGGTCCAGGTCGCACGTGATGGTGCGAGTGCACTCGCTCGCGTCAAGCACGAGCCGCCCGACGTCATCCTGCTCGACTCCGATCTGCCGAAGATCGATGGCGCGGAGGTCTGTCGCCGGATCAAGGGCGACGCCGGCACCACCGATATTCCGATCGTGATGATGACGTCCTCGTACATCGATATCTACGACGTCGGCGCCGACGGCGGACCCGAGGCCTTCGTGGTGCGCCCGTTCGTGCGCGAGGTGCTCGCGAACGTCGTCGTGCGCGTCCTCCACCGGCGCTAGGCGAGCCGCATGGCCGATCGCGTACCGTTCACGATCCTCACCGGCTGGCTCGGCGCGGGCAAGACCACTGCGCTGAACCGCATGCTCGCGGCGCAGCACGGCCATGGAGTGGGAAAGAAGATCGCGGTGCTGGTCAACGAGCTCGGTCGGATCTCGATCGACACCCAGCTGATCATCGGCCGCGGCGGCGACGTCCTCGAGCTCGCGGGCGGTTGCGTGTGCTGCAAGGTCGACATCAAGAACGACCTCTGGGACGGCATCGGCGACATCATCGCGCGCAGCGAGCCCGATCACGTCGTGCTCGAGACCACGGGCATCGCCGAGCCCGCCGCGATCCTCGACGGCCTGGTCCGCGTGCCGGCCGCGGTGCGCGATCGGATCCAGCCGGCCGGCGTGATCTGCGTGGTCGATGCCGAGGCCGGCGCGATCGCGCTCCGCCAGCGCGACGAGGCGCGCGAGCAGGCGATGGCCGCCGACCGCGTGCTGCTCGCCAAGCTCGATGTCGCCTCGATCGATGCCGTGCGCGCCACGCATGCGCTGCTCGACGAGCTCGCCCCGCACGCCGAGCGCGCGAGCTTCCCCGCCGATGCGGCGGGCGGCCGCGCGATGACCTCGTGGGTCGTCGAGCCGCGCAAGCTGCGCGCGTGGTCCGAGGGCCGCCATCACGATCACGGCGACCACGCGCACGCGCACGGCAACCAGATCGTGGCCGTGACGTTCACCGATCCGTCACCGCTCGTCGGCGAGCGCGTGCTCGCGGTTTTGAATGCGCTCGGCGAGCGGCTCGTGCGCGCGAAGGGCTTCGTGCACCTCGCGGGCGATGACCGGCGCGGATTCGTGGAGCGCGCGGGCATCCGCACCGAGCTCCGCCACCTGGAGCCGTGGGGCGCGGCGACCCGGTCCACCGAGCTGGTGCTGATCGGCGACGGTCTCGACGAGGCGACGATCCAGCGCGCGCTGTGGGCCTGCCGCGCGGCGGGCTAGCGTTCAGGGTTCGGCGGTGAGCCGGTCGATGAGCGCGGGCAGCGCGTCGTAGTCAGCGACCGTGGCCTCGGCGCGGCGCAGGCGGACCTCGCCGGCGCGATCGATCACGATCAGCGTGGGCAGCTCCGACACCTTCATCGGTGCGCGCGCGATGGAGAGGTCTCGGTCGCGCGCGATCGGAAACGCCGCGGGGACCTCGCGCAGATAGGCGCGCACGACGTCATCCGCCTCGTCGACCGAGAGCCCGATGATCACGATCTCGGGATGCGCGGCGGCGAGCTTGCCGAGGCGCGGGAACGCGTCCTTGCACGGTTTGCAGTACGTGGCCCAGACGTCGAGGACGACGAGCTTTCCGCGCATCTCGGTGCTCGACCACGTGCCCCCGTCGAGCAGCGGGTAGCGGAGCGCGGGGAGCGGCGTGGGACGAGCCGGCGCCGCGGCGCCACAGCCGGCGAGCGCGAGGATGACGCACGCGCGGATCACAGGTTCACCGCCACTCCGAGCGATGCGGCGCGCTCGCCGAGCGCCGCGATGTCGACGAGCAGCGTCGCGCGCGCGCCGATCGCGAGGCTCGCGCCCGCGCCGAGCTGGAAGTGATGGGTGTCGGTGCCGGTGATGGTGTCGCCGTCCCAGCGCCAGAACACCGGGCCGCCGAACACCCGCACGAGCGCATAGGGGCTGAACGGTCCGAACGAGCGACCGGCGGTGAGGCCGCTACGGAAATCGATCGCCGTGAACGACACGCGCGCGCCCCGCATGCCGGCGGCGAGATCTTCGCGGGTCGATGCGTGCGACGCGCCCGCGCTCGCGGATCCCGACAGGAACCACGGTGCGCGGCTCCACTGCCGCGCGACGCCCACGGATGCGATGAACCCGGTGCCGAGATCGAACGTGCGACCCTCGCCGTCGAGGGTGCCACCCGCGAGCAGGCCGAGCGCGGCTCGAACGCTGATCCGGGAGGGCCACGCGTAGCCGCCGATCGCGGTGACCGCGGACTGGCGGAGGTCGAGGTGCTGATCGTCGGAGAACACGAGCGTGGTGTCCGAGACGGCCGCGGAGGCCCCGACGAACACGCGGGCGCGCGGCGGTGCGTTTCCCTCACATCCCGTCGGACCGACGGGCGCACCGACGCCTCAAGCCTCCGCCAGCCGAGGCTGCGCGAGCGAGGCGATCACGACCGCCGCGAGGAGGTGCATCCAAACGGGCCGGGCGGACGAACAGGTTGATCGCAACATCCCGGAGGATACCTCGATGTGCAGGCGCTGACGAACCCGAGAAGATGCTCACGAAGCTGACGGTCGGCGAGCGAGAGACGCAGGCCGACCGAGCTCACAGCCAGGCGGCGGCGTGGACCTGGGTCAGCGCGGCTTCGCCCGAGATCAACCCGGCATCGTCGGCGTCGTGGATCGCGAGGCCGATCAGATCGCCGCCCGCCGGTGCGGCGCCGAACGCGGCATCGACGGCGATCCACGCGCGGCCGGTCCACGACACGGCCCAGCGGTGGCGGATCAACCGGTCGCCATCGATCCGGAGCCCGGTGACGACGCGCGTGGGAATGTTCGCGCGCGTGGCGACCGCGGCGTACGCGAGCGCGAACGTGGTGCAGTCGCCGGCGATCGCCGCATCCGCGTCACGCGGCGTGGGCGCACCGGTGCGCAGGTCGGGAGAGATCCGCGCGCGCACCGCGCCGACCAGCGACGTGATGTCGCGCATGCGATCGATGCCGGGCACGCCGGGCGGCAGCTCGCCGGGCAGCGAGGCCGACAGCTCGACCTCGAGGCTCGCGTCGGCGGCGTGCGCGGCCTGCGCGGGCACGGCCGGCAGCACGAGGTCGCCGATCAGCGCGAGGCGATGACCGCGCAGGCGCGTGCCGGTGACCGGGACCGAGGTCGCCGACACGAGATCGACGAGCGCGAACGGCGCCGCGGCCTGCGCATCGGTGGCGCGCATCGCGATCACCCCTTCGCCATCGACGACGCGCGCGGGCGAGCCATCGGCGGCGAGATCGATCGTGGCCTCGACGATCGGTCCGGCGTCGAGCGCGAGCCGCGCGACCAGGCGCGAGCGCGCGAGGTGATCGACCGGATCGATATGGCCGTGACCCACGATGAAGCCGCGCGCGGGGAGGAACACCGCGCCGGTGAAGTGGCCATCGCGCCGCAGCACGAGGGGCACGAGCTCGGCGGGAAGCGCCTCGGCAGGCAGCGTTCGCCGCGTGCCTTCGAGCGAGACGTGCCAGCCACTCGCGTCGCGACGTGCTTCACCTCGGCGCTCGCCGGTGCCGCGCTCGGTCCACCGCACGCTGGACGGCACGAGCAGGAGCGACGCGTGGATCTCGATCGTGGTGGTCAGGGCGACCGGCGCGTCGCCGCGCAAGAACTCGAGCGTCTCGGTGCGGCGAAGTACGAGGCCGGTGGACGACCACAGCTCGGTCTCCACCGCGGTCCCGACCTGCGCGCCGCCAAGCCAGATCGTGTAGCGGCGCTGCTGATCGCACGGCCCGGCATCGTCGGGCGCGTCGATGCGCGGCGCGGGCGGATGGGCGCACGCGACCAGCAGGACGAGGACAGCGGAGCGCACGAAAATGATCGTAGCCAGCGTCAGACCCCGGGGGCAAACTCGCGGCGTGTCAGAGCCGTGGCTTCTCGTCGGTTGTGGCTACACGGGAACGCGCCTGGCGCGGGTCCTGGTGGGGCAGGGCGCCGATCTGACGATCACCCGCCGGACCAGCGTGGCGGCCCGGGAATCCGCGGAGCAGCTCGGCGCGCGCGGGGTCATGGCGGATCTCGGAGATCCGGCCACGCTGCTTGGCATCATCCCGGCGGAGGCGATCGTGGTGTGCCTCGCTCCCCCCGGCGCGGCGCCCGCGGAGGAGATCCGCGGCTTGATCGCGGCATCGCTCCACGCACGGCGCATCGTGTACGTGTCGTCGACCGGCGTGTACGCGGCCGGCGGTGGCGGGTGGGTCGACGAGCAGTGGCCGATCTCACCGATCACGCCATCGGGCGCGGCGCGTGTCCTCGCCGAGCGGGCGCTCGCCGAGGCGAAGGTCTCCCATGTCGCGTTGCGCGTCGCGGGGATCCACGGTCCCGGGCGCGGGCTCGTCGATCGGCTGCGCGCCGGCACGTACCGGATCATCGGCGATGGCCGTGCGCACGTCAGCCGGATTCACGTCGACGATCTCGTCGAAGCGATCGTGCGTGCGGGGCGCTCCACCATCACCGGCGCGATCAACATCGCCGACGACGATCCGGCACCGATCGGCGAGGTCGCCGATGCACTCGCCGCGCAGCTCGGCGTGCCAGCGCCGCCGCGCGTACCGCCCACCAGCGTGCCGCCCGAGGTCGCGGGCATGCTCACCGCGGATCGCCGGATCGCGAACGGCCGCATGAAGGACGAGCTCGGCGTCGCCCTCCGGTATCCGACGTGGCGAGCTGCCATGGCCGTGGTCGCCGATCCGTGATGCGAACTGGCCGGATCAGACGCTGCGTTGACGCCGACGGCGCAGCGCGATCACGCTGACGAGCGCCGCGAGCGCGAACGCTGCACCGGGCGTCCCACCAGCGGCATCGCAGCAGCCAGTTCCTGCCTTCGTGGGCGGAGTGGCCAGATCGACG
>JBBRED010000465.1:0-5954 GCA_038203335.1 Haliangiales bacterium | reverse complement strand
CTACTATCGCCTCGCGGTCATCCGCGTGTCGGTGCCGCCGCTGCGCGAGCGCGGTACGGACATCCCGCTGCTGATCCAGCACTTCGTCAGCAACTTCGGCCCGGGCCTCACGGTCACGCCCGAGGACATGGCGCGCCTCGTTCGCCATTCGTGGCCGGGCAACGTTCGCGAGCTGCGCAACGTGATGGAGCGCGCGTGCCTCCTCGCGCGCGGCAACACGATCAACCTCGAGGACGCGCTCGTCTCGGAGGCGGCCCCGAGCCTCGGCATCCGCACCGACCTCCCGTTCAAGGAGGCCAAGGGTCAGCTCGTCGAGATGTTCGAGCGCGAGTACATCGAAGACCTGATGCGCCGCCACAAGATGAACCTGTCGGCGGCCGCGCGCGAAGCACAGATCGACCGCAAGCATCTCCGCGAGCTGATCCGCAAGTACGGACTCGATCCCCGCCACAAGCTGGACGGCGACGACGATCCGGGTGCGGGCGGCGGCGACGCCTAGCCCGGCGATTCGGGCGGCCGAGAAGGCGCTGACCGATCCGACGCTCTACTCGACCTTCACGCGGGCGGAGAGGCGGGTGTCCTTGACGAGGACGTCCCACTTCTTCTTCACCTCGGTGACGGCGTCGTAGACCTCGACCGTGTGCGGGCCGACGTCGGTCTCGATGCGCTCGGTGGGGCACATCATGCCGGTCGGCTTACCGTCGACGAAGACGTAGTAGCGATCCTTGTCCTTGCACTTGATCACCTTGATGCCCGCGGGACCGGCGGTCGGCGTGATCTCCTTCAGCGGGATCGCAAACGCGCCGTGGCCGTCGACCTGCGCGATGTAGAGATCGTGGCCGGGGAGCAGGAGCGCGATGGTGTGGCGATCCGGTGAGCCGGGGAGCTTCACCGGGGTGACGCCCGTGTCGGAGCCGTCGAGGTAGACACGTGCGCCGGCAGGCGTGGAGCTGATCGCGAGCTGATCGCTATTGCCGGCAGGGGTGGCGGCGCCCGCGTCGATCGGCGGCGCGGCGACCTTGGCATCGACGGGTGGCGCGACGACCGCGGCATCTGCCGGCTTCGCATCGGCGACCTTCGCGGTGTTCGCATCGGCGGGCTTCTCGACGCTGGCGGCATCGGGTGTGGCGCTCGCGACCTGTGCGGCATCGGCGGGCGTCTCGAGGACGACTGGGTTCGAGCCGGAGCCCGCGGTGGTCGTGGTGCCGTCCGACTTCATGAGCTGCCAGGCGGCGATCGCGGCAGCGCCGCCGCCGAGCAGCACGACGCCGAGGATGATCGGCAGCTTCGAGCGCGGCGTGGGGAGCGGCTTGCCCTCGAGCGTCGACGGTGGTGTAGGACGCGGGACCTCGGTCGGCTTTCCGAGCGACGGCAACTGTGCGTCGCCTTCGACGACCGAGCCCGCGCGACCGCTCACCACCTGGGGCACGGCGGGCGTGAGGCGGATCGGCGGTGGGGGCGGTGGTGGCTCCGGCGCGAACATCGGCGCGACCTCGTCATCGGCGGCGGCGACGGCTTCGTCGTTCTCGATCTTCACCTCGGGGAACTCCGAGGTCTCGCGCCACACGCGCGCGAGCGACGGCTCCGGTTGCGCGGCGGCGTCCTTGAGTTGCTCGGCCTGGAGCGGAGACATCTCGCTCGTCGGTGCATCGCTCGGTCGCGTGCGCGTGCGAGGGAGTGCGGGCGTGATGCCCTTCCGCGTATCGTCGACGGGGGGTGGCGTGTCGACGTCGTCGAACAGCGGCTTCGTGTCCATGCCCATGTCGCGCGTGGGCTCGGCGGTTTCGGCGCGCAGCGTCGGCGGTGCGGACGGAGGACGCGGCGGTGGCGTCGGCGGGCGCGGCGGGATCGCCGGGACCTGCGGCTTGATCGTGGGGATCGCGCTGACCTTCATGCCGAGCAACGTGGACGTTGCATCGCGCGGTTGCGGCGGCGGTGGCGGACCGACGGTGACGATGCCCGGTGGCACCGGGATCGGCGGTGGTGCCATCCCGGCGATCGTGGTCATCGGCTTCGGCAGATCCGGCATCGTGCTCGCGGGGCCGACGAGCGGAGACGGGCCGGGGACCGGAACATCGGGGCGAACGAACTCGCTCGTCGGGACATCCGCATCGCGGCCGAGCGTGGGGACATCGATCGGCGCCTGCCGCGGGATCGGGCCGGTGCCCACGTGCAACGCGACCATGCCCGACATCTCGCTGTCGTTGAGCTCCTGCAGGCGATCCATCGTGGCTTTGACCTGCGCGCCGATGTCCTTGCGCGTGCCGGGGACGGGCGCGACGCGGAGCGCGGCATCGAGCGCATCGGCTAGCGCGCGTGCGTCGGGGAAGCGCTCGAACGGCGAGCGTGCGAGGCAGCGATGGAGGACCCGAACGATCGGGCGCGGCAGCGCGGGCTCCGACGGTGGGCCACCCATGATCGACTGCGCGATCTGCTGCGGGGTGTCGCCGCGAAACGTGCGCTGACCGGTGACCAGCTCGTACGCGATCACGCCGAGCGCGAATACGTCGGTGGCGGCGCTCGTCGCCTCGTTCGCGACCTGCTCGGGTGCGAGATACTGGATGCGATGCTGGAGGCGCGAGACGTCCACGGGGCGCTGCGGGAGACCGGCGGCGAGGATCCCGAAGTCGGTGATCTTCACGTCGCCATCGGCGTTGATGATCACGTTCGTCGGTGCGAGGCCGAGGTGCGTGAGGCCGCGGCCGTGTGCGTAGCCGACGGCGCGCGCTGCCTGCGAGACCAGGGCGAGTGCGCCGCCCGATGCGAGCGAGAGTCCGGTGAGCCGCGCTTCTGCGACGAGCCGCGAGGCATCGAGACCCGAGACATGCTCGACGGCGGTGAACGTCTGGCCCTGCGCGACGCCGAACTCGCTCATGCGCGCGATGCGTGGATGCTCGAGACTTCCGTACGCGCGCGCGGCGGCGGACAAGCCCTGCGCGAGCGCGTTCGTGATCGTCAGCTCGGCGTGGAAGCGCTTGACCGCGAACTGTCGTTCGAAGCCGGCGACGCCAAAGACTTTGGCGCGCGAGACGGTGCCACATGGACCCGTGCCAATCGGCTCGAGCAGTTGGTAGCGACCCACGCGCTCGCCACCTGGCGTGGAGGACTCCTTCACCGGACGTCGAATGTATACGAAGACTGCCCGATGACGCGATGCGTTGACGGGATCGATCGTTTGCGCCAGTCAAACTTGCCCTCGACGGCGAACGCTGGCACCACACAGAGTCATGGCGAAGCGTAAGCCCGCTCCTCCGGAGAAATCGAAGATCGAGCGGGACCGAACGCTCGCCTACTCGCGGCGCCAAAAAGGCCCGGACGGCAAGGACGCCGACGAGCCAGCGCCGGACACCAAGGCCGCCGCGGGTAACCCCGGAGCGCCAAAACCGGACGCCAAGGCCGGCGAAGGCAACCCCGGGGCCGGTGCAGGCAACCCCGGAGTCGGCGAGGGCAACCCTGGAGAGGCCGAAAAACCTAACCCCGGAGAGGCCGCGAAGGCCGCGCCGGCCGAAAAACCTACCCCCGGAGAGGCCGCGAAGGCCGCGCCCGAGGCGAAGACCGGCGAGATGACTGCGCTCGATCCCGCCGCGAGCGAGCCGCCGGCGATCGAGCCGCCGCCGCCCAAAGGCGAACCGTGGCCGGACGCGACCCCACAGCCGATGCGTCCGGTCGAGGCGCCCACGCGCACCCGCTCCGAGACCGTCGCGATGCCCGCGGACCTCGCGTACGGCGCACCGCCGCCGTTGCCGGCGCCGACGCACATGCCCGGTCCGCGCGACGTCCCCGGCGGCGACGTCACTGACGCTGCCGCCCCTCCGGGTGCGGTACCTCCCGGTGATTCGCGTTCGTTGCGCAAGGACAACGAGTTCGCCCTGATCTACCGACAGGGCACCGCCGTGATCACGCGGTTCGGCACCATCGGCCAGCGCGGCCAATGGCGGGTGGTCGAGTACCCGACACCTGCCTCGGCGTCGAACTCGTACGCGAAGGAAGTGTCTCGGTTCGTCGGCGACGGGTTTACCGACTATCGTGACTGAACGAATGAGCGAGCCGAAGAAGCCGTCGTGGCTCGTGCGCTGGGCACTCGAGGCGCCACGGCGCTGGCTCGGCAAGCGGAGCACGATCGGCATGGACGTCGCCGGCGGCGCCGACGGTCTGTCCTATCTGCGTCACCTCGTGCGCGGTAACAGGATCCGTCGCAGCGACGCCTTCGACGAGGTCACGCCCGAGTCACCGCCGGTCCTGATCATCCACGGCTTCCTCGGGACGCGCGGCTCGATGTACATGCTCGAGCGCCGCCTCGTACAGGACGGCTTTGTCTGCGTCTCGTTCAACCTGGGCACGTTCAACTCGCGTGACATCCGCCGCTCCGCGTTCCTGATCCACCGCAAGATCGAGCGGATCCTGGCGCAGACGCCGTCCCAGCGGATCGACATCATCGGCCACTCGATGGGCGGGCTGATCGGCCTCTACTACGTCAAGAAGCTCGGCGGCCACGCGCGCGTTCGCAAGCTGATCATGATGGGCACGCCGGTGCGTGGCACCTGGGCGGCGCTCGCGGGCGTGCTCACGCTCGGTCTGTGGTCGACCTCTTCGTGGCAGCTCCTGCCGCGGAGCCGCTTCCTCGACGAGCTCTCGCAGGGCCCGATGCCCGCCGGGGTCGAGGTCCATACGATCGCCGCCGTCCGGGACTGGGTAGTGCCGCTCGGCACGACCAAGCTCGCCGGCGCCAACGCCATGACCGTGCCCCTGGGCCACAGCAGCCTGGTGGTCTCCGAGGAGGTCTACCGGCGCGTGGTCAACACGCTGAGGCCGCCACACGGCGAGTACAACCACGACGGACCGGAAACGGACTGAACCAACTAGCAGTTGTCCCGGCGATTCGCGGGCGATTGCTTGCTTCGCTAGCGACTTGGGCACTAGAATTTTCGAGTCCTTGCACGTCTATGAGTGATCGTCCCCGCTTCGCTCTTCGCTTCATCTCGGGCAAGTACCAGGGTGGCGAGTTCCCGCTTCGGATGAACCGGGAGATCATCATCGGCCGGTCGAGTGACCTGGACATGGTGCTGGTCGAGGACATGGTCTCGCGTCGTCACGCGAAGATCAGCTCGACCGACGCCGAGGTCTACAGCCAGGACATGGGCTCCACGAACGGAACGTTCGTGAATGGCGAGAAGATCGCCGGACGCGCACTGCTCCACGAGGGAGATCGCATCCTGGTCGGCACGTCGATCATCAAGGTCGTCGCGGTCGAAGGTCAGCTCGCGCAGACCACCGAGGCCGAGGCGCGGCGCAAGCTCGAGGCGGGCGCGCAGCAGCGCCAGGCCACGCAGGGGCGGCCGATGTCGGGCGTGATCGAGGAGATCCCGCTGCCGGATCTGCTCCAGCTCCTGTCGACGAGCCGCAAGAGCGGCGTGCTCACCGTCAACAACGGCGTATCGCTCGGCAAGATCTACCTCCGCAAGGGATCGATCTACTTCGCGACGATCAACGATGACTTCGCGGTGTCGCCGCAGAAGGCGATCTACCGGATGCTGACGTGGCTCACCGGTACGTTCGAGCTCGAGCCGAGCGTCGAGATGCAGGTGATGGAGGAGATCCAGGAGTCGACCGAGGGTCTGCTCATGGAAGGTGTCCGGCAGCTCGACGAGTTCCGCAACATGCAGAAGAACCTGCCGCCGCTCGGCTCGCCGCTCGCGGTGCCGACGCCGCTCGCCGGCAAGCTGCGCGATCTGTCGCCGAGCGAGCTCGATACGTTCCAGCTCGTCCTCGATCACGGGCAGCTGCAGAAGGTGCTCGACAACTTTCCAGGCACAGATCTCGATGCCGCGACGAACATCATCTCGCTGATGAAGCGAGAGTTCGTCGTCGTTCCGTAGCAGTCATTCGTCGACGAGCGCCTTGCACGTCCGCCCCTCCTCGAGGGCGGCCACGCTCCCGATCCATGCATCGCGAGC
>JBBRED010000464.1:0-5974 GCA_038203335.1 Haliangiales bacterium | reverse complement strand
ACCCGGTCCTCGCTCGCTTGCTGGCGGGCGTTGATGTGTTTACCTGGTGGTCGGTTGTCATCCTCGCGTTCGGCCTCTGCGCCGCCGCCGGGACGAGGCGGACCAAAGGGTTCGTCGCGATCGCCGTTGGCTTCGCGCTGTTTCTGGTCGTGACGCGTCTCATCATGGGTGGTGCAGAACCACCGACAGGGGTTGCAGGACGATGACCATCGCGCGCTGGATCTTTGCCGTCGTGATCGTGGGCATCGTGGCCTTCGTGGCCATGAAGAGTCTGCAGCCGCGACCGGAACGGACGACGACGGTGCAGTCGGCCACCGCCACACGGACCTCGATCACGCGATCCGTGAGTGGAGCCGGCAAGCTCGAACCCGTGCACAAGGTCAACGTGTCGTCGAACATCACGGGCACGCTGCTCGAGCTCACGGTCAGCATTGGCTCGAAGGTGACGAAGGGCCAGACGCTGGCGCAGATCGACACCTCGCTCTATCGCGCTCAGGCCCAACAACAGGGTGCGCAACTGCAGGCGGCGCAGGCCGCGGTGACCGGTGCGCGCGCGAACCTCAAGTACCTCACCGACGAGGCGGAGCGGAACAAGAAGCTGTTCGAACGGGGCGTCGTGAGCGAAGCGGACCTCACGAAGGGGCAATCGAGCAAGGACCTCGCGATCTCCGACCTGTCCGCCGCGGAGAGTCGCGTGTCGATGAGTCGCGCGACCCTCGCGCAGGCGCAGAACGCGCTGAACTGGGCGACGGTCAAGGCGCCGATCGACGGCACCGTGCTCGCGATCAATCACCGAGCCGGTGAGCGGGTTCGTGGCAGTGACTTCGCCGAAGACGTGATCCTGGTCCTCGGGTCCCTCACCGAGGTCGACATCCGGCTGGAGGTCGGCGAGCACGACGTCGTCTACATCCAGCCCGGGCAGTCCTCCATCGTCGAGATCGATGCGTTTCCCGGCCAGTCGATGAATGGCACCGTCATCGACGCGGGACGCGACGCGATCGTGAAGAACGCCGGGACCGAGAACGAGGTCACGACCTTCCCCGTCTGGGTATCGTTGACCGTGCCACCGGTCCGCGTGTTGTCGGGCATGAGTGCCCACGTCACGATCTCTACCGAGACGCATCCCGATGTCGTCGCGGTTCCGATCCAGGCCGTGACCGTGCGGCCGGCTGCCGAATCCCCCGCGGGCGCCGCGGCATCGAACCGCAAGCTCGACAAGGTGGTCTTCGTCATCGTCGACGGCGTCGTGCAGAAGCGGATCGTCGAGGTCGGTCTGTCCTCGGAGACTCACGTCGAGATCACGAAGGGGCTCAAGGTCGGCGAGGTCGTCGTCGAAGGCCCGTACCGCACGCTCGCACGCGACCTGACCGATGGGATGCGGATCACGACGGAACCCGGCGGGCGATGACCGAGGCGTTGCTCGAGATCGCGGGCGTCACCCGGCGTTATCCGATGGGCGACGAGATCATCCACGCCCTGCGCGAGGTCAGCTTCAACGTCGTTCGTGGCGAGTACCTGGCGATCGTCGGGACGTCAGGCTCCGGCAAGAGCACGCTGCTCAACATCCTCGGGTGTCTCGATACGCCGAGCTCGGGGACGTATCGGTTGCGGGGAGCGGACGTGCGCGGCCTCGGCGACGACGCGCTCTCCGATCTGCGTAATCGCGAGATCGGTTTCGTGTTTCAGACCTTCCAGCTGCTCGCACGAACGAGTGCGCTCGAGAACGTCGAGCTGCCGCTCGTCTATCGCGGCGTGGGACGACGGGCAAGGCGCGAACGAGCGTGCGCCGCGCTGGCACGGGTCGGCCTCGCCGATCGCATGCGTCATCGTCCGAACGAGCTGTCGGGCGGTCAACGCCAGCGTGTCGCGATCGCGCGTGCGCTCGTCACCGAGCCGTCGATCCTGCTCGCCGACGAACCGACTGGCAACCTCGATTCGGCGACGGGGCGAGAGATCCTTCAGCTGTTCCTCGAGCTCCACGCCGCAGGCAACACGCTGGTCCTGGTCACGCACGAACCGACGATCGCGGCGCAGTGTCCACGCGCGATCCGGATGTCGGATGGTCGGATCGTTGCCGACGGGCCGGGGCCTCAGGTGGCGGCCGAGCTCACCCTGGGCGCGGCGGCGGTAACATGATCGCCGGCATCCGGAGATTCGGCGTCGAAGCGGCGGCGGCGATCATGACAGCGCTCCGCGGAATCGTCGCGAACCGGATGCGGGCCTTCCTGAGCACGGTCGGCATCGCGATCGGCGTCGCCACGCTGATGACGATCTACGGGCTCGTCTCCGGACTCACGACATCGTTCACGTCGCAGATCGCCGCGCTCGGGTCGAACACGATGTACGTCACGAACCGTCCGTGGGTCATCCGCGGCGACTGGTGGGAGTATCGCAATCGACCACCGATCACGCGCGCCGACGTCGCTGCGCTTCAACATGGTGCCTCGCTGCTGGCCGCGGTGGCACCGCTGGCCTCCGCGGCGGCCGAGGTGTCGTTTCGCAGCGAGCGGATCAGCGGGGTCCAGGTTCAGGGCACCACGAGTGACTACCTCGACACGTCGACGCTCAAGGTGGAACAGGGCCGGTTCCTCTCGGCGATCGAAGGCGCGAGCGATAGCCGGGTGATGGTGGTCGGGTCCGAGGTCGTGGAGCGCCTGTTCGCGAACGAATCTCCGCTCGGTGCACGGATCCTGCTCGGGCCACACCGGTTCACGGTGGTCGGCGTACTCAAGCCGCAAGGAAAGGCGTTCGGGCGGTCTCTCGACAATGTCGTGATGATCCCGATCGAGGCGTTCGGGTCGATCTACGGGATGCAGCGCAGCATGGCGATCGTTGCCTCTGCGACCCCCGATCATCTCTACGAAGCAGAGGAGCAGATCATCGAGGTGCTGCGCCGGTCGCGCGGCCTCGGGCCCGAGACCGCGGACACGTTCTCGATCAACCGCCAGTCCGAGCTCGTCAAGATCTTCAACGAGGAGACCTCCGCGCTGTTCGGCGTCGCGATCGCGATCGGTCTGATCACGCTGCTCGTCGGCGGCATCGGCGTGATGAACATCATGCTGGTCGCGGTCACCGAACGTACGCGCGAGATCGGCGTGCGGCGGGCGTTGGGCGCGCGACGGCGGACGATCCTCCTGCAGTTTCTCGTCGAGTCGGCGCTGGTGACGATGATCGGCGGCTGTATCGGCACCGTGATCGGCGTGGCGGCGTCCGCGGTGATCACCCGGATCTCACCCGTCGGGGCCGAGCTCTCGTCGACTGCGATCGTGGGCGCCGTCGTGTTCTCCGCGGTCGTGGGCCTCGCATTCGGGACGTGGCCAGCGTCGCGGGCCGCGGGCCTCGACCCGATCGAATCGCTGAGGTTCGAGTGATCCACAGCTTCACGGATACGCTGCTGGCCGCGATCCGGACCCTGCGCACGAACAAGCTGCGCTCCGCGCTCACGCTGCTCGGTATCGTGATCGGCGTCGTCGCGGTCGTCGCGATGGCGGCGACCATCGAAGGCCTGCGCCGGAAGATCTCGAGCGATCTGGCCCAGCTCGGATCGGGAGTGTTCCAGGTGCAGAAGCAGCCGACCGGCGGGTTCAATGACAGCGATCGCGCGAAGTACGACAAGCGCAAGGACTTCACGCTGCGAGACGTCGACGTGCTCGAGAGTCAATGCACGAGCTGTCTGCAGGTCGGTGGCGAGGCATGGGAGTTCGGGCGCGACGTGTCCGCCGTCAGTCATCCGAACGAGGTCAGCGCCGCCAGCGTCGGCGCCACGGCCGCGTTCTTCGACAATAATGGCTATGCGCTCGCCAATGGCCGGCTGTTCAGCGAGGGCGAGGCCCGCAGCGGGATGGGGGTCGTCGTGATCGGCGCCGACATCGTCGACATGTTGTTCGCGAACGAATCGCCGATCGGCAACACGGTGCTCGTTCGCGGTCACCGGTTTCGCGTGATCGGCACGCTGACCCGGCGAGGCGCTCAACTCGGCGGCTCGCTCGACAACATCGTCGTGCTCCCGATCGCCGCCTTCCTGCCGATCTACGGCAGCCGGCGGTCGCTCAACGTCACGATCCAGGCCCGCGATCCGGCGCGGATCGGACGGACCCAGGACGAGGTCACCGCCCTGTTGCGGCGAGCGCGCGGGGTGCCGCCGGAGGCGGAGAACGACTTCGAGATGTTCTCGAACGCGTCGATGCAAGACACGTTCGACCAGCTGACCGGCATCGTGGCCGCCGCCTCCGTCGGCATCTGCGCGATCGCGCTGCTGATCGGTGGCATCGGCGTCATGAACATCATGCTGGTTTCGGTCACCGAGCGCACGAGCGAGATCGGGCTGCGTCGTGCTCTCGGCGCGCGGCGGCGCCGGATCCTCGCGCAGTTCATCGTCGAGGCCGTGATGTTGACCAGCATCGGTGGCATCCTGGGCATCGCGATCGGGACCGGTCTCGCCGCGCTGATCCAGGTCCTCGTGCACATTCCGACCGCGGTCCCGATGTGGGCCGTGGTGCTGTCGATGGCGGCCGCCGGCGGGGTTGGCCTCGTGTTTGGAATCTACCCGGCCTACCGCGCATCTCGACTGGATCCGGTCGAGGCGATGCGGCGCGAGTAGAACCGGACCCGGCACGGTGGGCGCCGACGGCCGTAGCCGCTATTCTTCGCCCGATGACGACGAACGGGGAGTTGCACCTCGGATCTGACTTCGCGGCGACCCTCGCCAAGGCCTTGCCTCGGCTGCTCGCGGCCGGCGCGCTGCCCGACGATTGGGATCATCGCGCGACGACGTACGACCTGCCGCGCTTCGATTCCGATGTCGAGTTTGCAGGCCGCTTCGAGGCCGCGCTCTCCGACATCCTTGCCTCCGACGTTCGCGCGCCGGAGCAACTCCGCGCGCGGCTCGGCGCGGTCGGCCTCCCGTTCGACTACGCGCGCCTCGGCCAGCCGCTGTCGACCGTCTTCGAGCTCTACCTGCAGTCGCGCACGAATGCGGCGCGCTGCTTCTCCTTCGCTTCGGTCACCAAGCCGTGGCTCGCCGTGATCGAGTCGCCGAGTCGAAGCCTGCCGGTCCGGGTCTACGCCCAGGCCGTATTGCCCATCTCCGACGAGAAGCGTCGGGCGCTGCAGCGTGCCGGCTGCGAGCTGCGCGAGCAGTGGCGCCAGGATGTGCCGCCGCGCAGCCCCGACGTCCTCACGGTGCTCGTCACCGACGCGCCGTTCGTCGGCGACGTCCAGGCCAGCGCCGCCGATGCGGTGTGCTTCGCCGTTTCTCACGGCGGAGTGCTCCTCCTTCGCGACGCCGCGCGCATCGTGCCGTACGGGATCCAGCTGATCCGCAAGCGCACCGTGGCTGCGCTCCTCGCCGCCGATGCACGTGAGGAGCTCGAGCGCGTGGCCGGCCTCGCGCCGACGACGCTGCCCGAGGCAACCGCGACCGAGTGCGAGGACAAGCTGCGCGTCTTGTTCCCGCAGATCCACGACAGCCTGTATTTCTGTACGGGACTCGCCGCCGAGGCCGCGGTGTTCACCGCCGTCGCCGACGTGATCGGGCCCGAGCCGGTCGCGCTGTTCTACGCGCAGAACGGCTACGGCGGTACCGGGCAGTTGATCGCCGACCTGCTCGCCCGCGGAGGGGCCATTCGCCCTGCGCCTCTCGCCGTCATCGGTCAAGACGCGAGCGTCACGCTGGTCGATCGCGTGCTCGCAGCGCTCGCAGCGCTCGGCGGCGCCGCGGCGTGCGTGTTCCTCGAGACCCCAACGAACCCCGAGCTGCAGGTGCACGACTTCGGCGCGCTGATGACCGGCGTCCGTGCGTACGCGGAGCGCTGGGGCAAGAGGGTGCCGATCATCGTCGATACCACGCTCGCTCCGCTCTACCCGATCTTCGCCAAGGACTTCGCGCAGGACTGGCCGTTCGTCCTCGTGAAGAGCGGCTCGAAGTACTTCACGAAGGGCAAGGCCACGCTCGGCGTCGTCGCCTGCGCGAGCG
>JBBRED010000463.1:0-6008 GCA_038203335.1 Haliangiales bacterium | reverse complement strand
TCACGACGATCAGCGCTCCGAAGAACGCCATCGTGTAGACGATCTCCTTGCTGCGCAGCTCGATGCGCAGGTCCTTCCAGGCCACCCGGGCGGCGTGTCGCAACATGGTCGCTAGTTCGCGAACCGATGATACAGGTCCTTGAGCTGGTCGTACGAGTACGCGCCCCGCTCCTCGAACACGAGCTGCCCGCGCCGGAGGATCGCCACGTGGTCCGTGCGGTCGGCGATGGCCTCGAGGTCGTGGGTTACCACCACCACGATCGCCCCCGCGTCGCGCAGGATGCCGAGCTGCTCGCCGAGCGTGAGCGCGCCGCCGCGGTCGAGGCCGGTGAACGGCTCGTCGAGGAGCAGCAGCGACGGCTTGGTCAGCAGCGCGCGGGCGAGCGCGAGCCGCTGGAGCATGCCGCGCGAGTACGTGCGGGCCGCCCGCTCGCGGGCCTTCTTGTCGAGGCCCACGCGCTCGAGCATGGCGGCGATCGTCGCGTCGCTGCCATCGACCTCGTAGAGCCCGGCGGTGAGCGCGAGGTTCTCGGTCGCGGTGAGCTCCGCGTAACACATCGATGCGTGCGCCAGCATTCCGATCTCGCGGCGCACCGCCTCGCCCGTCACCTCGTCCCCCTTCGCGCGATAGATCACCTTGCCGTCGGTGGCGCTGACCAGCGTGGAGACGATACCGAGCAGCGTGGTCTTGCCCGCTCCGTTGTGGCCGAGCAGCGCGCACATCGACCCGGCGGTCAGCTCGAGGCTGACGCCACCGAGGGCGCGTTCCGTGCCGTAGCGCTTCGTGAGCTTCGTGATCTCGACCTTGTCGAGCGCAGCGCCCACGCTAGGCGCCCCACAGCCGCTCGAGCTCGTCGACGATCTGGGCGCGGCGGCGGGTATCCTGCTTGCCATCGCGGTCGAGGTCGACCAGCTCGTCGAGCAGCTTGGCGCGGCGCGCGTCGTGGTCCAGCTTCGCGCCGGGCGAAGGGCGGGTCACGGCGAAGCCGATGCCGCCCAGCAACGTCAGCAGCACGAGCACACCGACCACGCGCGGCACCCAGATCTTCCACTTCTCCGCCGCCGGCAGACCGGTGATGGTCATGACCATCGATTGACCGCGCTCGATCGTGATGTTGTCGACCACGAACCACGGCTCGCCGGTGGAGGCCTGCCGCGTCTCGCCGGTGACGCCCGGCGGGAGCTTCACCGTCATCCCTTCGTTCTGGCGGATCTCCATGCCGCTCTGCCAGGTGCCCATCGGGAGATCGAAATTCCACTCGACCTGCCCGTCGACGACCGGCAGCGAGAACCCGGCGCGGAACTTCCGGCCGCCCGGCGGAATGGGGCGCATCAGGCGGAAGCCCTCGTGGTCCGCGACCGAGACGTCGCCCTGGTCCTGCGGCGCGATGATGCCGCCCTTGTGGCCGGGCGGCAGCTTGATCACGAGGCCGTCCGTACCGGGCGCGCGATAGGGCGCCCACGCATAGTTCGTGATCTCGAAGTTGCCCTGCACCGCGAGCAGCTGGTCCTCGATGAAGGAGTGCACGCTGAACGTGAACAACGTGCGCGGGTAGACGTAGACCGACGCGTGGGTACCCACCTCGGGCGCCATCTGGAACGGCAGCGAGCGGAACAGCTGCCGGTTCATCGTGGTCTCGGCGAACAGCACCTGCCCCGGTGCTGGCGTCACGTCGAACAGCGCCTCGGGGCGACCCTTGTCGGCCCAGTTCGCGGTGACGTCGAGCTTGCCGCCGGTGAGGACCAGATCCATGGGCGCCGAGCCCATCTGCTTGCCGTTGATCATGAGCACGGCCTTCACGCCGTTCGCCGGCTTGATCACCAGCTTCGCCTTGCCGTCCATGCCCGTCGTCGCAGCGGCGCCTTCGATCGCCTTGTCGCCCTCGCCCACGAGCTGCACCGTGACGCCCGGCATCGGGTTCATCGTCTGACCCGGGCCACCCTTGACCTCGACCTCGAACGTGCCGGCCGGGTAGTCCTTCATCTGCTTGAAGTCGGCACCGGCGCGCACCTGCGACGGATCCGGAGCACCCTCGTGCGGCGACTGCACACCGACCGGCTTCATCGTGGCGGCGTCGTACAGCGTGACCTTCGCCGCGGCGTCGACCGGGACGCCATCGAGCGTGACGCGCACCTTGCCGGCGGGCGTGGCGCTGCCGTCCTGCGCGACGAGCTTCGTATAGTCATCGATCGGCGGCGCGGTGGAATCGCGCTTCTCGCCGGAGAGCACGCAGCGAACGCCGCTCTGCGCATCGAGCACGGCGGGCACGGCGATCAGCTTGTCGCTCGCGTTGTTGCGCGGCAGCGTGGCGAGCACGAAGTACGAGGTGCCACCGGTCTGGTCGAGCCCGTCGAACGTGACGTGTCCATCGGCGCCGAGCGGCTGCGTGACGACCTTGATCGTGTCATCGGCCGCGTAGCCGACGATCGACACCAGCGTACCCACGGGCGGCTTCGGGTCGCTGAGCTTGCCACCTTCCATCTTCAGGTCGTTGTAGGTGACCCGCACCGTGTACGTGCCCACCGGATCGCTGCGCTCGGGACGCGGCTGGCCGCTCATCGCGCGCGCCTCGGGCATCCCCGCGCCGCCGCCCATCATCGGGCCCGTCGCCTCGGCGCCGGGCATGCCGGTACCGCCGCCGCCGAACGGCTTCGTCGAGAGCATCAACCGCGCCCCGCCCTCGTCGGGCACCGGGAACGCATCGGAGCTGATGTCCTTGCCGTCGGAGTCCTTGATCTGCGCCTGCACGGTCGCGCCGGGCGCGAGACCCGCGAACGTCGCGCGGCCCGCCGCATCCGTGCGCGCCTGCCGCGGCTCGTTGTTGACGAGCAGCGTGACGTCGGCGCCGGTCACCGGGATCGAGGGCGCACCCGCGATCACGCGAACGGAGATGGTGCCCACCGACAACTGACCGTCGGGCAGCGGATGACCGATCGCGGCCGCCGGCTGGGCGTTGATGGTCGCGGGTGCCACGGCAACGGCGATGACGAGCGCCGCGAGGATCGAGACGAAGCGGTTCATCGTTGCTCCTCGGGCTGTCCAGACGTAGGCGTGGTGATCACTGCGCCGCTTCCTTCGCCGCGGTCTTTGCGGACTCGGTGGTCGAGAGGTCGACGCCGGGCGCCGCGTCGTCGGCAGGCTTCGCGTTGGTCGTGGGCTCTGCGTCGGTCTCGTCGCCCGGCGTCGAATCTTCGACGGACTTCGCCTCGACGGTGGGCTTGTCGGTCTCGAGCTTCTCGGTGGCAGGCTTCGCGTCGGCCTTGGTGCCCTTCGCGCCCTTGCCCTTCTTCTTCCTGAAGTTGTCCTGCTTCTCGACGGCCTTCTCGGCGATGCCCTTGGTCCGCTGCTCGAGCTCGAGTCGCGCCTTGACCTCGCGCTCGATCTGCTCGCGCACGGTGCCGACGCTGGTCTCGCCGAGCCGGTCGAGCTCCTTGATGACCTCGATGGCGCGCGCGCGGTACAGGCCGATCATCTCGTCGGCATCGGACTTCGAGAGCTTGCCCATCTCGCGATCGAACTCCGCTTCCTTGATCGCCTTCAACAGCGTCTTCTTCTCGCGCTCGAGCTCGCCCTTCGCCCCGAGCGGACGGCCCCACGTGGAGTCGCCGTCCTCGCCGTCCGCGACGACCTCGGCACCGGTGCGGAACAGGTTGTAGATGGCCAGCTCGATCGCGAGAAAGCCAATACACACGAACACGGTCGGCGCCGTGAGGTGGAACCGGTTCGTCCACAGGATGAACATCCAGCCGAACACGAGGATCGAGCACCACGCCGCGCGCTTGGGCCAGCGATACGGATCGGGTGCCTTCAGCGGCGCCTGGTTGGCGAGCTGATCGGCCGCGTTGTCGACGATCTTCGCGAGAAGGCCCATGGCTCAGTCAACGCCTGCGAGCTCGTCATCGAGCTTGTCTGCGTACTCGTCCTCCTCGACGGCCTTCCTGTCGGCGACCGCCGCCACGTTCACGGCCTTGCCGCGACCGACCATCCGGCGCCCGACCACGAAGATGAGGCCAAGGCCGCCGACCACCGCGAGCGAAGGGAACAACCACGAGAACTTGCTGCGCGGCGTGGCGAGCACCTGCTCTCCACCGTACTTGCTGACGAACTCGGTGAGCACGGCGTCGTACGCCTGCTGCCGACCTTCGGGCGACGCCATGTCGAACTTCGGCTTGCCGCTCGCGTCGCGCTCGTTGATGAACCCCATGATCTGCCCGCGGAGATCCGAGGCCGTCTTGCACTTGCAGTCGAACACGCTCTCGCGTGGGCAGCCGCACACGCAGAGCAGCTCCTTCATCGCCTTCTCGGAGGTGCCGGTATCGGGACGATTGCGTGCGGCCCAGCCGATGCCGTCATCGCCCATGCCGCCACCGGCGGGGATGTGCTCCGCGCCCTGCGCGTTGGCCTGGCCGGCGAGGCCGGTGGTCAAGCCGAACAGGAGCGCGGCGAGGATGCCCACGTCAGCCGCGCGGCCCATGCGGCTCTTCGGCTTGATGGCCAGTCGGTCGACGACCCCCTGCGGGATCAGACAGACGAGCGTGCCGAACGCGAAGATCAAGAACCCGATCCACACCCAGCTGATCAGCGGATTGATGAACACGCGGAAGTTCGCGAGCTGGCTATCGAGGTCGTAGCCGGTGAGGACGATGTACACGTCCTCCTGCAATCGCACGGTGATCGCGACCTCCGTGGTCGCTTCCTCGCCGCGGTGGTAGTCCCACTTGCCCGGGTAGACGGTGTTGATGTGCTCGCCGTTCTTCCAGATCGAGATCTGCGCGGTGACCGCGTCCTTGTGGTCATCGGCCGTGGAGATCAGCCGCTCGTAGAGGAACACGTAGCTGCCGAACGCGAACGAGCTCTTCGTGTTGGGCGGGAGCGACGTCACGGTGCCATCGGCGCCGAACGGTGCGATCTTCTCGACGCTCGCCGGCTGCTCGATCGTGCGATCGACCATGCGGTCGTACGCCTTGCCCGCGAAGCCGATGAACAGCACCGCGACGCCGAGGTGAACGAGGTAGCCGCCGTACTTGCGCCGCTTGGACAGCACGAGGCCGACCATCGACGTGAACGGATCCGAGCCGGTCTGACGTCGGCGAACCATCGCGCCGCGGACGAACTCCTGCGCGATCGAGCCGAAGACGAACGCCACGAGACCGAAGTTGATGAGCGAGACGGGCAGCGCGAGCGTGTCCGAGAAGATCGACGTCTTCACGGTGACGCCCGGCACCAGGATGAGCAGCGCGACGACGGTCACCGCCGCGAGGCCGAGCGGGAAGACGAACTGCTGCCACAGGCGCTCGCGGGTGGTCTTGCGCCACGCGAGCAGCGGCGCCGCACCGGCGAGGAACAGGAGGACGAGGCCGAGCGGCGTCATCCACTTGTTGAAGAACGCGATGCCGACCGACACGCGCGAGCCATCGAGGGCCTCGGAGATCGTCGGGAACATCGTCGCGAACAGGACGAAGAACGCGCAGCCGAGGAGGATCCAGTTGTTGAGGAGGAACGCGAACTCGCGGGAGTAGAACGAATCGAACTCGCTCTTGCTCGCGAGCTTGTTCGACCGGAACATGATCAGTCCGACCGACACCACGCCGATCACCGCCATGAACACGATGAACTGCAGCGCGAGCACGTTGTCCTCGCCGAACGCGTGCACCGACTGCACGGCGCCCGAGCGGGTCATGAACGTGCCGAAGATGGTGAGGAAGAACGTCAGGCACACGAGCACCAGGTTCCAGCGCTTCATCATGCCGCGCTGTTCTTGGATGATCGCGGAGTGGAGGAACGCGGTGGCTGTGAACCAGGGCATCAGCCCGGCGTTCTCGACGGGATCCCACGCCCAGTAGCCGCCCCAGCCGAGCTCCTCGTACGCCCAGCGACCACCGAGGATGAGGCCGAGGCCGAGGCCGAGGAAGCCGAAGCAGACCAGCATCCAGGTGCGGACCGTACCGATCCACATATCGTCGAGTCGGCCGGATGCGAGCGCGCCGATACCGAACGCGAACGGAAT
>JBBRED010000462.1:0-6033 GCA_038203335.1 Haliangiales bacterium | reverse complement strand
GTGGAAGGGGCCCGATCGCCTGTTCGACCTCGCGCTGCGCGGCGGCCCCTATGGAGATCGATTTGGCGCCGTCCCCGACGGCCTGACGTTGGCGAAGCTCGTCGCCGCGCCCGATGGCATCGACCTCGGCGCGCTCGCGCCTCGGATCCCCGAGATGCTTCGCACACCCTCGGGCAAGATCGAGCTCGCGCCGCCGCCGCTCCTCGCGGATGTAGCGCGTGCGCGCGCGGACCTCGCGCGGCCGGCACCGCCGCTCGTGCTGATCGGTCGGCGCCACCTGCGCTCGAACAACTCCTGGCTGCACAACCTGCCTACCCTCGCGGCCGGCAAGTTCCGCGGCACCGCGCTCGTGCATCCAACCGACGCATCGCGCCTCGCGCTGACCAACGGCGGGCGGGCGCGCCTGTCGCGCGGCGATCGCTCGATCGAGGTGGAGGTCGAGCTGACCACCGACATCATGCCCGGCGTGGTCAGCCTTCCGCACGGCTGGGGCCACGCGCAGCCGGGTACGCAGATGCGCGTTGCCGCCGAACGGCCAGGCGCGAACCTCAACGCGATCCTCGACGACTCGCTGCGCGATCCGCTCTCCGGCAACGCCGTCCTCGGCGGCGTCGCGATCGAGCTGGCGCCTCTGACCTGATCGTGTCAATATGACACGATGCTGGAGGAAGCTATTCTGAATCGCCTGGCGATCGTCCAGGCCGACATCACGACCCTCGAGGTCGACGCGATCGTCAACGCCGCGAACTCGTCGCTCCTCGGTGGCGGCGGTGTCGATGGCGCGGGGACGCTTTCAACGTAGACAACCAGCGACCGGCAAGTGCGCAGAACCTGGTCTGTCCCCCTTGGGAGATGCGTCACATGAAGTTGCGCGTGTGGAGCGCCGAGAGGGCCGCGGCGCGATCAGGAGCGAAGCCGAGGCGGATCAGGCGCTGCCGGCGGCCATCGTCCATCGCGCGCTGAAGGGCCTCGACGGCGGCGTGTCCGGCGCGCAGGGCGGCGGGCTCCCAGGAGCCAGCGGCGAGGAGGAGCAGGGCGTCGAACACCTCGGCGTTGAGGCCGGCGGTGTGCGCGAGGGACGAGTGGCGGCGCTCGATCGCGGCGGCGAGGCGGTCGAGGAGGGTGGCGTCGTCGGCGGCGTGGCGCGCGAGGTGCGCGAGGCCGAACGCGACGTGGCGCGCCTCGTCTTGCGCGGCCAGGCGCGCGACCACTTGGGTGCAGAGGTCGGGCGCGTGATCGCGGATGAACCAGAGGAGCGAGAGGAAGCTACCCTCGCCGAGGACCGAGAGCAGGAAGCTCGCGACGGCGAAGTCCGGCTCGTCGAACAGGGTCGCGAGCGAGGCCTGGCCGCCGGCGGTGGAGAGGCCGAGCTCCGTGCGGCGAAGGCGCGCGCGGCGCGTGAACACCTCGATGTGCCGGGCCTCGTCGGCTGCCTGGATCGCGAGGAGCTGCATCACCTCGCGGAAGTGCGGATGCAGACGCGCGAGGAACTTCGTCGGCACGAGGAGCGCCGCGGTCTCGTTCTCGATCAGGTACGTCATCACCTGGACGATCGCATCCTCGACCTCCGCCGGATGATCCGCGGGCGCGTCCCACGGGATCGCCGTCGCGGGATCCCACTGCGCCGCGGCGGCTTGCGCGTAGAGGCGCGCCGCTTCGTCGGCCCACACGTCCGCGCGATCCGAGAGCGGCAGATCGAAGACCGGCGCTCCGAGCTCGACGAGCGCGCCGCGCGCGGCGAGGCCCCAGCGCGCCGGCGCGTGATCCACCGGCGTTGCCACGGAGCCCGCGCGCTCCGCCCCGCGCCAGCGATCGGGGCCTCGGGTGAGCACGTAGCCTGAGGCGGTGTGCTCGATGCCGTGGCCCAGCGACCGCGCCCAGGCTGGCAGATCGACGCCGAGGTTGATCGCCGTTCCCGCCACGAGCACGTGCGGCGCCGCGGCGAGCGCCCGCTTGACGAGGAGGTGCGCTCCTTCGTCGAGCCCGAGGTCGCCGAGGTCGAGGCGACCGGTCATGCGTACCGAGCGAGCCAGGGCGCGAGCGTGTCGTAGCGATCGACCGCGCGCTCGAGGAGCGCGTAGCCGACGGTTCGCCCAGGCTTCCACACCTTGAGGCCCTCCATGTCGAGCAGCGGCCGCACGGCCGCGTCGTCGTACGACATCGCGAGCAGGAGCTCGCGGAACTTCGCGATCGAGGGCGGGGCGCCGTCGAGGATCGTGAAGTTGCAGTGGTCGTAGGACGCCGTCTGAAGCGCGACCTTGAGCGTGTTCGCGCCGAACATGCCCTCGCGCAGGAACGCGAGGCGGTTGCCGTCGATCACGCACGCGGCGTCGGCGGTGCCCGCGAGCAGGGCCTTGACCGCATCGCGCTCGCCACCAACGTGGTCGCCGTGCTTACCGACGGCGATGTCGTGACGGATCACGGTCCCCTCGACGCCGGCCTCCGCGAGCGCCACGAGCGGGATCAGGGTCGCCTGCGGCGAGTCCGAAGCGCCGACCGCGATTCGCTTCCCCGAGAGGTCCTTGACGGTCTGGACGGGGCCGTCAGCGCGCACGAGCACGACGCTCGTGAGATCGCAGTCGGTGTCGCGCATCGCGATCGCCTCCGCGGTGCGGCCGATCCGCTTCGCGCCGCGCTCGGCCTCGAGCCAGGCGAGCGGCGAGTTCCACGCGACGTCGATCTCGCCGCGCAGATGCGCCTCGACCTGACGCTCGTAGTTCGAGTAGAGGACGTAGTCAAACGGCAGGCCGGCGGCCTCGAAGTAGACCTTGAAGCCCTCCCAGATCGGGACGACCTTCGCGTCGTACGCGACGGCGCCGAGAACGAGTTGGTTCGCCATGGCTAGAACAGCGGCAGGCCGCAGACGGCCTTCCCGATGAAGTCATAGAGCACGTCGGTGGTGGGGGCCATCACCAGCGCGGCGCGCGCATCGCGGAAGATCCGCTCGACGCCGACGTCCTTCCGGAACGCCGCGCCACCGCAGACGCGCATCGCGAGGTCGGTGACCATCGCGGCGGACTCGCCGGCGGCCGCCTTGCTCTCGAGCACGCGCAGCATGGTGTCGGCGCGGTTCACGCCCATCGCGGCGAGGGTGTCGCCGATCAGCGCCTTGGTCTGATCGGTCGCGATCCGCATACGCGCGATGAACGCGCGGACGGTCGGCAGGTCGGCGATCGAGCTGCCCACGTCCTGGAACTGCGTGCCGCCCGCGTGCGCTGCGGTGCGCGTGGTCGCCGCCTCCATGAGGCCGGCCGAGGTCGACGCGACGAGCACGTTGAACCACGGCAGCACGACGCCCATCATGATCCCGAAGCCCGCGCCGTCGCCGCCGAGCATCGCCGTCATCGGCACGCGCGCATCCTCGGCGGTCGCCGGCACGGAGTCGTTGCCGCGCAGACCGATGCCGTCGAACTGCGCCTCCGAGAGCCGCACGCCGGCGGTGGTGCGCGGCACGAGCCAGAGCGTGGACGCCTCGGCGCCCGCGAGCGGCTTGCTCGACCACACGTAGCTGTCGGCGTGGTGCGCCGAGGTGATCCAGCTCTTGCGCGCGGTCAGCAGCGCGTCGCCGCCGGACTGCTTCGCGATTCCGATCGGTGCCCAGAAGTGGCTGCGCGAGCCGGCCTCCGAGAACGCGAGGGTGGAGAGGTGCTTGCCGGCGGCGACCGCCGTGCGGACCTCGCGCGCGCCGTGGGCCTCGATCACGGCGACCGCGGAGTAGTGCATGCACACGACCATCGCGGTCGACGCGCACTCGCGGGCGAGGCGCTCGACCACGATCGTGGCCTCGGCGAGGCCCTTGCCGGATCCGCCGACGTCGGTGGCGCTGACCAGGCCGAGACCGCCCGCGGCGCGCAGCGCCTCGACGGTCTTGGTGGGGAACGCGCCGCGATCGACCTCGGTGGCGTTGGCGGCGGCGACGGCCGCGATGGATTCGAGCTGCTCGAAGTTGAAGGACATGAAACTCCAGGTGCGGGTGCACCCGGAGAGGGCTCACCCGTCGTGTCGTGATCCGAACACGTCGGATCGTCGGTGGCCTCAAAGCCGGAACATGGCTGGACCCTAGCGCACTCGCTCAGGGCTTGGCGAGCGCGGCGTAGCGCGGCTTGTCGAATCCCACGATGACGGTGGTGCCGTCGATCAGGATCGGCCGGCGCAGGAGATTCACCTCGGCCGCGACGGCCTTCGCGAACGCCTTCGCCTCGGGCGGCTTGGTCGCCCACCCCTTCGTCTTCGCGGTCTCGTGACGCGTGTTGAGCACGGCGGCCACCGAGCCAGCCGCGGCGACGATCTCCTCGACGGTCTCCGCTGGGAGTGGCTTGCGCGCGTAGTCGAGGATGTCGGCGGTGATGCCGGCGGTCTTGAGCGCGGCCTTTGCATCGCGGCACGAGGTGCACGTGGATTTGATGTCGAGCTTCATCGATCTCCTCAGGGCTCGAAGCGGAACCGGGACACGCCGATCACGGCGAACAGCGCGGAGAACCCGAGCAACGCGCCGATCTGCGGCAGCACGTCGATCACCGTCGTGTTCGGGCGAACGAGCAGGGCGTAATAGCCATCGAGCGCCCACGCGTGCGGGATGGCGAGGCCGACCTTCTGCATGAACACCGGCATCGCGAGCCGCGGGAACATGGAGCCGCCGAGCATGCCCATGACGAGGAGAACGGGCGGGCCGATGCTGCCGATCTGTTTCTCGGTGCGCCCGAGCGACGCGAGCAACAGGCCGAGCGAGGTCGCGCAGATCACGACGGCGATCGAGAGCAGTACGAGCCCGAGCACGCTTCCTGCGATCTGCATTCCGAAGCCGAGGGCGCCCACGCCGAACAGGAACGTCATCTGGCCGAGCCCGACGAGCGCGTACGGCACGAGCTTCGCGAGCAGCAAGGTCGCGCGCGACACCGGCGCGGCCATCGATCGTCGCCACGTGCCGCTGCGTCGCTCCTCGGTGAAGCCGATCGCGACCGAGAGCGCGATGAAGAACCCGAACAGCACCGCGTTGCCGGGCACCGTGACCTGGAACGCCGAGATGTTCGTCATCGGCCGATCGATGCCGGGCGGCGTCTTGACCACGACCATGGCCGGCTCGTTCGGGTTCGGCGGTGGCAGCCCGAGCACCGCGCGCGCGGTCAACCCCATCAGCGCGCCCTGCAGCGGCCCGCGGACTTGAAGCGACATGCCCTCGTCGAGCACGAGCTCCACGGGATTCGTGCCCGCGACGAAGTCGACCGGCACGATGAGGCCGGCGATGGTGTCCTCGTGGACCACCGACGCGCGCACGGCCTCGGCGGTGGGCAGCTCGACGGGCGCGAACGACTCCGACGCGGTGAGGTTCTGGACCAGCCGCTCGCCGCGCGCATCGCCGGGCGCGTGCCACACGGCGATCGGCCGTGGCTTGCCCTTGTCGGGACCGAACTTGAAGAACATCCCGAACACGAGGATGAACGCGACGGGCATCACGAACAGCATCGCGAGCGCACGGCGATCGCGCGAGAGCAGTAGCAGGTCCTTCTGGATCGCGGCTCCGAGCATCACTCGTCCCTCAGGGCCTTGCCCGTCAATGCGAGGAACACGCCCTCGAGGTTGCCGCGCCGCGCGGAGATATTCTTCACGGTGGCACCGGTGGCCTCGATCGCCGCCACCGCCGCGGTGCGCGCCGCCTCGAGGTCACCGTCGATCTCGATGTCGAGGCCCTTGCCGCCGTGGGTGGCGACCAGCTCGTCGATCGTGCCCGAGGCCACCAGCTTGCCATGGTCCATGATCGCAACGCGGTCGCACAGCGCCTCGACCTCCTCCATGTAGTGGCTCGTGTACAGCACGGTCATGCCCTCGGCGCGGAGCGTCTTCACGGTCTCGAAGATGTGATTGCGGCTCTGCGGATCCACGCCGACGGTGGGCTCGTCGAGGATGAGCAGCTTCGGCTTGTGGAGCACGCCCGCGGCGAGGTTCAAGCGCCGCTTCATGCCGCCGGAGAACTCGGAGACGCCGTCGTCCGCGCGATCGGCGAGCCCGGCCACCCCGAGTGCCCACTCGATCCGC
>JBBRED010000461.1:0-6066 GCA_038203335.1 Haliangiales bacterium | reverse complement strand
GGCATTCTGGGGGTCGATGATGGCGCCCGACAACGGCCTCATCACGCTGGCGCCGTGGCTGCTGATCGCGATCCCCGGCGCCGTGACGCTCGCGAGGAAGGGCGAGCGCGCGATCGTGATCGTCTCCGGCGCGGTCGTCGTCATCTACATCCTGTTCATCTCGTCGATCAACTTCTGGCGCGGCGGCTGGGGCGTGGGCCCGCGCTACATCACCGCGATGCTGCCGTTCATGCTGCCGCTGGTCGCGGCGCAGCTCCAGGCGTGGCGCGCTCGGCCGCTCGTGCTCGGCGCCGCGGCGGGTACGATCGTCGTCGGTGTGGTGGTCTACGGCCTGACCACCGTCACGTTCCCGTACTGGCCCGACAGCCTGAAGAACCCGCTCGTCGAGGTCACGTTTCGCATGCTCGGCGACAACCTCGTCGCGCCGAACCTCGGCTCGGCGCTCGGCATCGGCGGCATCGCCGGCGCGGTGCCGTATCTCGCGCTCGTGTTCGGGCTCCTTGGCTTCGCGCTCCAGCGTGCCGCGAGCCTGCGCGGCATGCTGATCGCGTTCGCGATCGGCGCGGTCATCATCCTCGGCTTGTCGCAGCTGCCGCGTAGCGGCGCCGCCGGTGATCGGGTGTATGGCAACGTCCGGACCGCGGTGCTCGACCTGTGATACCTCCCGAGCAATGACTCGCTGGTTCCTTCTCGCGCTCGCTCTGTCTGCTGCGTGCGGATCGAAGAAGGGTGAGGACTCCGCCGGCTCCGGCTCTGGATCCGGTTCGGCCGCGATGGACTCCGCCACGCTCGCCGCGAGCTACGACAAGAAGTGCGTCGCCCGTGACCTCGAGGCCTGCCGCAGCCTCGCGATCATGTACACGGAGGGCGTCGGCGTGAAGCAGAACCTCCGCCAGGCGACGGCGTTGTTCGGCCAGAGCTGCAACGGCGGCAACCTCGCCGCGTGCAACCAGGTCGCGCTCGCGCTCGTCGAGGGCGTTGGCGTCGACAAGGACACCGCGAAGGGCGTCGAGGTCTATCAGACGGCATGCGACGGCGGGTACAAGCTCGCCTGCCGGAACCTCGGCCTGATGTTCCGCGACGGTCACGGCGTCACGGCGGATCTCGAGCGCGCGGAGAAGCTCCTCGATCTCGCGTGTCAGGGCGGAGCGCCCTACGCGTGCACGAACGCCGGCGATCTCGACATCACGCGCAACGACCTCGACGGTTCGGTGAAGCACTACAAGAAGGGCTGCGACGACGGGGACGGCGTCGCGTGCCGCCACATGGGCATCGCGTATCTCGAGGGCAAGGGACTTCCAACGAGCACCACGGCGGCGAGCGTGTGGCTCGATCGCGGGTGCCGCGCCGAGGATCCGATCGCGTGCCGTGTGCTGGGCGCCATGCGCGTTCAGGGCATCGGCATGCAGAAGGACGTGGAGCTCGGCAGAGCGCTGCTGAAGCGCGCCTGTGAGCGCAAGGACACGGAAGCGTGTACGGCGCTCGCGGCGCTGCCAGCGGCCGGGACTGGAGCGGGTTCAAATCCCGGTTCAGCGTCCGGAGTACGGTGACGCGGGACACATGTAGGACACCCTCCGATGTCTCGTGACACAGCGCGTAAGTAGTTGACCCGCCGTCGCTCCCGGACCCATCTTCAGCCCCGGGATCACAACTTGTTCACAGCTCCTCCTCGGTTCCCAAGTGCCGCTTGGGATTCGAGGGCTTAGGTCCCAAAAGGCTTGTGAACAAGTGGCGGGATCTCCGGGGTTATCGACAGGGGGAGTCACACCGCAGTGCGTCATCCGTCCGCCCCCCGGACCGCGCGCGGGCGCACGCTATTTGTACGGGTCCGTACGGCGGACGGCCGAGTCCGCGCAGCGGACATCCACGTCCGATCCACGGACGGGGCCGTCCGAACGTCGGACACTGGTACGGCCAATTCGGCGATCTGGCGGGGTTCTCGCTGCAGCATTGCGCTGCACCTGAGTGCGCGCTGTCACGCACGAAGCGAGCGATAGAGCTGCACGTACTCGAGCGCCGACGCATTCCATGACGAGTCGCGCGCCATCGCGTGCGTTTGCAGTGACGAGAATGCGACGGGATCGCGATACAGCGCGACGGCGCGCGCGAGCGCGGTGCGTAGTGCGCTCGCGTCGGCGCCGGTGAACTGGATCCCGGTGACGCCGTCGGAGACGGTGTCGCGTAGGCCACCGACGGCGTGCACGACCGGGATCGATCCGAAGCGCATCGCGTAGAGCTGACCGAGTCCGCACGGCTCGAACCGCGACGGCATCGCGAACAGATCGGTGCCGCCGTAGATCCGTCGCGCGAGACCGAGATCGAAACCGATGCGCGCGGCGATCCGCTGCGGAAACGTGCGCGCGAGTTCACGGAACCGCTCCTCGAGATCTGGTTCGCCCGCGCCGAGCACGACCATGCGCGCGCCGAGCGCCTCGAGATCGGGCACGACGTCGGCGACGAGGTCGAGTCCCTTCTGGCCCGTCATCCGCGCGATCACGCCGATGAGCGGCTCGCGATCGGTGAGCGGCAGCTCCATCTCGGCGGCGAGGGCAGTGCGGACGGTCGCGCGCTTCGCGAGCGCATCGCGTCCCGGATCCCACGCGGTCGTATCGATGCCGTTGGCGATGCCGACGAGCCGCTTCACGTCCCAGCGCAAGAACCCGTCGAGCGCCTCGCCGAACTGCGGCGTCAGGATCTCCTGCGCGTAGCTCGGGCTGACCGTCGTCACCACGTCGGCGGCGGCGAGCCCGCCCTTGAGGAAGCTGACCTGATCGTAGAACTCGAGGTTCTGCTGCGTGAACAGCCGCCACGGCACGCCGAGCTCGTCCATCACGGCCTTCGGGAAGATGCCGCGGTAGGCGAGGTTGTGGATCGTGGCGACGATCGCGGGCGGCTTGGCGGCGAGCCGCGCGTAGATCGCCGCCGGTCCCCCCTGCCAGTCGTGCGCGTGCACCACATCGGGAGCTCCGCCGAGGAGCGCGGGCGCGGCCGTGATCGCCGCGAGCCCGAGGGCGGCGAAGCGCACGTGGTTGTCGGTCCACTCGCCGGCACCGCCGGGACCGTACAGATTGCCGGGACGATCGTAGAGCGCCGGAAGATCGACGAAGCCGTAGTGCACGCGACCGATCGTCGCGATTCGCAGCGCGCCAACGACGGCGTGAACGCCGATCTCGAGCGAGAGCGGCACGCTGCGATCGATCGCGATGCCCGCATCCTCGAGGCGAGCGCCGACGCCGCGGTACATCGGGACGATCACGCCGACGTCGAGGCCGTGCGCCGCGGCCTGCGCCGCGGGCAGTCCCGCGACCACATCGGCGAGCCCGCCGGACTGAGCGAACGGCGCGACCTCGGAGGAGACGTGAACGACGCGCACGCGGACTACGTGGATTCGGTGCCGGCGAACTTCTTGAACCGCGGGCCTGCCGAGTCGTAGCTGTGCCGGCTCTGCCCCGAGACCACGAACGTCCCCGGACGCAGCTGCGCGGTGAGCTCGGGCTCGTTGCCGAGCAGCTCCGCGACGTCGTTTGCGAGGACGAATGGGCCCTTCGCCGGGATCACGGAGCCCTTCGGAACGACGACGATTCCGGACTCGGTGACGAACGGGAACCGCTCGCGGTCCGCCTCGATGTCCTCGCCGATCACGCAGCCCGGCTCGATCTTGCAGTTCTTGTCGAGCAGCACGCGCCTCAGCCGCGCGCCGCGACCGATATCGCAGCCCGACAGGATGATCGAATCGCAGACCTCGGCGCCGGCATGCACGAAGCAGTCGTACGACAGCACGGTCTCGCGCACCGACGCCGATGCGATGATCGAGCCCTCGCAGATCAGGCTGTCGTCGACCTCGGCCGGGCCGAAGCCCTCGCCGGCGCGCACGAACCGCGCGGGCGGGTAGTCGCGCTGTGCGCTGCGGATCCGCCACTTCCGGTTGTACAGGTCGAGCGCGGGCACGCGGGCGCGCAGCTCCATGTTCGACGTGAAGTAGCTGTCGATCGTTCCGACATCGCGCCAGTACGGCTGCGCATCCTCGGGCGCGCCGGCGATGTGGTTCTGCGCGAAGTCGTAGACGTGAACGCTCGCTCCCTCGGAGATCAGGCGCGGGATGATGTCGCGGCCGAAATCGTGGCGCGAGCTCGGGATGCCACCGTCGTCGACGAGCACGCGCTCGAGGATCTCGCGGCGGAAGATGTAGTTGCCCATCGAGACCAGCGACCAGCCCGGGCGTCCCGGCATCTCCGGAGGGTTCTTGGGCTTCTCGATGAACCCGACGATCCGACCGTCGGCGTCGACATCGATGATGCCAAATCCGCTGGCCTCGGCGGTCGGCACCGGAATCGCGGCGACGGTGAGGTCGCTGTGACGATCGCGGTGCGCCGTGTCCATCTGCGCGACGTCGAAGTTGTAGACGTGATCACCGCCGAACACGGCGACGTGCGCGGCCCGCGAGTCCTTGATGAGGTTGAGGTTCTGGTACACGGCGTCGGCGGTGCCGCGGTACCAGAACTCGCCGAGCCGCATCTGCGCGGGGACGACCTCGATGTACTCGCCGAAGCCCGAGAGCCGCCAGTTGCGGGACATGTGCTTGATCAGGCTCGACGACATGTACTGCGTGAGCACGTAGATGCGCCGGTACCCCGAGTTCACGAAGTTCGACAGGACGAAGTCGATGATCCGGTAACGACCGGCGAACGGGACGCCGGGCTTCGAGCGGTGGATGGTCAGCGGGCCAAGGCGAGAGCCCTTGCCGCCGGCCATGATCATCACGAGCGTGTCCTTCATCGCCGAAGGACATCGTAGCAAGACCGTTGCCGATCTAGTTCTTCGCGCAGGCCTTTCCGTAGATCGTGCTGGAGGAGGCGCTCGCGACGGCCTTGCACGAATACCCCGTGCCGCAGCCCGCGGTCTCGGTGCAGGCCGCGGTGCACTTCTTGCCGCCCGAGGCAGAAACGCACAGGTTTCCGGGCCCTCCGCAGTCGGAGTTCGCCGAGCACGCCTTGCCGAACTTGGCGGTGTTCGCGAACGGAACCAGCTTCGGGTTGTCGTCGATGCCGTGCATGCCGTACTTCGTGGTGAAGCCCCACGACTCCGAATCGAGCCTGGTCAGGAGCGTCGAGACCGGCTGCGGTCGCAGGCGACCGGTCGTGTCGCGGGCGAGCAGGGCCGAGATGAAGTCCTCGACCGTGGCCGGCGTGGACGCGTTCGAGAACGACGTCGTCGTGATGATGTCGATGTTCTTGCCGGCCTTCTTGGGGTTCTCCTTGAACGCCTCGCCGATCTGATACGTGTCGCAGCCCTCGGCGAGGACCACCTGGTACTTGTCGGACGGCATGTCGATGACGCGCATGTCGGCGTCGTCGAGGTCGCCCTCGGAGGTCTTGCGCCAGTTCGCGAGCGCGAAGCCGTAGAACGGGCCGGAGTGGCCCGAGTACATGACCACGTCGCGGGTCGCGAGGGAGTTTCGGGCCTCGTCCTCGAGGATCTTGCCGCCGGCGTCGGTGTCCGGATCCGTCTCGGTGCCCGGCTTGCCGAAGAAGATGCGGACCTCGACGTTCACGGTGCGGGTATCCGCCTTGACCGTGCGCTTGAACGCGCCGGACGTGCGCGTGAGCTGGTCCCAACTCGCCACCGGCGACGAGAAGCCCTGGTTCTTCAACCAGGTCATGAGCTCCTTCGAGTGCTTGAGGTGGTAGTCCGAGTGGTAGTCCCAGCCGAAGTACACGTCCATGTCGAGCTTGCCGTCGGCGGTGAGGCGCGCCATGTCGAAGAAGCCATCCGTCGACGCCTTCTCCTTGGAGATCGCGAACGTGATCGGCTCCTTCTGGGCGGCGGTGACCTTGCCCGGATCCCAGTCGGTCCAGGGCGCCTGGCGGTACCACTCTGCGTTGGTCTCGAGCTTGGCCATCTCGATGTTGGACGGGCGCCCGATCTCGAGATCGAACACCTGCTTGCCGCCGGAGATCCGGATCGGCAGCTTCGAGGTCATGTTCTTCCCACCGGCGGCGAGCTGCTTGAAGGTGAAGTCGTAGGTCAGCTTGTCGGCGCGGGCGGTGATCGCGAGGTCCTGAAATG
>JBBRED010000460.1:0-6069 GCA_038203335.1 Haliangiales bacterium | reverse complement strand
GGTCGCGTTGTGGGCAATCGACCGCTACGCTTCGCGAGACGATGTCGCTCCGGGTCATGACCTACAACATCCGCAACGGACGCGGCTGGGATCAGCGCGTCGATCTCGGTCGCGTCGCCGGCGTGATCGCGGCGTTCGATCGGCACGTCGTCGCCCTGCAGGAGGTCGACCTCGACCACGTGCGCAGCGCAATGTCGATCAGGCCCACGAGCTCTCGACCCGTCTCGGTATGACGCCATCGTACGCGCCGTACATCGAGGGCCACCGCGATCGCCACGGCATCGCCACGCTGTCGCGCCTACCCGTGATCTCCACGCGCCACCTCGCGCTCGCCGGTCGTCCGCACCCCATCCGCTGACGCGGCGTAGCGTCATTGCTCGTATCGCCGACGCGGCGTGAACAGCCCGCGCAGGCTCTGGTGGAAGTCGCGCGACTCGGGCTCCGGACGAACCCGGGGCCGGAGCCGCGGCTTGACGCTCGTGGGCAGCGGGGAGGGCGTTTCGATCCGGACCCGGTCTCCGAGCACCTCGATCGCCCGATCCGGATCGAGCGGCGCGCGGGTCTTCGGATCGTGGATCGCGCCGGTCTTCGCGTCGACGACGTAGCTGGTCTTCTCGTCGACAAACCGGCCGGTCGCGGCATCGCGCGCCAGCCCCTTGAAGGTCGAGTCGGCCCACACCGCGATCGCTGGGGCGGCCTTTTCGACCCGTACCCGGTCGGGGAAGTACTTCAGGACGACGTCGGCCGCGATCGGTTCTCGAGTCGACGGATCGAGCACGGCCCCGGTTCGCGGAGTGACCAACCAACCCGTCTTCGGGTTCACGAACGCGCCGTTCTTCGTATCGAACACAAGCTCTGCGTCAGTCGCCGGATCGATCCACGAGACGGCACCGGGTGTGGGAGCGCTAGGCCCGCCCACTCGCTCGAGGAACGACCTTACCGGCGGAGGCCGCGGCACGTCCTCGGTGAGCACCTGGCCAAGGTGCGCTGCTTGGCTCACCCGGACACCGAACCGACCGAACGCCGACCGCGGCAACCGGGCGCGGTTATGGACCAGGAGCGTCTTGATGATGGAGGTATGGTCGAACACGACGTGGCTGATCGATGGTCCCGCCACGTACGGCGAGACCACGAAGGTCGGCACGCGTACGCCGAGAAACTCGGGCCCCTCCGGGTGGACGCGGGGGATCCGTCCCGCCCAGGCGGGATCGCCGTGCTTGCTGCCCGGAGGCGGCACGTGGTCGTAGAACCCGCCGTGCTCGTCGTACGTGATGAGGATCGTGACCTCGTTCCACCGCTCGTGCCGACGGAAGGCTTCGAGGATCTCGCCGATGAACACCTGCCCGTCGGCGAGATCGGCCGGCGGGTGGTCGTCGTTCGCAACGCCCCCGGGCATGTCGATGAAGTTCGGCTCGATGAACATCACGCGCGGCAGCGGTCCAGGCCGCGTGAGTAGTGCCTCGAGATCGCTCCGGGGGAGCACGTTGGTATCGTCGATGCGGTACTTGTCGAAGAGCCGGATCAACGAGAGGTCGCTCTCGAAGATCTTCCACTCGATGCCGTACTCGGTGAGGGTATCGAACACCGTGCGCTCGGTCATGTAGCCGAGACGGGGGTCGTCGTTCTCCGGATTCTCGAGCTCTGGCGTCGTCCCGCACACGGTGATCCACCGGTTGGGCCACGTCGGTCCAGGGTGCGCGCAGAACCACCGGTCACAGACCATCTGATCGTCGGCGAGCCGATAGTAGATCGGGAGATCGGGCTCTTCGTAGTACGTCATTGCCAGTTGAGGCGCGTCCGTGCGGTGCGCGAGATCGCGCGCGAATCCGTCCATCTCGCCTGTTCCGATGGTCTCTCGTGTTCCACCGCCGATCTGAAACATCACCGGGCAGTGGTGGTGGTTCGGGCTCACCGGGATCCGAGTATCGAGCCCGATCGCGCGGGCGCGTACCATCGGCACCCGGTCGGAGAACGCGCCGGCCGAGGCGTTGCTGGCTCCTTCGGGGATCCCGTCGTAGCGGTCACCGACGCGAGGCCGAGCGCGCGGCAGGTCGCCGAGGAGGTGATCGAACGACCGGTTCTCCATCATGATCACCACGATCGTTTGGGTCCGGTCGAGGCGCGTGAGCGCGTTCCCCGCGACGACGTCGAAGCCGGTAGGAAACTCACCAAGGGGATCCATCGGGCCGGGGGCCGGGCCGGGATCAGGACCCGCGCTTCCCGCCGAAGCGTCGAAGCCCTCGACGCTGCCGGTGCCTGTATCCGGCCCCGTAACGGTGTCGGAACGCGTATTTTGTGCAGTGGGTCGTGGCGTGTCGACGAAGTACTCGAGATGGATCCCGTTGTTGGCCCACCACGCACGGAGCGCGACACCGTTGCGCGCGGCAAGGCGCCCGAGCGCCGCACGGAAGTACCCGAGGATGTCATTCTGGTTGGTGTAGAACGCGCGCTCCAGCGTCTCGTCCACGTCGCGCGGGAGGCTAGCGAGCCCGACCAGATCCGCCAGGCTGGCCAGGGTCCCGTACTCGATCGAGAGCAGCACCACGGCGCCGAGCGAGGTGAAGTCCGCTGAGAAGAGCAGGAAGATCTCGCCCAGGTCTCCGTCGATCTCCGCCGCGTCGATGTCGAAGTAGGTGGTGATCGGCGCGTCGGTGAAGAACGCTTGGATGCGGATGCAGACGTCGTGCGTGCGGGCGGCCACGGTCGCCCGCTTCGCCTGCAGCGCATCACGCGCATGCGCGGCCTTTGCCCGCTCGGGTTCGTTCTGCGCGTGGGCGATCTGCCGTTCCACCTCCACCAGCCGCTCGTCGAGACGCGCGACGCACACCTCGCCGGAGACGATCTCGACCGACAACTGCTCGAGCGCGGGTGCGGAAGTGACGCCCGAAGGGAGCACGTACGAGAACACCGAACGCGCTCGTCCGAGGATCTCGGCCATCTCGTCGCTGATCCACACCTGGAGCGCGCCGTCCTGCATGCGCGCCCGCAGCGAGACCGCGTCGAGCGCCTGCACGAACACCCGGTTGAGGAGGCGCGCCGAGACATCCACCGAGCGCACCGGCACCGTGTCGAGGCGTCCGGTGCCCTGCACCGAGACGAGAACCGGGTAGTCGCTCGTCGGAGTCACCGTGCATCGCCACCAGCCCGTGAGCCCGAGCAGCGCGGGATCGGGCCGCCCCTCGGGGAAGGTGAGCCGCCGGGTGAACCAGTCGACCGTGCCCTCCGGGAACATCCACTCGAAGGGAGCCAGCCCACCGGGGGGAAACAGCCGCACCGTCACGGCGGCCTGGTACGAGCTGACCGGCGTCGGATCCGGCGGTGGTGGCGGCGTCGTCGTGTCCCCGGGATCGAAGACGCTCGGATTGAGGGTATCGAACGGATTGATCTCGGACATGCGGATCCGCGCGAGTTGCCCGGTCGCGTCTCCGAGACCGCGGGTCGCGCTCACCTCGACGTGAACGGGCAGCCCGCGCGCGAAGAACGTGACCTCGAACGTTGTCCCCGGGAGGACCGAGGCCGTGTCTTGCTCGCGTTTGAACCTCCCGTACGTATGTACATCTTGTTCATAGCGCTCGTAGCTCTGGCGATAGCTGAGACTGCCATCGCGGGTGTCCGCGGTTTTGTCACACATTGCTGCGTCCTCCTGATCGATCCTCCGGTCGTGCAGCAAGCGGACCACGCGCCAATGCCGGCGCCATGCATGGTTACAGGGCGAGCTTCGACGTGTGGTCGATCTGTATGGTCGATTCGACCGCTCGATCAGCCATTGCCGACTGACTCGCTCATGGTGTGCTCTACGACTTCGCGTCGAGCGACCTACGCATCATCGACCTCGACATGTGCGAGGCTGCCCGGGAACGCCGCTTTGCGACCGTCGCAGATCTCGCAACCGCGTGGCGTGCGTAGACGGCGCGCGGCCTCCGGTCGCTCTGCGGATCAAGCCGGCCGTGTCTATGAGTTCGCCGTAGGCACGGCGGTCACTCTGGCAATCCGGTCGCTGGCCCGACATCGCCTACGAAGTGATCGACCGAGGCCACACCGTCGGCTGCTCACGTGTCCGTCGCCGTGAATCCTGTAAGATATTGATACTAATGGTATTATATCGATGAGAGTCATTGCGTCAGATTTGTCCTTTTGTTGCATCGCCCGTCATGGGAACCTCCATTTGTGGCCGCATCGTCCCTTCCGGATCTCCTGGTAGCCGCGGTCGACCGCGGCGCCCTCCCGCCCCGCCCGCGGGCAGAGCTCGACGCTTACCTCGACGCAACCAAACGCTGCGTTCTGCGGTACGGGTGGTCCCGGACATCGCCGCAGGACATCGCGCGGGAGGCCAGCGTCAACCGCACAACGATCTATCGCGTCCTCGGCGCGAAGACCGTGATCTTCCGCTTGCTCGTGGACCGCGAGGTACACAGACTGATCGAGCAAGCCGTGCAACGTGTGTCGGTTCGTGATCGCGGGACATCCGTGGTCGAGGCGATCATCGACCTGTCTGCGTCAGCGATCGAACAGGTGAAGAGCAACCCGACGATCGCGAAGCTACTTGCGGACGAGCCAGAGCTGGTCGCGAGCTTCATGCGCGACGGCATCCCCGATGTGCTCGAGAGCTTCAAGGAGGTCCTCGGACCGTTGCTCGGAGCGGCCATGGAGCGAGGCGTCGTTGCCCAGCGCGATCCCTACGTCCTGACCGAGTGGATCGTCCGTCTGTGTCTGTCGCTCCTGTTCAATCCGCCGCGGGTCGAGCTGCGCGCCTTCCTTGCTTCCGGGATCCGTCCGTTGTTCGAGGTCGAGTCAGCGTGATGAAAGACGCACGCCTCGCCCCGCGAGCGCCATCGCTGCCCATCGTCGGGCGGGCGCTCGGCATGCGCCGCGGGACGGTGGCAATGCTCGAGAAGCTCCGCGATGACCACGGCGACGTGGTCTGGATTCACCTCCTCGGTCGCTTGAGAGTGCTCGCGTTCTTCGGCGCGGATGGGCTGGAGCAAGGCCTCCGCAACAAGGATGGGGCGCTCTCCAACCGCCGCGGCTGGGAGAGGTTCCTCGATCACGTCTTCCCGGGCGCCATCCTCGCGATGGACGGCGAAGAGCACCGCTACCATCGGCGCCTCCTCCAGGAGGCCTTCACGAGCGCGAACCTCGCGGGGTACGTCGAGAAGATGAACCCGATCATCGGCCGAAGGATCGGTTCCCTGCGCGGCCAGACAGCCGCGAACATCTACCCGTTCGTGAAGTCCCTCACGCTCGACATCGCGACGCGCGTCTTCATGGGCACGGAACCGGGCGTGCGGGCGGACCGGGTCAATCGCGCATTCATCGACGCCGTCGAGGCATCCGTCGCGATGCTGCGACTACCACTCTGGCCGTTCCGCTACTACAAGGGCATCCGGGGGCAGGCGTTCCTGGCCGAGCACGTCGGGCAACTGGTCCCCGAGAAGCGAGCCCGGGAGACGCCGGACCTGTTCAGCAAGCTCTGCCACGTCCGGTCCGAGGACGGCGAGGCATTCACAGACCAAGAAGTCGTCCGTCACATGGTGTTCGTGATGATGGCGGCCCACGACACCAGCACGAGTACGCTCTCCACGGCGATCTATCATCTCGCCAAGCACCCGAAGTGGCAGGAGCGCCTGCGAGAGCACAGCATGGCGCTCCCCGACGAGCTTTCTCTCGAACAGCTCGAGCAGCTCGAGGAGCTCACGTGGGTCGTGGATGAGTCCCTCCGCCTCCACCCGCCGCTGCCCTTCATGCCGCGCGTGACCGTGAAGGAGACCGAGCTCGCCGGCTACCGGATTCCGCCCGGCGTTCTGACTGGGTTTGCGCCCGTCGTCGTTCACCGTGATCCGCGCTACTGGACGCTTCCGAACACGTTCGACCCCGAGCGCTTCTCTCGCGCGGAGCACAAGGGCCACCCGTCTGCCTTCACACCGTTCGGTGGGGGGCGACACATCTGTGTCGGCAAACGTTTCGGGCAGCTCGAGATTCGCTCGACCCTTCACCAGTTACTCAAGAAGGTTCGCTAGTCCGTACCTAATGGCTACGAGATGCCGTTTCAGGTCATACCGATCGGTAAGC
>JBBRED010000459.1:0-6130 GCA_038203335.1 Haliangiales bacterium | reverse complement strand
CGATCACTGGCGAATTACTCGGGTTTGGCGGGAAAATAGCCCGCCATGGCTAGTGACAAGGTGATCGGCATTGACCTCGGCACGACGAACTCGTGCGTGGCGATTGTCGAGGATGGAACCCCGTCCGTGATCCCGAACCGGGCTGGTTACAAGACCACTCCCTCGATGGTCGCGATCGCGGAGAACGGGAAGCGTCTTGTCGGCCACATCGCCAAGCGTCAGGCGATCACGAACGCCGAGAACACGGTGTACGCCGCGAAGCGACTGATCGGTCGCAAGTGGGGTTCGGCCGCGGTCCGGAGCTCGCTCGAGATCATGCCGTACCGGATCGTCGAGGGGCCGCACGACGACGTGCGCATCATGCTCCGCGACCAGGTGTTCTCGGTCCCCGAGGTCAGCGCGTACATCCTCCAGGAGATGAAGCTGATCTCCGAGGAGTACCTCGGCGAGGAAGTGCAGAAGGCCGTGGTCACGGTCCCCGCGTACTTCAACGACGGTCAGCGCCAGGCCACCAAGGACGCCGGTCGGATCGCCGGCCTCGACGTCATCCGCATCATCAACGAGCCGACCGCCGCGGCGCTGGCCTACGGCTTTGGCCGCAACATCGAGCGCAAGGTCGCGGTCTACGACCTCGGCGGTGGCACGTTCGATATCTCGATCCTCGAGATCGGCAACGGCGTGTTCGAGGTCATCTCGACGGCCGGTGACACGTTCCTTGGCGGCGAGGACTTCGATCGTCGGATCATCGACTGGCTGGTGTTCGGGTTCGAGAAGCAGCACGGCATCGATCTCCGCAAGGACAAGATGGCGCTGCAGCGGCTCAAGGACGTCGCCGAGAAGGCGAAGTGCGAGCTGTCGAGCGTCAAGGAGACCGAGATCAACCTGCCGTTCATCATCTCCACGGGCCGCAACGAGGCGCTGCACCTGCAGACCATGCTGACCCGCGACAAGCTCGAGGAGCTGACGAGCGACCTGATCGACCGCACGGTCGAGATCTGCGCGCGCACGCTCGAGGAAGCGGAGATCCAGAAGTCGCAGATCGAGGACGTCATCCTCGTCGGCGGCATGACGCGCATGCCTCGCGTGCAGTCGGCCGTCGCCGAGTTCTTCGGCCTCGAGCCGTGTAAGGGCGTTCACCCCGACGAGGTCGTCGCGCTCGGCGCCGCGATCCAGGGCGCGGCGCTCACCGACGAGAAGAGCGACATCCTCCTGCTCGACGTCACGCCGCACTCGCTCGGCATCATGATCGTCGGCGGGTACTTCCATAAGCTCATCGAGCAGAACACCACCGTGCCCACGAGCGAGCAGCACGTGTTCACGACGGTGAAGGACAACCAGACCTCGGTGAAGATCCTCGTCCTTCAGGGCGAGAGCGATCGCGCCGAGGAGAACGAGCTGCTCGGCGAGTTCGTGCTCACCGGTCTGCGTCGCGCGCCGCGCGGCGAGGTCGAGATCGAGGTCATGTTCCACATCTCCGCCGACGGCATCGTGTCGGTGAAGGCGCGCGATCTCGAGACCGGTCTCGAGCAGTCGATCACCGTGACCGCGACCTCGGGCCTGACCGAGGACGAGATCAAGAAGATGGTCGAGGCGAACAAGGACTACATGGTCGAGGTTCGCTCCGGCCAGGAGTTCGACAAGGCTCGCCACGCGGCCGAGAAGGCGCTCGAGGAGATCGAGGGCTTGTTCCCCCAGGTCACCGACATCATCGCGGGCTCTGACTTCGGTCAGGACGCGGTGAAGAAGGCGCGCGCCGTCGTGGAGCGCACGCGCCAGGCAATCGCAGCGAAGGATCTGACCACCCTCACGGAGGCGACCGAGGCTCTTAACCGCACGCTGAACATGTTCCGCGGAGTGGTTTCCAAGACACGTGGATGAGCCATGCCTGATCTGACGGAGCTAGACCGTCTCATCGAGGAAGGACTGACGCTGTACGGGCAGGGCGATCTCGATGGGGCGCTCCTCGTCTGGGAGCAGGCACTCGCGGTCGATCCGAACAACGCCCAGGCGAGTAGCTACGTCGACTACGTGCGCATGAACTACGAGATGCTCACGACCGACGCGGGCAATGACGAGTCCGCCCCGTTCGGCATCGCCGAGGAAGAGCCCGAGTACCAGATCGAGATCATGCCGGGCGAGGTTCGGCCCGAGCCCGGCGCGCCGATGTACATGGACCCGCAGGACGAGGGCTGGTTCATGGAGAGCGAGCCCGACAAGGCCGGGATGATGCCGCAGCGGCGGCCGTCGGAGGAGACCATCGACAAGATGATCGACCTCGAGCCACAGCCGCTGATGCTCGAGATCGAGGCCGACGAGCCACCGCTGCCGGAGCCGCCGGGCGTGAACTTCGAGGACGCGACGCGCGAGTACGAGCCGCGGATGGTGCGGATCACGAGGGCGCCCACCGCCGAGCCCCTGCCGAAGGCGAAAGACAGCGACAACCCGGCGATCAACGACCTGTTCTCCCAGGATAACGTTACCGCCGAGTTCCAACCCGAGGGCACACCCGGGTTCGGCAGCCCCGACGACGTGAAGAGCTTCGCGACCCAGGTCACTGATGTGAAGAAGCGCGACCTCGGATTCATCAAACCCACGCAACCGGCACCGGCTCCCGACGAGCCGTTCACGCCGGATCCGGACGAGCTCCCGGCGCCCCCGGTCACCCGCGCTCGGCGGATGTCGTCGCAGGCGCCGCCGAGCCTGCAGATGACGCTCCGCACGCCGACGGAGAGCGAGCCCACCGTTCCGCCACCGCCGGCCACGTCGGAGATCGCGCTGTCGTACGAGGATCCGCGCGAGGACTCGTCGGACGATCTGATCTCGTCGCTGCCAAGCCCGAAGCCGGCGCACGTCACGCGCGATCTGCCGTCGAACATCGTGCCGCCCGCTGCGGCCCCGACCTCCTCCGCATCGTCGCAGAGGATCTCGCTCGAGTCGTTCGACCTCGGCGAGCCGGAGCTGCCGCCTGAGATCAGCGTGTCGTTCAACGCGCAGACCTCTGCTCCGCTGACGCCCGCCACGCCGACCCGCGACTTCTCCGAGAAGCCGACCGAGGAGATCCGCCATCGTCCACCGCCCGCGGAGCCCGATCCGCTGGTGTCGGCGCCGACCCGCGAGCTCGGCCTGCGGTCGCCGATGAGCCGGCGTGCGCTGACCGAGGACGAGCCGACGATGTCGAAGCCGCCGCTCGATCCGCGCCTGCTCGGCATCGAGGGCGGTACGAAGTCCGACATCGTGCTGCCGTTCGATCCGATCGACGCGCGCACCCAGCAGATCCTCGATGAGGTCGACGAGGGCGTCACCGGAACCGAGCAGAAGGAGGATCAGACCCGCCGGCGGATCTCGGCCCTCCTCGAGCGCGCGAGCGAGTGGAGCAAGGGCACGGATCTCGACAAGGCGGTGGCCGCCGTGGATCTCGCGCTGTCCGAGGATCCCTCGAGCGCGCTCGCGCAGAAGCTGATCCATCGCAACCGCGACACGATCATGAGCGTGTTCCAGAACTTCCTCGGCGACCTCAACCGGCAGCCCGTTCTCGCACGCCCGCTGCACGAGCTCGGCGCGGCGCCGATCAGCCCGCGGGCGGCGTTCCTCCTGTCGCGCGTCGACGGCACGCTCTCGCTCGACGAGATCCTCGACGTCTCCGGCATGCCTCGGCTCGAGGCGTACCGCTACCTCTGCCAGCTCTTCCTGCGCGGGATCCTCCGCTAGTGCTGGTCACGCGCGTCACCAACGCGGTGGCCGCGCACCCGCCTGCGCGCGCATCGCAGCTTCGAGTCGTCGATGGTCCGGATCGGGGTCTCGAGATCGATCTGCCGCCGATCGGCGTGGTGATCGGCACCGAACGGTCGTGCGACGTGGTGCTGACCGATACGTTCGTGTCGCGCCGTCACTGCTCGATCTCGCCGACGGCGACCGGGTTCTCGATCACGGATCTCGGCTCGAAGAACGGCACCGTGATCGACGGCGTCGCGGTGCAGAAGGTGGTCGCGCCCCCCGGCGTGGCGATCCGCATCGGCAAGACGCTCGTGCAGCTGATGCCCGCCGACGAGGTGCTCGATATCTCGCCGTCGACGAACGACCACTTCGGCGCGCTGCTCGGCGGGAGCATGCCCATGCGCCAGGTGTTCGCGGTGCTCGAGCGCGCGAGCAAGTCGGCCGCGCCGATCCTGTTCCTCGGCGAGAGCGGCACTGGCAAGGAGCTGATGGCGCGTGGGGTTCACGATGCCTCGCCGCGCAAGGACGGGCCGTTCGTGGTGTTCGATTGCGGCGCCTCGACCGAGACCCTGATCGAGAGCGATCTGTTCGGGCACACCAAGGGAGCGTTCACCGGCGCCGCGGGAGATCGCCAGGGCGCGTTCGCCGCGGCGAATGGCGGCACGCTGTTCCTCGACGAGATCGGCGACCTCCCGGTCGCGCTGCAGCCGAAGCTCCTGCGCATGCTCGAGGCCGGCGAGGTCACTCCGCTCGGTGGTCGCAAGAGCGAGCGCTACGACGTGCGCATCGTCGCGGCCACGCACCGCGACGTGTTCGGCGAGGTCGCACGCGGTGGCTTCCGCGGCGATCTCTACTACCGTCTCGCCGTCGTCGAGGTCCACGTTCCGCCGCTGCGCCAGCGCACGGGTGACCTCGCATCGCTCATCAAGATGTTCCTCGATCGCGCGGGTCGAAACGATCTCGGTGCGCAGACCGGCGGCGCCGCTCTCGAGCGGCTGCAGCGCTATCACTGGCCGGGCAACGTGCGCGAGCTTCGAAACGTGATCACGCGCGCGGTCGCGCTCGCGGGCCCCGACGACGACTTCCAGTCGATGCCGTTCGTGCTGCGGCCCACCGCCGCCGCACCGGAGAACCAGACCGCGCGCGCCGATCGCCCGTTCCACGAGGCGAAGGACGATCTCGTGGCGAAGTTCGAGCGCGAGTACCTGACGGACCTCGTGCAGCGCGCGGCCGGGAACCTCTCGCAGGCCGCGCGGATCGCCGGGCTCGAGCGAAAGTTCCTCTACAAGTTGCTGGAGCGGGCGGGATTGCGCACCAAGGCCGAGGCCGACGAGGACACCGAGAAATGAGCAGGATCTACCGCCAGCTGCCCCCGAAGGGCACGCGCATGGCGATCGCGTACTCCGGTGGGCTCGACACGCGCTGCGCCGTCGCGTGGATGGCAGAGCAGGGCATGACGGTCCATGCCTACACGGCGGACCTCGCGCAGCCCGACGAGGCGAACCCGGCAGATATCCCGCCGAGCGCGCTCGATCACGGCGCCACCGCCGCGCGGCTGATCGACTGCAAGGACGGCCTCGTCCGGGAGGGTCTGATCGCGATCCAGTGCGGCGCGTTCCACCTCTCGGTCGGCGGCAAGAAGTACTTCAACACCACGCCGCTCGGGCGCGCGGTCACCACCACCGCGATCGTGCGCGCGATGGTCGATGACGATGTTCACGTGTTCGGCGATGGGTCGACGCACAAGGGCAACGACATCCAGCGGTTCTACCGCTACGGGATCCTCGTCGACCCCACGCTCAAGATCTACAAGCCGTGGCTCGACGCTGCGTTCGTCAAGGCGTTCGGTGGCCGCACCGAGATGGCGCAGTACCTCGCGAAGATCGGCAAGCCGTACAAGACCGGCGTCGAGAAGGCGTACTCCACCGATGCGAACCTCCTCGGCGCCACGCACGAGGCGAAGGACCTCGAGCGGCTCGATAGCGGCATGCGGATCGTCGCGCCGATCATGGGCGTGGCGCACTGGAAGGCGGATGTCGAGGTCGCCGCCGAGGAGATCACGATCGCGTTCGCGCAGGGCCAGCCGGTCGCGTTGAACGGCGTTGGCTTCGCGTCGGCGTACGATCTGTTCGTCGAGGCCAACCGGATCGGTGGCCGCCACGGCCTCGGCACGAGCGATCAGATCGAGAACCGCGTGATCGATGCGAAGAGCCGCGGCATCTACGAGGCTCCCGGCATGGCGCTCCTTCACATCGCCTACGAGCGCCTGCTCAGCGCGATCCACAACGAGAACACGCTCGACCTCTACGCCACGCTCGGCCGCAAGCTCGGCCGCTTGCTCTACGAGGGCAAGTGGTTCGATCCGGAGGCCTGCCTTCTCAAGGATGGGCTCACCCGCTGGGTCGCGCCGAGCGTC
>JBBRED010000458.1:0-6170 GCA_038203335.1 Haliangiales bacterium | reverse complement strand
GCAGCGTACGACTGGCCGGCCGAGCGCACGAAGAACATGCCGTTCTGGTCGCCGACGGTCAACTACGGCTACGACGCGTGGCGATGGCAGGCATTCGTGGATCCGGCCGTCGGCGATGCGGCACTTCTCTACGTCGATCCCACCCAAAGCCGTGCGCTGTACTTCCGCGCACCCTCGGACCGAGTGACGAAGATCGGCAACAGCCGGGCTGGCATCACGAACATCACCTACGCCCCGCTCCTCGGGCGTCGCACGTATCTGCCGGAGGGCAGCCGTCCCGTCGTCGTCACCACGGTCGAGGTCCGGGAGGACGGCGAACATCCAGTCTCGGACCTGCGCGAGTATTCGTACGGCGAAGCCCGGTTCTCTGACGCGCGCGGCGAGCTCGGCTTCGGCTGGCGCAGCATGGCCAGCGGCGACACGGTCGAGATCACGCGTGACTCCGTAGATGATGCGTGCGGCGCGCGCATGACGCAGCGAATCATGACCAACCGCGCTGCGGCGGTGTTCGCGCATCGCGCGATCTCCTACGTCGGCGCGACCGCGACGGGCGGTCCGCCCTATACGTGTAACCAGTACATCGTCGACGACTACGAGTGCGAGGGCACCGCGACGTGTCGCCAGGCGCGGTCCGTGCGCTCCACGCCCGATCAATACGGCAACGTGGTCACGATCGAAGAGATCGCCGATCAGGCGGTGCAACGCACGACGCTGCGCCCGACCGCTCCGATCAACGCGCTCGCGTACATCGTCGACAAGCCCATGTACGAGGCGAGGTTTGCCATCACACCGACGGGCGCGAAGCTGATCGCGTTGACCACGTTCGGTTACGACGGCAACCCGTTCATCACCGGCCCTGGCGCGGTCGGAGCGCTGACGACGACCGATCGCTACGACGCTACGACCGGCACATATCGCACCACGACGCAGACGTACACGCCGAGCGGCATGCCCGACACCACGACCGATCCGCGCATGCAGACGATCTCGACCTCCTACGATCTGCGCTATGGACTGTTCCCCCGGTTGTCGTGTCGAGGTGGCCTGTGCAGCAGCATGGTGTACGACCCGGCGGTCGCGCGTCCGAGCGAGATCACCGATCCAAACGGCGCACGCAGCGAGATGCACTACGACGCCTACGGTCGGCTTACGTGGACGAAGCGGCCCACCGGCGGCATCACGACCGTCGCGTATCTCCAGGCCGGGCAGGTCGTCCGCACGGAGACTGCCGATACCAGCGCGGATCAGGTCGGCTGGGCGGAGACGAGCTACGACGGTCTGGGCCGAGTCGTTCGCACGGCGCACGAGGGCGGCACCACGACCGACGTTCGGTATGCAGATGCCTCGGGCCGACCCTCGATGGTCAGCCTGCCGTACCTCGCGGGAACGACGCCCGATGCGTGGACGTCGTACGAGTACGATGTGCTCGGGCGCAGGTCTCGCACGCTCGCCGCCGACGGGACGGAACGGACCGCCGCGTTCGAGATCGGCAAGACGACCACGACCGACGAGCTCGGCCACGCCACGATCGTCCACGCCGATGGGCGCGGCAACATCATCCGGGTCGAGGAGCCGACGAGCACCGGCACGCCGATGACGCTCTACACGCATGACGCCGCGGATCGACTCCGCACCGTCACCGACGACGCCGGAAACGCGACGACCATCGACTACGACTCGCTGGGCCAACGGGTCGCGATGAGCGATCCGGACCGCGGCGCCCAGACGTTCAGCTACACGTCGAACGGCATGCTGGAGGACGAACGCGACGCCGCCGGACAGCGCATTCGCTACACCTACGATCCCGATGGCCGCCTCGTGCTGCGCGAGGACGTGGACCGGACGGGCAACGTGATGCGCGCGGCGACCTGGCGGTGGGACCGCGATGCGAACGCAGCCCTGCACGGCGCGAGCATGGGTCGCATCGTGCAGATGACCGACGTGCAGGCGAGTGCCTCGAGCGGAATCACCTACACCTACGACGACGACGGGCGCACGACCGAGACCACGCGCTGCGTGGATGGCACCTGCCTCGGCATGCGGTCGCAGTTCGACATCGCGGGCCGGCTCTCCGTTCTGACGTATCCGGATTCCAATGGTGCCTTCTCCCACAAGTCAGAGCGCGTGGACTACCGCTACGATGACGCCGGTCGCCTGCACTCGGTGGGCGGCTATCTGACCGGGCTGGCGTACGACCCCGATGGACGAGAGACGAGCGCGACCAACGGCAACGGGCTCGTCACCACCACGTCGTACAGCGAGGCGCGGCGCTGGGTCGAGAACGTCACCACGACCTCGCCGATCCAGGGGCAGATCTATGCCGCCACGTACATGCACGACCGCGCGGGGCGGATCCTGAGCCTCGGAGAGACGACGACGACGCAAGCAGCGCTCGAGTATCGGTACGACGAGCTCGGTCGGCTGATCGACGTCGTGACTACCGATCCGGCACGCAGCGAGCGGTTCGCGTTCGACGAGATCGGCCGGATGATCTGGAGCACGGCGACGGGCGACATCCAGTACACGGATGCGAAGCACGCGCACGCCCCGACCTCGAGCGACCTCGGCTTCCTGCGCAGCTACGACGAGCTCGGCAACCTGACCTCGCTCGCGGATCCGGACGGTCGCGCCCTGAGGCTGACGTGGAACGTGGACAACACGCTCGCCACCACGACCGCCAATGGCGCGACGACGACCTTCGCCTACGACCCGAGTGGTGCGCGGATCAAGAAGTCTGCGGCCTCCGGTGACACCCTCGAGCTCTCTCCGTACCTCGAGATCGTGCAGGGACGCACGGTCAAGAACTACCGCGCCGGCGATCGCCTGATCGCGCGCCGCGATGGGACCCAGCTCATCTACTACACGCAAGACCTCACGCGCTCGACGCGCGCGATCACCGACGCCGCCGGCCGCGTCATCAGTCGCTTCACCTACTCGGCCTTCGGTCGCGTGATCGCGAGCACCGAGACGATCGCGCAGGATCACGAGCACGGCGGCGGCAGGCACGACGACGAGAGCGGCCTGACGTACATGAACGCCCGGTACTACGACCCGGCGCTCATGCACTTCATCTCCGCCGACTCGATCATTCCGGATCGGAACGATCCACAGTCGTTCCATCGCTACTCGTACGCGCAGCAGGACCCGATCGACTTCTGGGATCCGAGCGGGCACATGCGCGCGAGCGTCGAGTACAAGAAGGAGCTCGAAGCGCGCGCAGCGAACTTCGGCGCCAGGGAAGCCGCCACCTGCGCGGGCCTCGACGCCTCGTTCTCGGGGTTCGCGTGCGGCTCGAATGCGGTCTCGTACTTCATCCAGCAGACGCAGATCGCGGCCGCCGTCGTCCGGGCGAAGGAGGAAGAGGCCAAAGCGAAGGCAGAGGCCGAGAAGAAGAAGGCGGTGAAGGAACCAGACATCAAAAAACCGTCAGAGGAGGATCCCGCCGACCAGATCGATCGCACGAACAACCTCCAGAACCACAATGGCATCGACCGCACGGCGGCCCCCCCGCTCAAGCCGATCTTTCCGCCGAAGCCGAACCGCCCGAACGAGCCGACGACCGTGAAAGATCTAAACGACGTCGTCGCCACGACCTTCCTGCTCGCGAGCACCATCAAGCAGAAGCTCTTGAACTTCGAGACCCCCTTTGGTTCCGTGGCCGTTTCGTTCGCCGGTCCCATGCATGATCCGGCGACGTACGCTTCTTCCGGCGAGCTTCTGGGGAAGCCGGTTCCAGACCGCGAGTGGGACAATGAGAAGCGTGGTGGCGTGGCCGTCCAGCTGGGGGCCAGCGGATACATCACCACGACTCCCATCGGGGCTCGTGCCCTCTTCACGGTGCCGTGGTGAAGCACGCGCTCCTCGTCCTTTCGCTCGTGGTGGTCGTCGCTGCGGCCTGGCTCGCGTGGCAGGTCTCCGCACGACCAAGCGGCGGTCCGGACCGCTCGCCGGTCGTGGCGGTCGATGCGCACCGCATCGATGTCACCACCGGCGCGCCGATCGAGCTGGGCCTTCCGACGTCGACGGTGATCCTGGCGACCGTTCCCGCCGTGCCACCGCCGATGCCTGGCCAAAGAGTCGCCGCGCCGAGCCTGCCGGCTGGCGCTGTGCGCTGACGATCACGCGGCGCGGATGCACAGCCAGACGTGGCCGTCATCGGAGCGCGACATGTCGATCACCGCGTGATCCTCGCGGTGGAAGCCGCGGAACGTGTGCTCGATGCGCGCGCAGCTCCCCGGCAGCAGCTCCTCGACGCGCTGCGCGAGGTCGGTGGACGATTTCGCGATGTCACGGAAGTAGCCGCGGCCCAGGGCGCGCCAGCGCTGGATGCCCGAGCGGGTGGCCTCCGGCTGATTGAATCGCCTGATCTTTCCGGCCGGATCGAGGCGCACCACGCCAAACGGGAGCTTGTCGAGTGCCGCGTCGTCGAGTGTATCGAAGGAGCTGGGTGCGTCCATGACCATTCGAGGGGCAACCCCCGCAGAAGTTACACCCCGGCTCGCTTGACGCCAGGCGGGAGCGGGGCAAGATCGGCCGCCATGTCTCAGGTCGTCAGCGCAGACAACGTCGAAAAAACCATCCATTCGTTCACGAAGCTCGATCAGCGCGGCGACAAGAAGGCGATGAACAAGCTCGCGCAGCGGCTGCAGAAGGAGCAGCCGTTCCTGCTGCAACATGCAGCGGCGGTGCGCACCGAGCACGGTGATGCGGTTGGCGAAGCGGCCGTGTTCTACGCGACGCTCGTGTGGGCGATGTTCGATCGCAACCAGGACGGCACCCTCCCGCGGCTCACCGCCGAGAACCTCGCCGAGGCCGACAAGGTCGTCACCGCGGCGCTCGCCACCGTCGAGGGCATCGCCGACAAGCCGGTCCACGAGCGCGTGGCGCCGGCGCTGGTCACCACGCAGCCCAACATCTACGCGAAGCTCGCCGAGCTCCTCGCCGAGGACGTCAAGGAAGCGGCGATGACTCCGGAGACCGCGACCACGATCATCAAGCCGACCGAGGTCGTGATCGAAGCATTCGATGCGGCGATGTCCGGTCGGCGCCCCGGCGAGAAGCAGGGCACGATCGTCGCGAGCGAGAAGGTCGGCCGCAACGAGCCGTGCCCGTGCGGCTCGGGCAAGAAGTACAAGAAGTGCCACGGCGAAGCGGCGTGATCCCGGTTACTTGGGCGCGAACTTCGCGCGCGGGTAGAGCACGATCTCGATGCGGCGGTTCTTCGCCTTCGTCTTGCTGACTGGTCGGTACTGGCTGAACGCCACGGCCGCGAGGCGCGTCGGATCGAGCTTCGCGTCGTCCTGCAGGTAGTGCACGACGGTGAGCGCGCGCGCCGCCGACAGCTCCCAGTTCGTCATGTACACGAGCATGGCATCCGGCTTGTCGGGCTCGGGCTTGGCCGGCTTCGCGGCTTTCTTCACCGGCTTCTTCGGCTCGGGCTTCGCCTTCGGCTTGCGGATGATGATCGGCTGATCGTCGGTGTGGCCCTGCACCCAGACCTGCTTGTCGTCGACGTCCTTGAGCGCCGCCCCGACCTTCGCGAGCACGTCCTTGCCCTGCTGGGTGAGGTCCGCTTCGCCGACGGGGAACAGGATCTGATCGACGAGCTCGAGCTTCACCGCGCCATCGGCGGTGGTCACCTCGCCGGCCTTGCCCACGGCCTCCGCGAGCTTGTCCTGCAGCGCCTTCGCCTCGTCGGCCTTCGCCTGCAGCTCGACGTCCTTGTTGCGGAGTGCATCGCCGGCTGCCTTCTCCTTCGTCAGCTCGCCCTGCGTCTCGGCGAGTTGCTTCTCGAGCTCGGTCACGCGTGGATCGGGCTTCGCAGGCGCCGGCTTGCCTCCACACGCCCCGAGGACGAAACAGGCGGCGACGAGAGGCTCACGCATCCCGCGACAATATCACCGGCCGCGGTCGCGTCGGTTCAGCCGAGGCCTTCGACCTTGATCCACGGACCGGCGGTGTACGGGAACGACTGGTCGAAGTGGACGTGCGCGACGTACCACAGCGTCACGTCGTCACCGTCGAGCTGCTCGTCGCCGACGTACGCGGCGGGGAACGTGGCGCCGCCGGGCGCGCTGCGCGGCGAGAACGGTGCCCACTCGCCATCGTGATAGCGGATCGCGAACACCTCGGCGTCGTCCCACGAGTGCGGGCGGATGTTGATCGCCGCG
>JBBRED010000457.1:0-6176 GCA_038203335.1 Haliangiales bacterium | reverse complement strand
CCGGCCGGGAGCGGAACCCCGGCGGGATCGAGATCCGACAGACCGCCGAGCCGGAGCGCCATCGCCGGCATCCTACACCGCCCCAAACAAGGAGATTCCGTGCAGGTGTGGTGTAGTGCGAATCGTTGGGACGGCTCCGGCGTTACGCGAAGAAGGTGCGGAAGCGGCTGTGGCCGGTGATGGCGATCGCGGCGATCCTGGCGTTCGGCGCGATCCTCATGATCGTCATGCTGTTCCACCGGGTCGACGATGATCTCGTGATCGACGCGCCCGGCTGCGTCGAGGGGCCGGTGACGCCGGGTGTCGATGTCTCGTACCACCAGGGCACGATCCAGTGGCCGAAGGTGCGCGCGGCCGGTATCCGGTTCGCGTTCATCCGCGTCTCCGACGGACTCACCGTGCGCGACACGCAGTTCGCGCCGAACTGGGGCGGTGCGCGCCGCGCCGGGCTGCGCCGGGGCGTGTACCAGTACTTCCGTCCCGACGAGAACGCGGTGGCGCAGGCGGATCTGGTGATCGCGGCCGTGCAGCGCGATCCGGGCGAGCTCCCACCCGTGATCGACGTCGAGACCACCGGCGGCAAGTCGCCCGCGCAGCTCGAGCGACAGGTCCGGGCGTGGGTCGCGCGGATCCGCAGCAAGCTCGGCGTCGAGCCGATCATCTACACGAGCCCTGCGTTCTGGGAGGACAACGTGGGCGGCGCCGACATGACCGCGCTGCCGCTGTGGATCGCGCACTACACGAACGAGTGCCCGCGCGTCCCGCGGCCGTGGATCCGGTGGACGTTCTGGCAGCACAGCGAGAGCGGGCGCGTGCCGGGCATCCAGGGCCCGGTCGATCTCGACGTGTTTGCGGGCGAGCTTCCCGCCCCCGGTTCGCGCTAGCCTCCGCGCATGCGGACGTGCCGAAGCTCGAAGAGATGTGATCACCCCGCGCGCGCGAGGTGATCGCCGAACCGCTTCGTGCCCATCACCCGCGCGATCACGCCGTGCTCCGCGAGCCCCACGGCGAACTGCATGAACTGACCGATCCGCGGATGCACGAGACGGAGCATCGTCGCGTTGATGCGCGCGAGCCACACCGGGAAGCCGCGCACGCGCATCTGCCCCGCTGCCGCACCCACCGCCTCGAAGATCTCCCGGCGCGTCATCACCTCAGGTCCACCGCACGCGATCTCGCGGGGACCATCACCGCGAACGGCATCGGCGACGATCGAGGCGAGCTCGGTATCGTCGATCGGGTTCGTTCGCGTCTGCCCGGTGCCGAGGTCCACGAGCAAGCCGCGCCTCGCCATCGGCAGCAGCGACGCGTACGCGCTGAACAGCCCGGTCGGGCGGATCACCACGCCGTCGATGTCGCCCATCGCGCGCGCCACGCGCTCGTGCGCGTCGATGTACGCGCAGTACGCGAGCGCGGGTGCGTGGGCGACGCCGATGTACACGAGCCGCGCGCCGGTGCGCTTCGCCGCCTCGATCGCGGCCATGCCGATCGGCGTGTCGACGGCGCGATAGCCGCGCCAGCCGCGGCCGAGCCCCATCGCGACGCTCGCGCCGGCGCAGTCGACGATCGCGCTCGCGCCCTCGGCGAGCCTGGCCACCACCGCCGGATCGCGCGCGTCGCCATCCGCGCGCCCGCACGCGCGCACCGTCTCGCCGCGCCGGGTCAGCTCGTCGCTCACGAGCCTGCCGAGGTTGCCCGTTCCACCGAGGACCACGATACCCATGGACGTCCGATGCCCCGGGCCGGGTTCCTGGTCTGCGGCAGGGCGTCGCGGGCTACGGCGTCGCCTGCATCGCGTTCATCATGCACTCGGCGTAGCCGCTGCCGAGGTCCTGCATCACCCGCATCTGCTCCTCGGTGAAGTTGCCCGCCCGGAGGTTGGGCGACTTCGCCATCTCCGTCGACCACTGGACGAGCTCCTCCTGCACGCCGTCGGCGCACGGCTTGTCCTTGCACGCGCACATCTGCTCGCGGAAGCCGCGCATCGCCTCGAACGCCAGCTCGGTCTGGTTCCGCGGGCGCGGCGCCGGTGCGGCCTTGATCGGCGCCGGCGCAGGCGCGGGCGCGGCCGGCGGCGGATCGCCATGCCAGCAGCCGGCGAGGAGTGCGCACCAGAGCAGCAGCTTCACGACTACTCGATGATGCTGCGAATGTCGGTGGCGACTTCCTCGAGGAAGTCATCGGCGGTCGAAGGACGGCGCGCCGGAACGGTGGCCGCGCGCGTGGTCTTCGGTTTCGGCGCGGGATCCGGCGCGATCATGGTGACCGCCTCGGAGATGGCGCGCGGTGGGCGATTGCCCCAGAACGCGGAGGTCTTCGTGCGCTCCGTGACGACGGTCAGCTCGGCCGTCTCGCGACGCGCGCGCTGGCGGCGACCGGTCGGTGCCGGATCGGGCGGAAGCGGTGGCGCCGCTGGCTCGGTCTCCGTACGTTTCGCCACGTCCCCATTGTACTGCAACGCGCGCGAACAACTTCCCGAATCAGCTGTGCAATCCTTGCACAGCGATTCCACAGGACATCCGCACGTCCTCGCCACCCGCACTGAGGCCGCGCATCGACGAGATCACCCGGCTCGGAGTGACCGCGACGATCATCGGATCGTGAAGCGCGGAGCAGCTCGCGGCGTTCGTGGAGCGCGAGGGGCTGACCTGCCCGTCGGGGGAGAACCCGATCAGGCGGCGGAGCTGCGAGGGCTTCTGCTCGCTCGGGTCGCAGGCCTGCACGTCGAAGCTGACGATGCAGCGCTCGCCTTCACCGAATCGATACGCGTAGCCGTTCCACTGATCCCGGACGATCTTCGGCGGCGCGCCGAAGCGATCGAAGAAGCCCATGCGCGGACGCTACCACCTCAGTTACCGTCGCTCACGCCCCACTCGTAGTCCAGGTCCTCGATCCGATCGAGAACCTCGGCGAGCTGGTCCGTACCTTCGACCACCGCCCGCGCGCTGGCCGCGCCGTCCTCGAACGCGGCCTCGCCCGTGCGATCGAACGCGTAGAACCGAACGCGCTCGATCCCCGCGAGCCGAGCGGCGAGGAGCTGGAGCAGCGTCATCGCGCGGCGACTTCCCCCGAACGCGCCACAGCCCCAGAACCCGGTGCGCACCTCGACCGGGATGCCCGGCCACGTGCGCCGACTCTCCGCGGCGGCGGCGGCGAATCCGGTGTACGCGGTCACCAGGATCCGCTCGAGGTCCTTGCGCCAGTACGGCCCTTGCCCGCCGACCGGGGCCGCGATGCAGATCAAGTTCGAGAGCGTCGGAGGCGCGAGGATGCGCGTCGCGCGTCTCACCACCTCGGCGTCAGCCCGCGCGAACTGGTTGCCGTAGAGACCGTACAGCCGTCCCGCATCGAGATCGGGCGCGGTCTGGATCTCGCACCTGCGCTCCGCGCCCACGACGAGCACCGGCGTGGCCCGGCCGGCTTCCTCGGTGAGCGCCGGAAGCTTCTCGGCGAGCAGCGCCTCGCGAAGGGAGCCGAGGACCGGATGCTCGGCAGCCTGGAGCTCGTCCTGCGCCAGCAGCGGCGAGCCGTAGGCGACGAACAGCTGAGGATCGGAGAAGTTCACGTGCCATTCGGCGTGGCGCCCGTCGTACTGGTAGTGGCCCGCGCTCGGCACGATCTCGGTCGGCGCGAGCTCCAGCCGCTCGGGCAACGCGGCGGTTGCCCATCGCGTGACCTCGATCGGTGATCCGTGCTGCGCACCCGCGAGCTCGAACACGAGTCGCTTGTGCGGATGCTTCAGCTTCGGGGGATGCTGCGCGAGCAAGGCCTCGGGCTGGTACGTACGTCGAAGCAGGCACTCGGGCATGCGTCATGATAGTGTCAAAATGACACCTTCGCAACTCACTGCGCGCGATCGACGTGCACGCGCAGCTTCCCGTTATCGCGCTGGACGGTGATCGCCCAGGGCTTGCAGCACACCGCGCAGTCCTCGACGAGCATGCCGGTGGTATCGGGATCGACGTAGAGGTCGACCCACTCGCGGCAGTACGGGCAGCGCACGCGGACCGAGTCCTCCATCAGCGCCGCCATTCGGATGCGAGCATCGCGAACACCACGCTATCGCACCACTCGCCCTTGATGAAGATGTTCTGCACGAAGTGAGCCTCGCGGCGCATCCCGATGCGCTCCATCACCCGCGCCGAGCCAGGGTTTCTCGGATCGCAGTCGCCGGCCACACGGTGGAGGCCGACGTCCTCGAATGCGAACCCGAGCAGCGCGCGTGCGGCCTCGGTCGCGTAGCCCTTGCCGTGGTGCGCGGGAGCGACCTCGAACCACAAGCTCGCGATGCGCGGATCCTCGCCGCGCTTCATGCCCACGCGCCCGACGAAGTCGGCGCCGTGCATCATCGCGAAGTCGAACACCAGGCGCGGGGTTACGGTCGCGGCGTCGCGGATACGCTCGATCACGGCGCGCGTGCCCTCCTCGTCGACGGGATCCTCGGTCTGGTAGCGCACCACCTCGGGCAGCGAGATGATCGCGTGCAACGCAGGCACGTCGTCGAGTGTGAGCTCGCGCAGCACGAGCCGCTCGGTCGCGATCATCGCCACTCGCTCGCGAGGACCGCGAACAGCTGGCTGTCGCACCATTCGCCCTTGATGAACACGTCCTGGACGTGGTGCCCCTCGCAGCGCATCCCGAGCTTCTCCATCACGCGCGCCGAGGCGGGGTTGCGCGGATCGCAATCGCCGCGCACGCGATGCAAGCCGACCGTCTCGAACGCATAGCCGAGTAGTGCACGCGCGGCCTCGACGGCGTAGCCCTTGCCGTGATGCGCCGGATCGATCGCGAACCACAACGTGGCGCAGCGAGGATCATCGTCGCGCCTCATGCCCGTGCGTCCGATCATCGTGTCATCGCCGGGGAGTGTGATCGCGACCTCGAACACCATGCGCGGAGTCTCTCGCGCGCAGACCACGATGCCCTGCACGTACTCGCGTGCGGCGGCCTCGTCCATCGCGTCGAAGCTGAGCCAGCGGACCACGTCCGGCCGCGCATGGGTCGCGAGCATCGCGCGCCAGTCATCGTCGGCGAATTCGCGCAGAACGAGACGATCGGTCTCGATCCGCACGCTCAGTGCGCGGTGGCGTCGAGGCGGGCCTTCGCCCAACCGACGCGCGCCAGGAGACTCATGTAGTCGCCGTCCATCGCCTTGTCGCCCCACTTCGCGAGCTCGCCCTCGGCGGTCGCGAGATCCTTCTTCGCCGCCTCGGCGTCGATGTCCTTCTGCGCGAGCGCCTGCTCGACGAGGATCTCGACCGCACCCGCCGGATCGACCCGGAGGTAGCCGCTCGACACCGCGTAGCGCGAGCGCGCCTTGGTGCCGATGGTGAGGACGCCCGGCTTGAGCGCCGCGAGCATCGGGATGTGGCCCGGCAGCATCTCGAACTCGCCGAGCTCGCCGGGGGCCTGCACGCTATCCGCCTCGGTGTGCGCGATCACGCCCTTGGGCGTGACGACGTTCACCTGGAGGATGGTGTTGAGTCCGCTCGCCATGGGTTAGCCCCGCTTCGCGAGGTCAGCGGCCTTGGTGCGCACGTCGTCGATCGTGCCGGTCATCTCGAACGCCTGCTCCGGCAGATCGTCGGCCTTGCCCTCGAGGACCTCCTCGAACGAGCGGACCGTGTCCTCGCGCGAGACGAAGATGCCCTTGAGGCCGGTGAACGTCTCGGCGACGTGGAACGGCTGGCCGAAGAACTTCTCGATCTTGCGCGCGCGCGACACGGTCTGCTTGTCGTCTTCCGACAGCTCGTCCATGCCAAGAATCGCGATGATGTCCTGAAGATCCTTGTAGCGCTGCAGGATGCGCTGCACCTCGCGGGCGACCTTGTAGTGGCGGTCGCCGACGACGGCGGCGGAGAGAATCGTCGACGTGGAGTCGAGTGGATCCACGGCCGGGTAGATGCCCTTCTCGGTGATCGCGCGGTTGAGCACCGTGGTCGCATCGAGGTGGGCGAACGCGGTGGCGGGCGCCGGGTCGGTGAGATCGTCGGCGGGCACGTAGATGGCCTGCACCGAGGTGATCGAGCCGTCCTTGGTCGAGGTGATGCGCTCCTGCAGACCACCCATCTCCGTCGAGAGCGTCGGCTGATAACCGACGGCGCTCGGGATGCGGCCCAGGAGTGCAGACACTTCGGAGCCGGCCTGCGTGAACCGGAAGATGTTGTCGACGAACA
>JBBRED010000456.1:0-6193 GCA_038203335.1 Haliangiales bacterium | reverse complement strand
CGCCCTGACCGGCGCCCACAACAAGCGCTACTTCCTCGAGTTCCTCGAGCGCGAGATCGCCCGCTGCGCGCGCTACCGGCGCCCGCTGTCGCTCCTGATGTTCGACATCGATCACTTCAAGGCGATCAACGACAAGCACGGCCACCTCACCGGCGACTACGTGCTGCGCGAGCTGTCGAAGCGGCTGCTCGGTCGCGTGCGTCGCGAGGAGCTGCTCGCGCGCTACGGCGGCGAGGAGTTCGCCGCCGTGCTCCCCGAGACCGACATCACCGGCGCGCGCACGTTCGGCGAGCAAGTCCGTCGGCTCGTCGGCGACACGCCGTTCGAGTACGAGGGCGACAGCTTCCCGGTCACGGTGTCGGTCGGCGTGACCACTGTCGAGGGCGAGGACGTCGACGTCAGCGCCTTCATCAAGGTCGCCGACGACAACCTCTACAAGGCGAAGCGCGAAGGCCGAAACCGCGTCGTCGGCTAGCTCTGCACCAGCGTCCACTGTTCCCAGACAAGCTCGGGGTCGAGGTCGGAATAGCCGCGCTCGCGCTCGAGCCTCTGTGCATCGCGCGGGTCCATCGCGATGCAGGCGCCCTGATCGCGCGTGGCGAGGACCTGCTTCTTCGTGAACGGCTTCCGGGCCTTCTGCTGGAGCGCGCTGAGCACGACCTGCAGCGCCGGGATGAACACGAGCGCGAGCTCGCCGACCTCGCGCGCGGTCCCGCCGGGCGGACCGAGTCGCCACACGCCGTACGGATTGTGACAGGCGTGCCCCGCCGGGTACCGGAGATCGGGCCAGCGCTCGACGACGCGGCGCGGAGTCTCGCGATCCGGCGTGAACGTTTGACCGGACCGGATCACCGGATCTTCGGCGAGCTGATACACGTCGAGCGTCGACGCTAGCTCGGTGAGCTCGGCCTGGTCGCCATCGAGGCCGATCATCACGTCGGGCAGCGAGAACGCGTGCATGCCGCAGGATTGCAGCGCGTCGCTCTCGGCGAGGAACGTGATCGCCGCGCGGTGCCAGGCCCACGCATCGTCGGACGAGAACACCTCGATCCACCGCGCGATCCCCCAGCCGAGCTTGGACTGCTCGAGGCGCACGGCGATCGCACCGGCATCGCGCAGGTGCTCGACCATCTGGACGATCGTCTGCCGTCCGTCGCGCAGATCGATCGACCAGTGGACGACGAGCGCGCCGGGCGCGGCTTCGAGCGTCTCGATCACATCGGAGCCGACCGTGCCGAAGGAGAACGCGCGGCCGAACGAACCATCGTTCTCCACCCACTCGACCGCCGGCGGTGCCGCGATGCCGTCACCGCACAGCACGCCGGCCTCGATGCGTACACCGGAGCGCTGCAGTCGCTCGTTCCACGCCGCCTCCGACGCCGCCGCCCCCGGTACGAACAACGTCACGCGCGTGAACGATTCGGCCACGGGCCGAGTCTAGCGGAGTCGCTCCTCGAACGCGCCGCAAGTCGACCAACGCCACGAATCCGAGCGCGGGGACGTCGATGTCAGCGCCTTCATCAAGGTCGCCGATGATCGAGCGTTGAGCCTGCGGGGGACACCGGTAAACTAGGCGGTCCAGGACCCGTGCCACGATGAGCAAACCCGCATCCTTCGATCGCGAGGCCCCGAAGCAGACGGTGAGCTTGACGATCAATTCCGATCTCTATGCGCAAGCGACGCGCCTGGGGATGAATGCGTCGAAGATCGCGGAAGAGGCGCTTGCCGCGGAGGTTGCTCGCCGTCATGCAGAGCGCGTTGCCGAGGAGGTCCGTGTGGATCTTGAAGCCTCGGATGCCTACGCGAGCAAGCATGGTTCGTTCGCCGCGCTGGTTCGTGATCACTACGGCCGAGATGGCTGCGGTTCCCGCAGCTGACCTTCGCGAGCATTGCGGGACGCTGGTCTCGTATCGCGCAGAGATCGTCGCCGCACTCGACGATATGTTTCTCGGCGTGTGAGCCGAGCGCGCCCGGCGACGTCCGCTCTGCGGCCGCCGGGTCCGCATCCCGGACGACGCGGACGTTCGCTCGCCGGAATTTCGCGCGGTTGCCAGTGGCGCGGTGCTTGCCTGATGGCGCGGAATGTCTGCGCGGCGAAACCCGAACCACGCGAGGTATGCTGAGTCATGTCGACCGACGCCACCAACCCGAGCGCGGAGTTGCCGGCCGTCGACGAGCGCCTCGTCGCGCCGGGCTCCGGCTACGAGATCCTCGACGGGATCGTGGTTCCCGTGCCGCCCGCTCTCCCACCGCACGCGACGCGGCAGTCGAAGATCGCGTCGCTGTTCGAGGCGTACACGCGCGGAGTACGACGTGGCGACCGAGATGCTCACACGGACATCGAAGATCGATGACATCGCGCCGGACGTCAGCGTGTTCCTGCGCGAGCCGGACCCGGTCACCGGAGGTCGTCGACTCGAGGAGCTCGCGGTCGAGATCATGAGCACGCAGACCATCGCCAACGCCGCGAAGAAGGCAGCGAAGCTCAGCGGCCGCGGTGTCCGTCGTGTGTTCGGGATCGATCTCCAGCGCGGCCGGCTCCTCGAGTGGTCGCGCGAGCTCGATACCTGGAGCATCATCGACGCGACGACCGATCTCGTCGATCCGGTCCTCGCCGCGCCGCTTCCGTTCGCCGCGCTGCTCGATGCGGGGCGGACCGACGATGTGGTCGCGCGTGCACTACTCGCGAAGCGCAATCCGCTCATTGCGGCCTCACTGGCGCACGCGCACGCGGAGGGTCGCATCGAGGCACTGGTCGAAGGCGTGCTCGCTGTGCTCGTGGGCCGCGCCCTCACCATCTCGGCGGCAGAACGTGCGCGCATCGTCGCCGAGCGAGACCCGGCACGGCTCGCCCGATGGCTCTCGACAGCGGCAACGTGTTCGGATCTCGCTTCGTTGCTCGACGAGCGCTGAGCGTCAGAACGACCGATGAAGGTCCATGCAAGCGATCGGCTCGAGGCGGGCGTGGATGCCGTGGTGCAGCGCGAACTCGCCGACTGGGTCCCTCAGGTAGAGGTCGCGTGGGTCGCCATGTAGCAGCCGTGGAACGGATCCAGCGAGAGCGGAGAGCTCTTGGTCGACGACCCTACATGGGCGTTTTCTAACCCCGTCTCGTTGAGATAGTGATTAATGCTCGAACTAGTAGATTCAATTCCATGGCACCAGCTCACGCATTCGCAGGGGGAAGCTAGTGACGTGCCGATGCACCTGCGAATTCTAGCGTCGGTTCGGTCTGAAGAACGCAGGCGAGCGCCTTCTGAATTGTACTTGACCATAGTGCACCAAGGGACGGTGTATGACTCGACAGCATATGCGGTTCCATTTCTCATCGAGATCGCCAGCACGCGGTCGCTCGGGATGCGAGCTGATGTACTCGTCTTGGTCGGGGCCATTGCCGAGAGTCGACATGGTTCACCGGCTCCGCGGCAAGCGCTCGTTGCGAGAGCGGAGTCGATCGTAGCGTTGCTTTTAGATCCTGAGATGCTCGTTCGTGTCGCTGCTGCGCACGTGCTCGGAATGCTCCCGGAACTCGCACCACGTGCTGCTCCGCAACTTCGTCGGAGCATCGAGCGCGAGTCGGACGATTTGGCTCGCGATGGGATGATGCTAAGCCTGGGTTCCATAAAGGATTTAGAGGTGGAAAACATCCTCTGGCTGGAAGATAGATTTCGTTCGTCAACTGATCATCGTGCGCGCTTCGCAGTTTCGGTTGCCTTGGCGCAAGCAGCGGGAGACGGAACGTGCGAAGCCGCAGTGTCATTTCTCGCGCAGGTATGTGCTGATCCGAGCGCAAACTCGACGCTTCGATGGCCTCCCATGGGATTTGGCTGGCGAGACGCTGCCTCGACTGGCGCTCGCATCTGCCGGAAAGGCCGCCGAGCCTGCATTGCCCATCCTGTTGCGCGCTCTGCGCGACGCCGAGGCTGTCGAGGCCTCATTTCTTGCGGAGGACGTACTTGCGGTCGTGTTCGGACTGAACCGCCGAGACCAACCATTGGTTAAGCCAAACGTTCATCAACGAGCGGTGTTGGACGCAGTTGCATATAGCGATGTTCTGTGGCGCGAACCAGATCTCATCTCTGGACCGCTTCTCTACTATCGACTGCCAGCAAATCGAGCCGAACTGCTCGACCTGGTTGGGCGGCTGAAGTGAGGTGCCTGGGGTGCCTGGGATCTTTGAGGCTAGGTGAGTTGCGACTCGGGCGTGTGAACCGCGGCCTCGCGCAGCGCGCGATCGCGGATCCGCTTGTCGAGGAAGTAGTCGCGACCGCGCCAGAACTCGGCGGCCACGCCGACGAGTGACACGGCGGTCGCGCCGTAGAGGAACAGGTCCGCGTGGTCCTGGATCAGCAGGGCGCCCGTGAGCAACAGGCAGACGCCGAACACGCGCCCGCCCCACGCGAGGGCCTTGGTCGCGCGCTTGTGGTGGCTCATCAAGTTGTCGAGGCCACCGACGGCGAGCTCGAGCGAGAGGATCGCGAAGATCGGCCACGCGGGGACCCAGGTCGGGACGACGACGAGGTCCGCGAACAGCAGGCCCGGCATGGCGAGCGCGCCGATCAGGCGGACGGCGTCGGCCATCGCGAAGTCACCGCGGCCGCGCAGCTGCTTCCAGCCGACGGCGATGTAGTCGAGGCCCGAGATCCAGGTGATGCCGACGACGGCGAGCAGGATCCACTTCACCGTGATCGCTTCGTCGGTGAACAGGTGCAGGGCGAGGATCGGCAGGACGGAGCCGCTCATCACGAGGCCGCCCTTGAAGAACTTCTTCTTGAAGATCCAGATCGCGGCCATCACGACGAGCGGGGTGACGGTGGAGATCGCGAGGAACCAGGTGAGGCCGGCGACGGGGCCGACGAGCGGGAACAGCAGCATCACGCCGATGCCCTGCATCTGGGTCCAGGTCTTCACTTTTGCGAGGTAGCTGGTCTTGAGGCTGAGGCTGCGCTGCTCGTAGGCGGAGCGCAGGGCAGTGATGAACAGCTCGCGCGTGAACATCAGCGCGCATGCCCACGCGGGCACCATGCTGACGGCGTCGCCGTGCTGGTTGATGATGTCATCCGCGAACGGGACGTACGCGAACGCGATGAACACCTTGTCGGCGATCGGATCGAGGAGGCCGCCGAGGACGGTGGGACCGTACTTGCGGGCGAGCATGCCGTCGACCCAGTCGGTGCAGCCGATCAGCGTGCCGGCGATCAGCGCGCTCCACATGTACGGGTTATTGCGGTAGCCCTCGGAGGCGCCGCGGTAGATCAGCCAGGCCAACAGGGGCATGGGGATCAGGCGCGCCAGGGTGACCTGGTTCGCGGTGATCCACGGGCGTCCCGGGCTCGACACGGGGGGACCCTATCACGTCAGAGGACGATCACGACCCGTGCGGCCATCACCGCTGCGGTGCGCTCGCGGAGCAGTAACACCTGGAAATCAGGCTGCAACGTGAACCAACCCACCTGGAGCTGATAGGTCAGCTCCAGGGCGGTCTGGGCGCCCACGTCGGCGCGCGCGAACGCGAGGCCGATGCTGGCGAAGTCGCGCGCGCGGAGCGGGCCGGGGCCGATGCGGATGCCGGTATCGAGGTAGAGGTCCACCGCCTGACCGCGGCTGTATCCGCCGCGCACGAAGCCGCCGATGTAGCGATCGAGCTGGCGGTCCGCGATCGCGTAGACGCCGTTGCGATGATCGGTGTGGTGCCAGCCGCCGATCTTGAGGGTGTCCTCGAGCTCGACCTCGCCGATCATGAAGGCATCGTCGCCGATGGCGGTCGGGATCCCGTGCGAGTTCTTTTGATCGCCGTCGTAGATCGCGCCGCGGATCAGCGCGTGCGGGACGGTGACGCGCACGCTGACGCCGGGCGTGGCGACGGGATAGACCGGGCCGGGCACGTTGACCGGGAGCTGCGAGATGATCCCGAACGTGGCGTTGAGGAGCGCGGTGCCGTGCTTCGCGAGGATGAACTCCTGGTCGGCGGCGAGGAGGCCGGCGCGCACGGTCGCCATCGTGATCGGCTGATCGATCCACGCCTCGAAGATCCGCACGCCGTTCGGCGCCACGTTGTTCGACACGCCGTAGATGTCCATGAGCTGATCCGAGAGGCCATCGCCGTGGATGCCGAGGCCGGTGAGGTGCGCCGCGCCGAGGTGATCGGAGACGAGGAGCGAGAGGTCCGCGTCGAGCGAGAGCACGCCGAGGC
>JBBRED010000455.1:0-6230 GCA_038203335.1 Haliangiales bacterium | reverse complement strand
TCGCACTACGAGCACCTCCGGACCGTGGAGAACGCCCCGTTCGAGGAGGCCGTGATGCGCGGCTCGATGGAGCGGCTGTCGCCGGTCCTCATGACGGCACTATGCGCGGGACTCGGCCTCGTCCCTCTGGTGATCGCCGGTGGCCAACCAGGAAACGAGCTGCAGGCGCCGATGGCGGTGGTGATCCTCGGCGGCCTCGTGTCGTCGACGGCGCTCAACATGCTCGTCATCCCTGCGCTCTACGCCCGGTTCGCGCGTCCGCGTGAGCGGGGGTAGATGTAGCGCGTCCCATGAGCGTCGTCGTCGCCGGCACCTCGCGCTGCGCGCCCGGCACGCCCTCAGCGAGATCGAGTTCGAGGCATGCTCTGCCACGAGCGATCGCGCGGTTAGGCTCGAACCGTTCGGGCGCTTTCGCATCGAGCGTCAGCACTCGATCCGCGTCACGGCGCGCTGACTACACGCGCGCTGCGCCGTCGATCAGGTTCCAGGATACTGGTAGGCTGGTTCGGGCGTCAGCGGGCGCACGAACTAACCCCATGACTACGCCCGGGAAACCAGAAGATCCAGCCGAGCGTCACCGGCTCGCGGAAGCGAGGGTCGCGGAGCGAAACCCCGTTCGACGGGATTCGCAGGTCGACCCGGCGCGACTGCTTCACGAGATGCAGGTCCGCCAGGTCGAGCTAGAGATGCAACTCGAAGCCCATCAGGAAAAGCAGGCCGAACTGGAGGAGGCAGCGCACCGCTATGCCGATCTCTACGCGTTTGCGCCGGTGGGCTATTTCGCGCTGGAGAGCGACGGGAAGATCCGCGAGCTCAACGTCGCCGGGGCGGCACTTTTAGGGGCGGAGCGCGCACAGCTAGAGGGCCAGCGCTTCGGGGTGTTCGTGGTCGAGGCCAGCCGATCGCGCTTTCTCAGCTTTCTCGAGGAGGTGTTCGCGGCCAAGGCGAAACGAACCTGCGACATCGAGCTGGCGAGCGAAGGCCGGACGCCGCTCGATGTGATGATCGAAGGGACGTTGTCGTCCGATGGGCGGGAGTGTCGCGCGGTCGTGCTGGACATCAGCGAGCGCAAGCGGGGTGCCGACCGTCTGGCTCGACTCCAGTGGATCACCGCCGTGCTCGGTGCACCAATGGCGCCAACGGAGGTCGCCGAAGTGATCCTCTCCGCAGGCTTGGAGGCAACCGGCGCCCAAGCCGGAATCGTCACGCGGACGACCAGCGACGGGCGCCAGCTCGAGATTCTTCGTGAAGTGGGGGCGGCGAATACGTCGCTGTATGCGACGTCACATCTTCCCACCGACGTTGTGAACGGACGAACACGCTTCTCGATCGACTCGCGCAACCCGATCGCTGATGCCGCGCGCTCGCGGAGCGCAACGTGGCTGCAGAACATGGGTGAGCTTTACGCGCAGTATCCGGAGCACGTTGAGTTCTTCGAGAAGGCGGGCTATCGCGCAATCGTCGCCTTGCCGCTGATCTCACGCAACGAGCTCATCGGGGCGCTCCGCGTGTCGTTCTCCGAAGAGCGCACGTTCGAAGCCGACGAGCGGGTCTTCTTGACGGCGTTCGCCCAACAGTGTGCGCTGGCACTGGATCGTACGCAGCTTCTCGAACAGGCGACCACCGCTCGCAAGCTTGCCGAGAGTGCCATGCGGATGCGCGACGAGTTCCTCTCCATCGTCGCGCACGACCTCGGTGGCCCGATGAACACGATCGGCCTCTGCGCAGCGCTCGTTCTCGAGGCCCCGCTCGCCGGGCCCGAGGGTGAGAAAGTACGGAAGGGAGGTGTGGTGATCCAGAAGGCCGTCGGGCGGATGGCGTTGCTCCTCCACGATCTCGGCGACGTGGCCAGCATCGATACCGGCCGCCTCAACATCAAGGACCTGGAAGGGAGCCCACAGACGATCGTGGCCGATGTCGTCGAGGCCTATGCGCCTCTTTGCGTCGAGAAGGGACTCTCGATCACCGGCAACGCTCCGGCGCTGCGCATTCCATGCGATCCCAATCGCGTGGGGCAGGTCCTCGGGAATCTCGTCGCTAACGCGATCAAGTTCACGCCAGACGGCGGCACGATCGCTATTGAGGCAGTGCACTTGGAGACAGAGGTTCGGTTCTCGGTGGCTGACACGGGCCTCGGGATCAACGAGGAGGCATGCGAGCACGTCTTCGAGCGCTACTGGCGCGGAAATGAGCGCGACTACACCAAGGGGGTCGGCCTCGGCCTGTTCATCTCGAAGGGCATTGTCGCAAGCCACGGCGGCAAGATTTGGGTCGAAAGCACCGTTGGCCGCGGGAGCACGTTCTACTTCACGCTCCCCGTCGCGCCGGCCGACCGATCCTCGGTCCGACGCTGATGGCCGTCCTTGTCAAACACATCATGACCTCCAGGGTCGTCACGTTCTTTCCGGAACAGTCTCTGAGCCTCGCCGAGGAGGTCATGCGGCTCCACGGGTTCCGGCACCTGCCGGTCGTGGATGCCGATCAGCGCCTGGTGGGCATGGTCACCAATCGCGACGTCCTGGCGGCGAAGGTCAGCTCCGTGCGGGACGTGGCCGATGCAACGCGAGATCTGATCGAGTCGAGGGTCCTGATCCGCGACATCATGTCGGTCGAGCTGTGGAGCGTGCGCCCGGATTCACGCGCCTCCGCCGCGGGCACCATGTTGATCGATCACCGGTTCAGTTGTCTTCCCGTCCTCGATGACGACGGCAAGCTGATCGGCCTCGTGACCGAGGGGGATTTCTTGCGCTGCGCGATCCGGATGTTCGCGATGCACGACGAGGATCCCGCGGACACCACGCTTCCGTGAGCGGGGACGATTCCCGCTCTCGCTCGATCGCACCGTCTGCCGCGACCTAACCGGAACCGCATCACAGAGTATGATCGCGGCTGATGGATGGCCTAGCACTCGATCGCTACGTCCGCGCGGCCGCGATGGACGATATCCCTCGGCCCAAGGAGCTCGACGCCGCGATCGAGATCGAACCGACCGATGCGTTCGCCGACGAGCTCGCCGCTGCCGCCGATGAGGTCGGCGCGTTGCCTTTCGCGATCTACGAGACCGGCTTGCTCGCGTTTGCGAAGGTATCTGGCAATCCGTGGGATCTCCACGACGTGCTCGAGGGATTGTGCCGGCTTTCGAGGCGGTTTCCGGAGCTGCTGTTCAAGCTGCGGTTCAATCCCGATGGAGCGGACGGCACGCTGCGCGCGGGCGAGCTCGCGATCGAAGGCGCCACCGAGCTCGCGCGTTGGGTCGTGGCGCATCCACGGCCGCAATATGCCGGCGGCGCGGTGACCGGTCGTGTGACCTGCCTGATCGGCGAACCGGAGCGCACGCGGCTACGCGAGGCGATCGCTCGCATGACTCCAACCCCGATCGCCGATATCGACGATGGGCTCGTGCTCGAGATCGCGCATTTGCACGATCTGAAGCTGGCGACCTATGCCGTCCGGTCGATCATGTTCGCGGCGGGGTGGCAGGTCCGGATCGAGCTCGCTGGCGACGTGACGTGGACCATCACGGTCGACGGCCTGGTCTCGCTACTCGCGCTCGACACCGTGATCGCGACCTGGTTACGCGACGCCAAGCCGTCCGCGCCACCGGCTCCGCCTGCGTTCTCCCCTGCTCCGGCGCCCGAGCTCGCGCGTCTCGTGCACCCGGACCGGCTCGTGATCGAGCTCGACAACGACCAGTCCTTCACGCTGCGTGACGACGGAACCTTCGAACCCATGCCGCCACGTGCGGCTCGCGTGCAGGGCCATACGCTCGGCGCGATCGCGGAAGGAACGGTCGTCGCCCAGCAGCTCGAGGTCGCGCTCGGCAGGCTTCGACATGCCATCGTGATTCGCGCCACTGATGGAACGCAGCGCGAGAGTGCACCGCTGATCAACGCATCGGCGTTCGTATTCGACATCGATCGCAGTCGGGTGCTGGCGAGTCGCGAGCTAGATGGCAGCCCCGAGCTCGTCGCGATCGACGTCGCAACGCTCGAGATCACGACGCTCCGCCCGCTTGCGGCTCTCGCTCCGAAGGCGTTGTTCGTTCATGTCGGCGCGCTCGTCGCGCTCGACGTTCGTGGCCCGGAGATCCGGCTCGTACGACTTGCCGAGCGCGGTGGAACGGACATCACGCTCGCAACACTCGCGGGGCGGGTTAGCCAATGGGAGCGCCACGGCGACGTAGTCGATATCGTCGCGACCGATGCCGTCGATACGCCCGACGCGAGCTATCTGCATCGCATCGCACTCGCCGATGGAAGCGTTCGAACCATCCAGCTCGGCCGCGGCCGTACCGTGATGCGCACGACCGCCGGCGCGTGGTCTGCATGGACGGGTCGTGACGATGCACGGGTCCACATCTTCGAGGAGCTCGAGCTCCGCCGTTCGGTCCCAGCTCCGGCGGGCTTCGACGTCTGGTCGATCGATATCTCGCCGATCGGGACACTCGTTCGCGTCATGGCGAATGAATCCATCGCGCGCCTCGACGTGATCCGCGCCGAAGCGACCGCCGAGATTGCCGTGCCGCCCCGCACCACCGGGAAATGGCAACGCGAGGCGTGATGGGCGCGCGCTCTGCGCGACACGGCGCCGATGTTCGCGTGCTCTACACCGGCACTACTTGGCGGAGCGCACACGATTCGTCACGACGCGGTGGTGGACCGCGGTTAGAGTCTCCACCATGAAGCTCGCCGGGGCCGCTTCGCTCGTGCTGATCGCGACCACCGCACTCGCGAAGCCTGATGTCGTGAAGTCCGACATCGCGAAGCCCACGAAGCTCGCACTGCCGGATGGCGATGGTGGCATCGGGTTCGACGACCTCCGGTTCTCGCCCGAGCTTCATCGGGTGCTCGCGCCGGCAGGTCGCACCGGCAAGCTCGACCTGATCGATCCGAAGACCCAGGCCATCACCTCGGTCGGTGGCTTCTCGTCGGACGCGAAGTTCGGCGGCGGTCACGGCGAAGGGACGACCTCCGTCGATGGCGGAGCCGGCCTTCTGTTCGCCACGGATCGCGGGCGCACCGAGGTCGCCGTGATCGATCCGAAGGCGAACAAGGTCACGAGCACGACCAAGCTCGCCGGCGGTCCCGACTACGTGCGATGGGTCGAGCCGACGAAGGAGGTCTGGGTCACCGAGCCCGGCAAGAAGCAGATCGAGATCTTCGGGATCGACAAGTCCAAGCTGGCTCGCAAGGGTACGATCGAGGTGCCGGGTGGCCCCGAGTCACTCGTCATCGACGCCACGCGAGGACGTGCCTACACCCATACCTGGGACGACGCGACGGTCGTCATCGACCTCGCGAAGCACACGGAGGTGGCGCGTTGGAAGAACGGCTGCAAGGCTTCGCGCGGCATCGCGCTCGATGAGAAACGCGGCGTTCTGTTCGTCGGCTGTGACGAAGGCAAGGCGACCGCGCTCGACGTCGCGCACGATGGCAAGCTGCTCGGTACCGCCGACACGGGAACAGGCGTCGACATCATCGCGTACGCCCCCAAGCTCGCACACCTCTACGTGCCGGCCGGCGACAGCGCGACGCTGACGATCATCGGAGTCGCAGCGACCGGCAAGCTCACCGTGCTCGGCAGCGTCGCAGTCGCCGCCGATTCTCACTGCGTTGCCGTCGATGACGGTGGCCATGCCTACGTCTGCGATCCGGGACACGGCTCGTTGCTCGTCGTCACCGATCCGTTTCCAGCGACCAAGTAGCGTCCGCGCTGGCGTAGCGAGCCGGGTGCCGGGAAGCGTGGCTGCGACGCATTTGAGCGCTATCTGCAAACGTGACACCATCGACCTTTGTGAAGGTGGTCGTGACGATGTTCCTGGATGAGGCGCGCGGCGCAGCGGGAAGTGTTTCGAAACGCGATGCGTGTGGAACGACGTGCCTGATTCGTGAGCTCCGATGACCGATCACGGTGTGCCCGAGGCCGACGTCGATCGCGCCGCGGAGCCCCAACGCGAGCGGTTCGACCTCGCACTGGACCTGATGGCTGTGGGCAGCTTCGACGGCCACTTGCTGCAGGTCAACTCGGCGTGGACCGCGTGCCTGGGATGGAGCGCCGCGGAGCTGATCGGGCATCCGTGGCTCGACTTCGTCGATCCCGAGGATCACGCGGCCACGACGACCTTCCTGCAGACCGTGATCGAGGGTCTGCCCATTCGCGCGTTCGAGAACCGATTTCTGCACAAGGACGGCTCCCGCCGATGGCTCTCGTGGAGTGCCCTTCCGGTCGCG
>JBBRED010000454.1:0-6271 GCA_038203335.1 Haliangiales bacterium | reverse complement strand
GCTGACGTAGCCCACGGCGCCGCCGTAGATGCCGCGCTGGTGCGGCTCGAGCTCGTCGATGATCTCCATCGCGCGGATCTTCGGCGCCCCCGAGAGCGTGCCGGCGGGGAACGCGGCGCGCAGCACATCGAGCCAGGTCTTGCCGGGCGCGAGCGTGCCGACGACGTGCGAGGTCAGGTGCATGACGTGCGAGTAGCGTTCGATCACCATCTGTTCGGCGACCTGCACGCTGCCGACCTCGGCGACGCGGCCGACGTCGTTCCGGCCCAGATCGATCAGCATCAGGTGCTCGGCGAGCTCCTTCGGATCTGCGCGCAGCTCGGCGGCGAGGCGATCGTCCTCGGTGGCGCCGCGCCCGCGCGGGCGCGTACCGGCGATCGGCCGGACCTCGACGCGGCCCTCGCTGAGCCGGACGAGCGTCTCCGGCGAGGCACCGGTGACGCGCGCTTCGGGGACCTCGAGGTGGAACATGTACGGTGACGGGTTGATCACCCGCAACGCGCGATAGACATCGAGCGGGCGCGCACCGGCGGCGGGCTCCGAGAACCGCTGCGAGAGCACGACCTGGAAGGCATCGCCGGCGAGGATGTACTCCTTCACGCGATCGACCGCGGTGCAGTAGCCCTCCTGCGTGAATGACGACGAGGGAATGGCGGTGTGCGGCGCCTCTCCGATGTGCGGCGGCGTCAGCGCGGGCAGTGCGCGGCGCGGCTGGCGCAGCGTGGCGACGATCGCGTCGATGCGAGCGCACGCGCGCTCGTACGCGGCCTCCGCCTTCTCGGGCCGCGCGACGTACGGCGTGGCGACGACCTTCAGCGTCTGGCGGAGGTTGTCGAAGATCAGCAGCGTGTCGGTGACGACCATGCACAGCGGCGGCAGGTCGAGGCCGGGTCGCGCGCGTGCGGGTAGCTCCTCGAACGCGCGCACGCAGTCGTACGCGATCCAGCCGACCGCGCCGCCCCAGAACCGAGGCAGCCCCGGGATCTCGACGGGGACCAGCTCGCCGAGCACCTCCGCCAGCGCGGCGGTGGGATCCGGCGTGGGCCACTCGGCCGTGCGCGGCGGGCCGCCGGCATCGACGTCGTACCAGGTGACGCTCGCGGTCCCCGCCGACCAGCGCACCACCGCGCGCGGCGCGACGCCGACGAACGAGTACGCCGCCCACGTCGCGCCGCCAACGACGCTCTCGAGCAGGAACGAGTGATCGCCGCCGCCCAGCGCGGCGTAGGCGGACACCGGCGTATCGCCATCCGCGAGCAACTCGCGATAGACGGGGATCAGGTTGCCCTTCCCGGCTGCCGCGATGAAGTCGTCGCGCGACGGCGTGAACATCCCGGCGGTTATACCGCGCAGCGCACGAGATCGGGCAGCCAAGCCTGCGAAACGTAAGGCGCCCTGAGCATGATTTTGAACGTGTTCATTTCTTTCATTGACGACCGGGGGCGCAGGATCTATTTTTTGAACATGTTCAACATACCGCGTTGGCATCGCCTCCTCACCATCCCTGCCCTGCTGGTCGCGATCGCCGTGCTGTTCCTCGGCCCCTACCCGCTCTACGCGTTGGCGATCTGCCCGATCGCGGTCGCGCTACCGTTCCAGCTGCACGCCGCCCACAAGCGCGACGTCACCGCGATCGGCGCGGCCCTGACCGCGACGCGGGTCGTGGGCTACCTCGGCCTTGCCTGGGGCCTCTTGGTGACGGCGATGGTGCCGGCCGCCGGACTCATCATGCTCTCCGTGTTCGTGAGCATGCTCTTCGCCGCCGGCACCATCGGCAGCGAGCCGCGCCTCGCGATCGTGATGATGATCGAGAGCATCGCGTTGGGTCTCGCGGGCGTGCCGCTGGTCTGGCTCGGCGCGGTGTACGTCATCGCCGTCCCGACCGGGTTCGTCCTGTTCTGCGGCGCGCTGTGGTGGCTCATCGAGGCCGCGCGCGCCCCGATCACCGCCCCGCGCGACGAGGCCGAGCTGCCCATCGCCATCGCTGTCTGACCTCTTGTTGAAAGGACCCGCTCATGACCAGCCCTCTGTTCCTCGTCTACCTGCCCTACGCCGCGATCGCGATCACCCTCACCGTCTGGCTCGCCCGCGCGCTGTCCCGCCACGGCGAGGTGTTCCTCCACGACGTGTTCCCGAACAAGCCGACGCTGGCCACCGCGATCAACCAGCTCCTCGTGATCGGGTTCTACCTGGTCAATCTCGGCTGGTCCCTGCTGCTGCTCCGCGCGAACGAGGTCGAGGCGCAGGTCAGGACGCCGAGCGATGCGATCGCCCTCTTGACCACACGACTCGGCATGCTCTTGCTCTTGCTAGGAGTCGCTCACCTGGCGAATCTGTACGTGTTCCACCGCGTTCGCCGCGGCGCCGAACATCCTGCCTGATGGCTGCCTGATGCCCGCCAAAGCCCCGCCCAAGAAGCGCGACGCGACCCGCAAGCGGTTGCTCGAGCGCGCGCTCAAGCTGTTCCAGAAGAAGGGTGTCGAGGCGACGACCATGCGGGACATCGCGAAGGCGGCGGGCATGTCCCTCGGTGCGGCGTACTACTACTTCCCGTCGAAGGAAGCGCTGGTGTTCGCGTACTACGAGGACAACCAGGCGGATCTCGAAGCCGTGGCGGCGAGCGCGACCGGTACGCTCCGCGACCAGCTCGGCACGATCTTCCACGGCAAGCTCGAGACCATCCGGCCGCAGCGCAAGATGCTCGCCGCGATCGTGCAACGCCTCGTCGATCCGACCGATCCGGTCGGAGCGTTCTCGACGCAGACCAGCGCAGTGCGCGACCGCGCGATGAGCGTGCTCGAGCGAGTGCTCGCCAGCGCCAGCGTCCCCGCCGAGGTCATGCCGCTCGCGACCCGCGCGCTGTGGTTGCTGCAGATGGCGCTGATGCTGGTCTACGTCAACGACGACAGCCCCGGCGAGCAGCGCACGCACGGCCTGGTGGATGACGCGCTCGACATGATCGTTCCGATGCTGCCGCTGCTCGCCACACCGATGGGGCGCGCGCTCGCCGAGCGGGTCACGCAGGCGCTGACCCGCGCCGGCATCGTCTAGCGCAACGATCAACCGCGCAGGTCGCGTAGCGAGCGCAGAAAGTTCTTCGCGAGCACCTTCTGGATCGCGTCGGGGGACAGGCCGCGATCGAGCAGGTGCTGGACCACGCGCGGCAGCTCGAGCGGGGTCACCAGATCGCGCGGCGGCATGATCGCGCCATCCCAGTCGCTGCCGAGCGAGGCGTGATCCTCGCCGACGGTGTTGACGATGTGCATCACGTGATCGGCGACCATCGCCACCCGGCCCTTCCAGCGCGACGGGCCGAGGAAGCTCGATTCGTACATCACGCCGACGGTGCCGCCGGTGTCGGCGATCGCCTTCAGCTGCTCGTCGTCGAGGTTTCGCCAGTGGTCATGCACGCCCGAGACGCCGGTGTGCGTGACGATCAGCGGCAGCGACGGATCGTGCACGGCGACCGCATCGAAGAAGCCCTTGCGGCTGATGTGCGCGAGGTCGACGAAGATCTTCTTCGCATCGAGCGCCTCGACGTACGCGCGGCCGGCATCGGTGAGGCCGGTGTCCTCCTTGCCGCCGAGCGGCGAGCTGGTCTGGCCGAGCGAGGACTTCGAGAGGTGCACGAGCGTGATGCGGACGATGCGATCGTCGAGCACCTCGAGCGCGCCGGGGGCATCGAGCGCGTTGCCGCCCTGGATCCCGATGAACGCGGCGTGTTTTCCGGTGGCCGCGGCCGCCGTGTACTCGGCGGCCGTGCGCACGAGGGCGACCTCGTCGGGCACCGAGCGGAGGATCTCGGTGAGGCGCTCGAGGTTCTCCACGAACACGCGCGGGCGATCCTTCATCTCGCGCAGCGGGTTCGTGGTGATCACCCAGATGCCACCCGTGATCCGCGCCTCGCGGATCCGCGGCAGATCCACCTGGCTGTAGAACCGGTGGCCGAACAGACCACCGCCGTGACGGCGCGTCAGGTCGTACCCGAAGATCCGGTTCCAGATGAACGTATCGAGGTGGAGGTCGATGACATCGCTGGCCAGGTACAGCTCCACCGCCTCGCGTGAGATCCCGAGATCCTTGGCCCAGGCGGCGGGGTCACTCCGGTGGTCGACATACTCGAGGGCGGTCACAGCTCGAGTGATACCGCGAACCGGCGGTGCGGTATAACGCCGACCATGCACCCCGCGCTGCAAGCCACCCTCGCCGCCGTGGACCCCGAGATCGCGGAGCTGATCGCCGCCGAAGAGCGCCGCCAGCGCGACAAGATCCGGCTGATCGCATCCGAGAACTACGTCTCCGGCGCCGTGCTCGCCGCGACCGGCTCGATCCTCACGAACAAGTACAGCGAGGGCTACCCCGGCAAGCGGTACTACGAGGGTCAGCAGTACATCGACCAGATCGAGCAGATCTGCATCGATCGCGCGAAGGCGCTGTTCGGCGCGGAGCACGCGAACGTCCAGCCGTACCCGGGCTCGCCCGCGAACCTCGCCGTGTACTTCGCGTTCCTCAAGCCCGGCGACACCGTGATGGGCATGAGCCTGCCCGCCGGCGGCCACCTGACGCACGGATGGAGCGTCTCCATCACAGGCAGCTACTTCCGCGCCGTGCAGTACGGCGTGCGCAAGGATACACACCGCATCGATCTCGACGAGGTCCGCGAGCTCGCGCGCAAGGAGAAGCCGAAGTTGTTGTTCGCCGGAGGCACGGCGATCCCGCGCACCATCGACTTCGCCGCGTTCGGCGAGATCGCGAAGGAGGTCGGGGCGGTGTTCGTCGCCGACATCGCGCACATCTCCGGGCTCGTCGCCGCGGGCGCGCATCCGTCGCCCGTACCGGTCGCCGACGTGGTGTCCACCACCACCCACAAGACGCTGCGCGGTCCGCGCGGCGGCATGCTTATGTGCAAGGCCGTGCACCAGAAGGCGATCGATCGTGCGGTGTTCCCGGGCCTGCAGGGCGGCCCGCACAACCACACCACCGCGGGCATCGCGATCGCGCTCAAGGAGGCGCAGACCGCGGAGTTCACGAAGTACGCCCACCAGATCATCGCGAACTCGCGCGCACTCGCGGCGGCGCTCGTCGAGGCCGGCTGGGGGGTGATCACCGGCGGCAGTGACAACCACCTGATCCTCGCCGACATGACGCCGAAGAACGTGTCGGGCAAGATCGCCGCGAAGGCTCTCGACGTCGCCGGCATGGAGCTCAACTACAACTCGATCCCGTTCGACCCGCGGAAGCCGTTCGATCCGTCGGGCGTGCGGCTCGGCACGGCGAGCGTCACGAGCCGCGGCATGCGCGAGCCCGAGATGAAGTTGATCGCGGGCTGGATGGATCAGGTCGCGAACGCGCCGTCGAACGCGACCTTGCACGAGCAGATCGCAGGCGAGATCAGCGAGCTGTGCGCGAAGTTCCCGGCTCCCGGGATTCTCATCTAGGCGCACGGTCGATCGAGTAGAGTGCGCGCGTGAAGCGCCTCGCCTCGATCGTCCTCTGCCTCGCCGCCTGCAAGTCTGCACCGGCCGCTGACCACGCGCCGCACGCGTACCAGGTCCAGCAGCCGCCCCTGACTGGACCGGATCCGGCGGTCGTCGCCTACGAGGCGGCGCAGGCGAACGTCGCGAAGCTGCGCGCCATCGCCGAGGCCGATCCTCTGCTCGCGCCTTGGACCGGGCCCTACGGTGGCGTCCCGCCGTGGGACAAGGCGCAGACCGAGAAGTTCGCGCCCGCGTTCACGGCCGGTCTCGCGCTGAAGGCTGCCGAGGTCGCGGTGATCACCGCGAACCCCGAAGCCCCCACGTTCGTCAACACCATCGTCCCGCTCGAAGACGCGGGCCGTCACCTGGACCGCGCGCAGACGATGTTCGGCGTGAAGACCTCGAGCCTCAACCTGCCCGACGTGCAGGCCGTGGATCGCGAGTGGTCGCCGAAGTTCGCCGCTGCCGACGATGCGATCACGTTCGACACGAAGCTGTTCGGCCGGGTCGCAACCGTCTACGCGAACCGCGAGAGCGCCCCCCTGGGCCCCGAGCAGAAGCGGCTCGTCGAGCTGACGTTCGATGCGTTCGTGCGCGCGGGCGCGAAGCTGACGCCGGCGCAGAAGACCGAGATGGGACGGATCAACCAGGAGCTCGCGGTCCTGTTCACCGACTTCGGCAACAAGGTGCTCGCCGACGAGGACACCTGGACCGTGCTCGCCACGAAGGCCGACCTCGCCGGCCTTCCCGCGTCGATGGTCGCGTCGTTCAAGGCCGCCGCCGACGAGCGCAAG
>JBBRED010000453.1:0-6283 GCA_038203335.1 Haliangiales bacterium | reverse complement strand
CCGCGGTCGCTGGGACTGGAAGAACGGCAACTGGGACTGGGTCGCCGGTCACTGGGAGCGCGAGCGCGCGAACGCGCGATGGAACGATGGCCGCTGGGAGAACCAGGGTGGACGCTGGGTCTGGGTCGATGGCTCGTGGGGCGCCGGTGCGCCGCAGCCGCCGCCGGTTGCGCAGTATCCGTCGGGCCCGCCGCCGGCTCCGCGCAACGAGGATATGGGCGCACCGCGCTCCAACTTCTTCTACGTGCGTGGCCGATGGGATTGGCAGAACGGCCAGTGGGCGTGGGTTGCCGGTCACTGGGAGCGCGAGCGCGCGAACGCGCGCTGGAACGATGGCCGCTGGGAGAACCAGGGCGGACGCTGGGTGTGGATCGAGGGCAGCTGGGGCACGGGGGCATCGCAGCCTCCGCCGCCGCCGCGTCCGTCGCAGCCCGCACCGCCGCCGCCGCGCGACGAGCAGATCCAGCCGAAGGCCGGCTTCATCTGGGCGCGTGGTCACTGGGGCTGGAGCAACAACGAGTACCAGTGGATCCCCGGTCACTGGGAGCGCGAGCGGGCGGCGAGGTCGTGGACCGAAGGTCGCTGGGAAGCGCAGGGCAACGCGTGGGTCTGGATCGAGGGTGGCTGGCGCTAGCCAACCCCTCGTGACGTGAGCAACCGCCGCGCGCGATCGCGGCGGTTGTTGTCGTTTCGGTCTAGCCGGAGCTAGAAATAGCGGCGGTAGAGCGGGAGCCGCAGCTGAACGCCGCGCTCACCGTGATACTCGGTCGGCAGCATCTCGACCTCGGGGAGGTTGACGTGCATGACGTGGTCACCGACGCCCACGCACAGCCGCGCATCGATCGACGCGAGACCATCCGTGAAGTGGATGATCGTGTCGACGCTGAACGTGGCGTACTCGGACTCGAACACGCCGAACTTCACGTGCGCCTTGCGCTGGCGCGCATCGAACTGCATCACGAGCGTGTCGGCCGAGAGCTGGTCGAGGTGATAGCCGAGCTGGTTGCCGAGGTCGGTCAGCGTATCGGTGAGCTGCTGGCCGAGCGTGGCCTGGCGCGAGCTCGGCACGTTCGGCCACAGGCGCTCGTACAACGCGAAGTCGTCTGCCTGCGCGACCGAGGTCAGCGCGAGAACGACCGCCAGCGCACCTCCACACCTCACGTTCCTATCGTCCCTCCAGGCCCGTGCTAAAGCAACGCAGATGAAGCGCGCCCTGTTCGTCACGGTCGTCGGAATCCTCGGTGTCGTCGCGTGTAGGAACTCGGCGCCTACATCCGACCAGACCAACGCCACGCCGGTAACTCCTGGCAAGACCGCACCGGTAACGCCGGCACCGCCGCCGCCGACGGGATCCGCCGCCGCTGCCGACCCGTGGACGAAGGCGCCCACCGCGAAGGATCCGCTGCCGCACCCGCTGTTCTGGTCGATCGAGAAAGCTGGAATAACGACCTACGCGATCGGCACCATCCACGTCGGTGTCGACGCCGAGGCGCGGCTGCCCGCGATCGTCTGGGACAAGCTCGATGCGGCGAAGTCGTTCGCGATGGAGACCGACCTGGGCGATCCGGCGCTCATGAAGATCCTCGAGTGCAACAACTGCTCGCTGAAGCGAGACCTCGGCGACGCGTACTGGAAGAAGCTCGAGGACATCGTGACGCCGGCCGTCGCGAAGCAGGTCGAGGCGATGAAGCCGATGGTCGCAGCGACCATGATGTCGATGCGCGGCCTGCCGCAGACCACGCAGATGGATACGCTGCTGCTCGCGCGGGCGCAGCGCGGAAACAAGACGATCGTGTTCCTCGAGGAGGCAGCCTCGGTGGCCGCGATCCTCGAGAAGTGGATGGACATCAAGGCGCTGAAGGCGATGCTCGATGACATCGCCGGCAGCGAGCAGCACACCAAGGACATGCTCGCCGCGTACCTCGCGGGTGACGAGGCCAAGATGATCAAGCTCTCGGACGACGAGAAGATCGACGCGCTCAAACACGGCTACACCGCGAAGGAGTTCGACGAGTCGATGCAGGACATGCTGTACAGCCGCAACGCCGCGTGGATCCCGGGCATCGAGAAGATGCACGCCGCGGGCGGTGGCTTCATCGCCGTCGGTGCGATGCATCTCGTCGGTCCGAAGAACGTGCTCGAGCTGCTGAAGAAGGATGGCTACACGATCACGCGCGTCGCTCCCTGATGACGACCGACGTTCTCCTCAGGCCGGTGTGGACCGCGCTCTCCACCCGGCAGGCGGCGCTCGCGATCGGCGACGACCAAGCCCGCCGATTCCCGCCCGAGATCGGAACGCTCGCCGGCGTGCGCGATGACAGCGACGACAGCCTGCGCGCACTCGCGGCGCTCGTGCCCGAGACCGGTCCACTGCTGCTCCTCCAGGCGGATCCGATCGCGATCCCGCCCGGCACGATCGCCACGATCACCGCGGAGGGCGTGCAGATGGTCGCCGAGCGGATCGTCCCCGCCCTGCTCGACGCACGCATCGAGCGACTCACCGATGCCGACGCTCCGGCGATGCTCGCGCTGGCCACGCTGACCAAGCCCGGCCCGTTCGCGGCGAAGACGCATACCCTCGGCGAGTTCTGGGGCATCAAGGACGACGGCGTACTCGTCGCGATGGCGGGCGAGCGGACGAAGCTCGCGGGCTACACCGAGGTCAGCGGCGTGTGCACGCACCCCGCCGCGCGCGGTCGCGGCCTGGCGCGCGTGCTGTCGGCGTGGATGAGCGCGCGGATCGCCGAGCGCGGCGAGACGCCCTACCTCCACGCGTACGCGGCGAACACCGCCGCGATCGAGCTCTATCGCTCGCTCGGCTTCGCGATCCGTCGCGCGATGCACGTCGCCGCGATCGTCCGCGCTTAACCGCGCGCGCGCAGCAGCTCGCCGACGGCCGCGAGCACGGCGGCCGGGATCTCGTGGCCACCGACAAACGGCTGCCAGTCCACGACCGCGCCCGCGGCGATCAGCTTGTCGCGCAGCACCTCGGCGACCGCGTAGGGCAGCAGCGCATCGTTGCGACCGTGGGACATCACGATCGGCGTTCCCTTGAGGTTCGCCATCCGCGGCGCCCACGCGGTCTCCGCGATCAGCGTGCCCGACATCAGGACGAGCGCCGAGGGCGGCGCGGCGCGGTGCAGCGCGACATCCAGCGACAGCATGGCGCCCTGCGAGAACCCGCCGAGCACGAGATCTTCGTTCGCGATCGAGAACCGTGCCTGCAGCTGATCGAGCAACCGGGTGACGTGATCGCGCGCGGCGGGCAGGCCTTCAGGCATCTCCGTCGAACGATCGCTCGGCTTGCCGCTCCGCAGGTCGGCCTCGAGGCGCGCGAGATCGAGCAGCCACCACGCGCGCGAATCGCCGTACAGGCCGCCCAGCTCCAGCGGTGCCTCGGGGAAGACGAACCGCGTCTGCGGTGCGCGCGCCCCGAGAAACTGCGCGAGGGCGACCAGGTCATCGCCCGGCGCGCCGAAGCCGTGCAGCAGGACAACGGTGGTCTTCGCGTCTGTCGGGCCGACGATGCGCGTGGTCAAACCGGCGAGGTCGAGCTTCTGCGATGTCACGCGCGGAGCGTACTTCAGATCCCGCCCGGACCGCCCGCGCCGCGATCGGCGACCGGCACATCGTCGCGACCGCTCAGGTCGAGAGTCGAATGATCGATGTCACCATCGTCGCTGATGTCGAGCGGCTTGTCGGGCGACGGGTCGTCCTCGATCGAGTCGGTCTCGAGCGCCTCGAGCCAGTTCTGGCCGTCCTCCATCGCGACGTCCTCGTCGGGGTGCACGCGGCCCGCCGTGCGGACCTCGGGGATCTCGAGCGGCTCGAAGCCGATCGAGTCGACATCGAGCGACTCGCGATCGAGCGCGGCCTCGATCTCGGGATCCGGCGGAAGCGTCTCGACCGGGTGCGCGACCGTGCGGCGACGCCCCTGCTTCGCGAGTAGCGCGATCAGCCCACCGCCGAGAGCGGCCCAGAACAGCGTTGATTTGAGGCTCATGTCGCGACAGGAAGCATGTCGCGTGCCGAGCGCGCCCTGCGATACGCTCTGATCAATGAATCGCCGAGACTGGGTACGGTTCATCGGCGCGGGCGCCGCTGGGCTCGCGCTCGGTCCGCTCGAGGCGTGCGGTGACAACCTCGATCCGCGTGAGGACGGCGGTGTGGTCGTCCTCGAGCCGTGGGCCGAGGGCTTCCTGGTCGCGGTGTGGTCCGCGCACGGCGACCACGCGACGGTGGTGATCCGCCGGGACGACGTTGTGATCGACATGCTCGACGTGCGCCTGCGGGACGGTCTCGGCTCGATCGACGTCGGGGGGCTCGATCCGGATACGGCCTACGAGGTCACCACGCTCTCCGCGGTCGGCCCGCTCGGCCCGAACCTCGTCCGTACGTCGCCGCGCGACGATGACCCGCGCGCGGTCCGGATCGCGGTCTCCGGCGACTACGATCCGAGTCCGCTGTTCGAGAGCGACCTGGTCGAGCACATCCTCGACACCGCGCCCGAGGTGTTCGTGTCGCTCGGCGATTTCCCGTACACCGATAACGGCCCGGTCGCGATCACGGTCTCCGAGTACCGCGCGCGCCACGCGGCGCTGCGCACCGCGCCGACCGGCCGCCGGTTGATCGAAGGCGTGGGAATCCGCGCGATCTACGACGATCACGAGTTCCACAACGACTGGAATCCGGTGTTCGTCGCGGGCGAGCCGGAGCGCTACGCCGCGGCGATGCAGGTGTGGGACGAGATGTTCCCGATCCGCGATCCGGTGGGCGACATCCGCTACCGGAGCTGGCGCTGGGGCGCGAACGTCGAGGGCTTCCTGATCGATTGCCGGCGGTTCCGCAGCGAGAACGCCGCGGTCGATGGTCCCGACAAGGTGATGCTCGGGGCCGCGCAGCGCGCGTGGCTGATCGATGGCCTCCGCGCGAGCACCGCCACGTTCAAGCTGGTGTTCACGAGTGTCCCGCTCGATTTCGGTCACGGCAATGACTCGTGGGTGGCGTTCACGCACGAGCGCGGCCTGCTCCTCGATGCGCTCGTCGGGATCCCCGGCGTGTTGTTCCTCACGGCCGACCAGCACTACTTCGCCGCGCATCGCCACGCCCACGGCGTACGAGAGATCATGATGGGTCCGTTGCGCCGCGGCATCGGCGAGGTCGGGCCGATCGGCCCCGGCGTACTGTTCCGACACCAGGACTACAACGCTGCGATCCTCGACATCCACGCCGACCGGATCGAGATCGTGGGCCTCGGTGCGACCGGTGATGAGTTCTACCGCGAGACGTTGACCATCGCCGACTTGACCCCCGCCTGACGCTGTACCATCGCGCCGTGGCGAGGGTTCGATCAGGTCAAGGCGGCTTCACGGATGCGCCGCGCAACGCCTCGAGCCGCACGTACCTCGCCGCGTTCGCGACGCTTCACACGATCGAGGATGCGGAGGTCAGAAAGCGCACCGCGCGCCAGGGCCTCGCGATGCTCGCGCAGATCGCCGAGCGCGAGCCGGCACCACTCGAGGGCCTCGATCCCGAACAGCTCCTGCTCGCAGTGCGCGCGGCGCTCGGCGACGGCATGCTCGCGGAGCTCGAGTGGCTGTCACCCGCCGCCGGTGCGATCGCGATCTTCGAGCTCGCCCAGGCGCTGCCTCCGGGCGGAGAGCGCCGCGAGCTCGGCCGTCGCGTTCTGACCCGGCTCCGCTCCGCCGACCGTGAGACGTTCGTGCGGCTCGTGATCGCGCTCGCGCGGTCGTCGCCGAAACTGCTCGCGAGCGACGGCCTCCGGGCACGCACCGAGGTGGTGCTCACCGCGCCGCTCACGGCACCGGGCTCGATCGGCGAGCTCGCGCTCGGCCTGCTCGCCCAGCCGGTGCTCGCGCACTCGTGGATCGAGGTCCCCGCGATGGGCGCCCTGCCCGGCCGCCGGCTCGCCGCGCGCATCCTCGCGCACGGTGCGCGCGAGGCGGTGCGGCGCCACGATGCGGGCGATCGTGGTGGCGTCGCGGTGCTCGCACGGCCCGGCATCCGCGGCGCGCTGCAGCGCCTGCTCGGTGATCGCGAACAGCTCGTGTGGCGGTTCGCGTGCATCGCGCGCGGTCTCCTGGCGCACGTCGAATCGAGCTTCGCCGTGGAGATCGATCGCGAGCTGCGCCCGAACGCCTCGTCCACGGAGCTGCGCCGCGGTGCGGCCTCCGCCGCCGCCGCGCTCGAGCGCGGTGGAGCCGCGGCCCGCTGGGAGCCGGTGCTGATCGAGCGCGCCGGCAAGGATCCGGGGGCCGCGCGC
>JBBRED010000452.1:0-6368 GCA_038203335.1 Haliangiales bacterium | reverse complement strand
GCGCTCGTCGAAAAAATCCAACAACGTCGAGGCAGTACGAGTTCGCGACAAAGACCTGGGAACAGAAAGCGTGGTGCGGCATCTACCACCCCGACGATGTCGGCGCAGGGGCGTGTTGGCGACAAGGGCAACGTGCAGACGTGTGCGCATGGCTGCCCGGCGTGCCCCCATCCGGCAATCGGGCCGGCGATCATCGGATCCAACGACGTGCTGACGAACAGCTTGCCGTCCCTGCGAGTGGACGACTTCGGCATCCATGCCGCGTGCTGCAACACGAACACCTGGACCGCCACGAAGGGCGCGCAGACGGTGTTCATCAACAACAAGGCCGCGCATCGGATGAACGATGCGCAGAGGCACTGCGGCGGCATGGGCAAGCTGGTCGAAGGCTCGCCGAACGTGATGGTCGAGGACTCCACCGGCGGCGGCGGCGGCGGTGGCGGCGGCAAGTCCGGCGGTAACGCGGGCGGAAAGGGCGGCGGCGACGCGGGTGGCAAAGGCGGCAGCGGGAGCGCGCCTGGCAGCAGCGGCTCCGTCGCGAGCGGCAACGGTGGAGGCGGAGGTTCGCCGGGCACGTCGGGAGGCGGAACCGAAGCGTCACCCGCGAGCGATACGCCCGACCAACCGATCGAGCCCGACGAGATCGAGGTGCACGTGATCAGCGCGGCCGGCGAGACCGTCGACGGAATTCGCTACGAGCTGACGATGCCGGATGGCTCGCTGCAGAGCGGCACCGCCGATGTCAACGGTGTCATCAAGCTCACCGGGCTCGCGCAACGCGGCGACTGCAAGCTGCGGTTTCCCAGCAAGGACAAGCAGGCGTGACGACGAAGTACGAGTCCGGCGGCATCACGGTCTCGATCGGCAAGTCGCAGACGGTGCAGCTGGCGCTGCGCATCTTCCGCGTGCGGCTCACCGGCCTGTTGTTCGAGACCGACAAGACGTTCCTGTTGCCGATCGCGATGCACGGCATCCGCGGCCTCGTCGAGTACTACCAGAACCATCCGAACGCGAAGCTCGTCGTCACCGGTCACACCGATACCGTCGGCGATGCGGCCTACAACCTCGCGCTCTCCAACGAGCGTGCTGCATCGGTCGGGCACTTTCTGAAGGACGAAGTAGATCCGTGGCTCGCGTGCTACCAGGGTTCGCCGCACTCGAAGACCTGGGGTACGCGCGAAGACCAGCACATGCTGACGGCCATCAAGGACGACGCCGGTCAGCCGTTCTACGCCGGGCCGGTGCACGGCCAGCTCGACGAACCAACTCGTGATGCGGTGACGCGCTACCAGACCGCGCGCGGTCTCGCCGTCGATGGGCAGCCAGGTCTGGACACGCGGCGCTCGCTCTGCACCGACTACATGCAGCTCGACGAGACCACGCTGCCGGCGACCGCATCCCTCGAGGCGCTCGGCTGCGGCGAGAACCATCCCGAGGTGCCCACGCCCGACGGGACCGACGAGCCGGCGAACCGCCGCGTCGAGATCTTCCTGTTCGATGGCTCGCCGGAGCCGCCGAATCCCGGCACGTGCCCGGGCGGCGGCTGCGCGTATCCAGAATGGAAACAGCGTGCGGAGGAGATCGTGGACTTCGATCACGACCTCTGCGAGCTCCTCGTGCAGTGCCACGACGACGACGCGCAACCGCTCGAAAACGCGCTCGTGCGCCTGACGCGCGAAGCCGGCGACGAGCGCGACCTGCCCACGAATTCGCAAGGCCAGGCGTTCTTCCAGAACCTCCTCGCCGGCCAGTACCAGGTGCGAGGCGAGAAGAAGGGCTTTTCTACGGAGGTGCGCACCGTGCAGGTGGTCTCCGGTGGTGTCGCGCAGGACAGCGATCAGGCAGTGGTCGCGAAGAAGAGCTTCGCCGGCGATGAGGGCGGCGTCGGTACGCCGTTCAATCCATCGACGAGCGGGAACCCGCCCGTGAATCTCCAGCTCGACAAGGAGATGGCGATCATTCACGTCGTCGGCGAACTGCCGGCAAACCTTACCGAGGCCGTGAAAGAAGGCGCGGCGAATCAGTTGCACGCAGGCCCGTGGCAACGCGTGGAAGGTACCCTGCAGTCCGGCGCGGGAGACGAGGAGCTCCGCTTCGACGTGAACGGCAAGGCGTTCCCGTTCATCGAGCAGCCACCGGCGAAGCTCGCGCGTCTCCACGTGCGGAAGCCACACCGCCTCCCCGTCGACTACCGCATCTGGGATAAGGCCGGCAAGACGGTCTTGACCGAGCCGAACGTAGAGCCCGGAACGACCCTGGAGGTCCAGATCTCGACGCGCGTGCGGATGTCGGTCTGGTGCTTCGGCGCGCCGTTCATGAACGATCCACACTCCTTCAACGTCGACAGCAAGCAGCTCGCTCTGCTCGCGGCCGCGCGGATCGACGATGTCTCGATGGTCGACACGATCTGCGCGAAGGAGAGCAACTGGACGGACGGCGGCGGTGGAACCGATGTGGCCTGGACGGGTCGCCTGCGCCCGGGCGGCGTCGCGTCGGGCGACCCGCGGCTCGAGGACGTTCGCGACACGTACATCAAGAATCTCGTCGCGGGTCTACGTGCGAACAAGGTGCAGCTCATTCTGGGCTACACGATCGGAAACGAAGGCCACTCGAAGCCCAAGCCGGGGGAAGAGCCCGCGGCCAGCGACACCTATTGCAAGGGGTTCACGGATTGGCTGCGGGCAGCGAGTCCCGACGTCATCCGGGAGCATGCCCGCGCCATCGCCGCCTTTGTCGAGAAGTACGACGCCGCCGGCATCGGTTTCGACCTCGAGATCACCTCGCTCGGGGACGCTCACAGGGCGAACCTCGCGCTCCTGTACCGGGAGGTCAGCGACCAGCTCGCGCCCCGAAACGGGATCGTGTCGTACGCCACCGCGCCGTTCACCGAAGAGGGAAAGGTCGACGGCATTCCGTGCTTGTCGGGAATCCAAGCGCAGCCGTTCTCCCTCGCCCGCGATATCCCGAATTTGATCGCGCGGCCCATGTGCTACGACACGCTGCCTTTCAAGTTCGAGACCATCGGCCGGTCCGTCGACTACGCGGTGGGCGCTGCCGGGCTCGATCCCGCCCAGATCCAGTACGGGATCTACGGTCACGCCCCCGGCAAGGGCGCGGGCGCCGCGATCGACTTCTGCAGCAACAAGCTGCGTCCCAATCGGATCGGCATGGTCTGGTACCAGGTCTCGCAGGCATCGAGTGTTGCGACGACCACGCTCACGGGCGATTGCAAGAACGCCGAGGCGGCGCTCAACGCAGGCGAGGCGCCGCAGGGCACCGAAGGTCAGCCGCTGCAGGTTCCTCGCGCCGCACCGTAGCGGTGACGTTCAGGGTGGTAGCGGAGATACTTCGCCTTGACCCAAGGGTAGATCGTCGCCCGGGGTCGTGCGTCTCACCCTGAGTGCAGCGGCTCGTCGTCTTCGCGGTCCTCGGCGCGCTCGCGGCCCCGGTGCGCGCCGACGTGGGCGTGGCGATGGTGGTCCACGCCAGCAAGCACGCCACCACGAGCGACGGCGGCGGCGGAGCGCTGCTCGAGGTGTCGCGGCGCCGCGGCCGGCTCGCATACTTCGGTGACCTCGGCCTCTCGGTGATCAGCGCGACGAACCGAGGCGGCGGGTTCGACACCCAGCTGCTCGGTGGCGTCCGCGTGATCCCGCGCTCGTTCGTCGCGGACGAGGTCACGTTCGAGCTCGCAGTCGATCTGTTCGCCGGCGGCGAGCTCATGCAGTTCTCGGGCGACAGCGTCCTGCGGCCCATGATCGGCGGGGGCGCCGGATGGCAGGTGAGAATGAACGAGACCAAGACCATCCTCATCATGGTCCGGCTGTTCGCGGCGCCGGGGTTCTCCGATCCGGACGCGCCCGTCTGCCGCGGCACGTGCCCCGAGGCTGATCACGCGCCTGGCTTCGGGTTCATGGGCGTGTTCGGAGCTTCGTGGTGAAGGCGCTCCTGCTGGTGATGCTCGCGACCGGCGTCGCGAGTGCGCACCCGATCGGACGCGGCAACCTCGAGATCGTCGGGGATCCGGATCCGATCCTCATCGTCGAACCGCCGGCCCGCCCCCCACCGCCGCCGCCCGCGGAGAAGATCCACACGCGCATCGGTCTGCGCTACGGCGCCGGCAAACAACCGATCGATCACCTCGTCGTCACGTCGACTGGTGTCATGCAGATCACCGGCGACATCCTGATCTCGGACCGCGTGCGCATGTTCGCCGACTACGAGCTGCTGATGCTCGGTGCAGACATCTCACCCGACCACGAGCTCTCCGGCTTCGGCCATCGCGGCAACCTCGGTCTGCTGCGCGAGCTCGCCGCGTATCGCTCGAGCGATCGCGTCGCGAAGTTCGACATCAGCGCCGAGATCGGCGGAGGCGCGATGTTGACGCCGAGCTCCATCACCGAGCGCGTGCTCCCGCACGGCCTCGTCGGCCTGCGCGGCGGCTTCTCGTTGCACCCCGAGCACGAAGAGCGCCTCGAGCCATCGTTTGGCTTCGAGCTGCTCGTGCGCGCGATCGTGGTGCCCGAGGGCGTCGGCCTCACGTTCGGGATCGGCCTGCAGTGGGGCGAATAGCGGCGACCTCCGCCTCCAGGAACCGTGCCCAGGGAGAGCGGTTGCAGCTTCATCAGCACCAGGTCGGGTCCCCGCGTGATCGAGTAGTCGTGCGCGCGCGACACGCGGGTCGAAACAGAACGAGACGAACGCTTGCGCGATCCATCGCGACCGTCCGACCTGGAAATTGCCATCGCAGCGACACCGAGAGGTTCGTGTGTGACCACCGTGGTCCCCCGCCACGACTGCGCGCGCGATGCGCCATGCGAGCCGCGACGGCGCGACATGCTCGGGCGGAAGGGCGACGAACCGCCGTGGTGTCATCGCCCGCTGCCGGCGTCGCGTGTCCGGTAAAGGGGTCGGACCCCATTGTCGTAAAGCGGTAAAGGGGTCGGACCCCATTGTCGCCATTGTCGGACAAGGGCGACGTCAACCTTCGCCGAATTCAAGATGAGCGGCAAACGGGCACGGGCGGCTGTCGCGTTCAGGATCAGCCATCGCCAGTCTTCCCCGAGATGCCGTACTCGCCGCACAGGTCGCTGATCCGTTCGCCATCCACGAGTCGCTTCATGAGTTCGATACGCAGGTCCACGGGTGTCCTTGTCTTCCACGGCAATGCGCCCTCCAGCGCTGCGGTAACAGGTGCCACCTATGTGCCCGGTTGATCCGCCACCCATCTACCCGGTCTGCACCCCGACGCTCCTGTTTCCATCCGCCCGGCGCCGGATCGGTGAGCGGGTTCGGGATCGGTGAGCGGATTCGGAATCGGTGAGCGGGTTCGGAATCGGCGTCGGGTTCGGAATCGGCGTCGGGCTCGGAATCGGCGTCGGGTTCGGAATCGCTGTCGGGTTCGGCGGCGGAGTCCGTGTCGGACTCGCTGTTCGTTCACGCCAACTCGCTTCCGCAAAGAAGCTGTCGAGGTTGCGTTGCGCGCGGGTCACTGGGGGCGCCCCCTCCTGTGGACGTGCGCGGCGAGGGCCCGCGCGGCCCGGCCGGGCCTACCGGGTGGAGAGCCGGTAGGTCATCGCGCGGACTCGATCCGCGAGCTCGAGCGCCTCGGCGACCAGGGCGGGCTCGATGTACTCGAGCGCCACGGCCTGGTCGAGCTCCATCGTGACCTCGGCGGCGCTGCCCAGCGCGATGCGGAAGAAGTGGCGGCGGTCCTTGCCGACGCGCCGATTTCCCTCGGCGATGTTCTGGCCGACGCTCTGTGCGGCGCTGCGGAGCTGCTTCTCGAGGACGGGATCGTGGGACTTGAGCGCCTTCAGCGCCGGTACGCAGGACCGGAGGAGCTGGAGGGAGCGGGCGTAGGCGTCGAAGGTCACGGGAGCCTGGTTGATGCTCATGCCCCGTTCCGCGCGATAACCGTGTCGCGCGCTGCGAACCCGCGCGCGCGTTCTCGTCGATGATCCGCGCGCGCGGCACGCGTTCTCGGCGCGAAGGGGCAGAGAGCATCAACCAGGCCCCCGTGGCCGGAGATGCCGCAGACCGCTCGCTCCAGCGACGACCGCGCTCGCCGCGAGGTTCGCACGAGCACGGCCGATGGCGGCTCATCGCGCGGACGCCTCGGCGCCGAGGTGCGTGGCGGCTAGTCGCCACCTGTCGCGATGGCGCGGTGCTCGTCACGAGCGGCGGCGACAGCGTGTTGCTCGTGTGGAGTGGCGCCGAGACCGCGCGCGGTGGTTCGCAGCGCGCGTCACGTTCACGTCCATGAGCCTCGTCGCCTATTGCCGCTCGCTCCAGCGACGACCGCGCTCGCCGCGAGGTCCGCACGAGCACGGCCGATCGCTGCGCCGGGCGCGTCGGCTTTGGCGACG
>JBBRED010000451.1:0-6371 GCA_038203335.1 Haliangiales bacterium | reverse complement strand
GATCAACTTCTCCGCCAGCTCGGACATCATGGCCGCGAACCTCAACACCAGCCGCGGCGAGCTCATCGTGCGCGGCAAGCTCGTCGCCGATGGCACGCCCGGCATGCCGATCACGTTCGCATCGTCGTCGCCGACCGCCGGCACCTGGTACGGCGTGCAGCTCGACACCACCGCCGCGGCGTCGACGCTCGATAACGTGATCATCCGCAGCGGCGTCTACGGCCTGACCTACAGCTCCAACGGCGCCGGCAACACGCTGAGCCGGATCACCAGCGAGTCCTCCTCGAGCTACGGCTTCTGGTTCCGCACCGGCTCGCCCGCGGGCGACGGGCTGATCGCCGTGTCGACCGGCACCTATGGGTTCGCGATCACCGACAGCTCGAACGTCTCGCTGATCAACGGCGTCTCGCGCAACAGTGGCAGCGGCGGCGTGTACATCGTCCACAACACCGCCGGTCACTCGGTCAACCTGACGAACTGCACGATCAACGCGAACGGCAGCTACGGCATCTACTCCGGCGCCTCCGCCGCGAACTCGGCGACGATCAGCGTCGTCAACTCGATCATCACGAACCAGTCGTACGGCGCCTACCGCGGCGACTCCGCCGCGTGGTCCGTGACGTACTCCGACGTCTGGAACAACTCGACCAACTACGTGAGCCTCGCGGCGGGCACCGGCACGATCTCTGCGAACCCGCAGTACGTCTCCGCCACCGACCTCCATCTCCAGGGCACGAGCGTCGCGATCGACTCCGGCACCACCGGCCCGAACCACGACCTCGAAGGCGTCAGCCGCCCGCTCGACGGCAACGGCATCGGCGGCGCGCAGTACGATCAAGGCGCCTACGAGTTCGTGCTCGCCGCGCAGTGCGGCAACGGCGCGACCGAGCCCGGCGAGACCTGCGACAGCGGCGTCAACAACGGTATGTACGGCTACTGCAAGGCCGACTGCTCGGGCCTCGGCCCGCGCTGCGGCGACGGCATGATGAATGGCCCCGAGCAGTGCGACGACGGCAACGGCAGCGATACCGACGCGTGCACCACCACGTGCCACACCGCGACCTGCGGCGACGGCTTCACCTACGCGGGCGTCGAGCAGTGCGACGACGCGAATGCCTCGAACACCGACGCGTGTACCTCCGCCTGCAAGACCGCCACGTGCGGCGACGGCTACACCCGCGCAGGCGTCGAGCAGTGCGACGACGGCAACCAGGTCGACACCGACGCGTGCCTCCACACCTGCGTGGCGGCGACGTGCGGCGACAACGTGATCCAGGCCGGCGTGGAGACCTGCGACGACGGCAACACCGTCAACACCGACGCGTGCACGAACGCGTGCGCCACCGCGGCCTGCGGCGACGGCATCGTGCGCGCCGGCGTCGAGGAGTGCGACGACAGCAACACCGTCGACACCGATGCGTGCACGGCGAGCTGCCACATCGCGATCTGCGGCGATGGCGTGACCCGCGCGGGCATGGAGCAGTGTGACGACGGCAACGCGATCGACACCGATGGCTGCCTCGCCTCGTGCATGTCGGCGCGCTGCGGCGACGGCGTGGTCCAGGCCGGCGTCGAGGGCTGTGACGATGGCAACACGAACAACTCCGACGCCTGCAACAACACATGCGTCTCCACGACGTGCGGCGATGGGGTGGTCCAGGCCGGGGTCGAGGACTGCGACGACGCGAACCACGAGGAGACCGACGCATGCCGCAACAACTGCATCAAGGCGTCGTGCGGCGACGGGATCGTCTACGACGGCGTCGAGGACTGTGACGACGGCAACATCAAGGCCGGCGATGGCTGCAGCCCCGCGTGCAAGGTCGAGGACACCACCGAGCCCGACCCGATGGGCACGGACTCGAACGGCGGCTGCTGCTCCACCTCACGTGGTGCGAGCACCGGCAGCTTCCTCCTCTCGATGCTCGTGCTTGGGGTAGCCATGCGGCGGCGCCGTCGTCGGTAATGCTCGCAGCGCGAACGCGCATTTGCGGCGCGGCTTCGCGTGCTATCACGGCCCGGTGAGTCAGCTCGCCGGGTGCAGGGTCCTCCTCGTGGAGGACGACGAGGACAGCCGGTTCCTGCTCGCCGCAGGTCTGGGTCGCCACGGCGCCGCGATCACCGAGGTCGCATCGGGGGACGAAGCGCTCGCGAGCCTCTCCGCCGGCAGGCCCGACGTCCTGATCTCGGACCTCCAGCTCGACGGCATGCACGGCAACGAGCTGTTGCGGCGCCTGCGCAACGAGCCGGGCCTCGCCGCCCTGCCCGGCATCGCGCTCACCGGCCACGGGGGCCAGAGGCAGCGCGACGATGCGTTCCGCGCGGGGTTCGCGAAGCACCTGCTCAAGCCCGCGAAGATCATCGACCTCGTCGCCGCGATCCGCGCGCTCGATCAGCGAGCCAACCGCGACATGCGCGCGATTCTCGCGGAGGCCGCCGCCGCCTCGCCGTGCCGGTTCACCTCGCTACTCCGGTTCACCGACGCCGACACGCTCTCGAGCGTGTGGACCTGCGATCGCGAGAGCCCCGACGTGGATCCGTTTCCTCTCGGGTTACCGCTCGCGGCGTCGTACTGCGTGCTCGTGCGCGCCGCCAACGACACCGTGGCGATCGAGAATGCCGCCACCGATCCGCGCGCCAGCACCCACCCACAGCGCGAGGACCTCGCGTCGTACATCGGTGTGCCGCTGCGGCGTGCCGACGGCCAGATGTTCGGCACGCTGTGCAGCTACGATCAGAAGCCCGTCACGTTCGACGCGCGCGTCCGCGACTCGCTCGAAGCCGCGATCCGGGAGATCGAGGCCACGATGGCCTGGCTCCTGGCCTGATCACGCGCGGTGGGGAAACGCGACACCGAGCTCACGCGCCATCGCCGGACGACCGCGCGATGTGATCCGCAGCGCGCGGGTGCCACGAACGCGCGAGACCCAGCCGGCATCGACGACGACCGCCGCGATGGCGGCGCCGATCCGGCCAGCAACGTGCGGCACGCGCTCGCTCCAGTCGAGGCACGCGCGGCTCAGCGGCCGGCGATGCCCGGCGATCTCCACCGGGTGGCCCTGCTCCGCGAGCCACGCGAACAGTGCCGGCGCGGGCTCGAACGAATCTCCGGTCGCGTGCAACCAGCCGCGTTGCACGAGCGCGGCGCGGACCGCCACGCCGAGTGCGCCGGCGAGATGGTCATAGCAGGTGCGCGCGAACCGCAGCTCGGCCGCGCGCGACGAGCCTACCGGTGCGGCGAGCACGGCGAGACGTTCGAGCAGCTCGGCGACATCGGGGCCCGCGAGGCGCACGTGCCGCTCGCGTCCCACGGTGGCGACGTCGACGAGGCGCGCCTCGAGCAGTCGACCGAGGTGGCTCGACGCGGTCGCCGCGCTGATCGCAGCGCGCTGCGCGAGCACGCCGATCGCGTGCGCCCTCCCATCGAGCAGCACGTCGAGCATCGCGTTGCGCGATGGATCGGCGAGCACGGCCGCGAGGCCCGGAACATCCGGGTCCTGATGCGATCGAGGATGCGCGCGGCGAGCCATGCCTCAGCCTAGCCGCTGAACAGGTGGGCAAACCGCGCGCGCGGCAGATCGATCAGCCGATCGCGGCTGGTGGGCCCGAATCGCGCGCGGTCACACGCGGCGAACGGCTGGACGAGCTGATCGAGCGCCTCGACGTCTCCGCGGAGACGCGCGGCCCACGCCGGATCCTCGGGCCGTGGATCCGCCAGTGCGCGCTCGAGCTCCACGACGAGGCGCGCCTTCCCGACGATGGTCTCCGGCGTGACCTCGCGCAAACACGCGCCGTAGAAGCCGCCGAGGTACGCCTCCCACTCGCCGGCGAGGTCGTCGCCGCCGGCCGCCCGATAGCGCTCGGCGAACACGACGCGCACCCGATCGACGCCACCGGCCTCGTCGTGGAGGCGCCACCAGTCCCGGGCGAACCACGGCTCGCCATCGATCTGGTAGGTGGCGCGCGGCATCTCGATGCCGGCCCACGCGCGCATCTGCGCGATCGGGATCGAGCGACCCTGTGCGAGCTCCTCGAGCGTGGCGTGCGTCGCGCGCACGTACGCGATGTCCTCCGGCGTCGCTGCGACCGCCACGTCCCACACGGCGGCGACCCGCCGGCCAGCGGCCAGGTCGTCGACCACGAGGATGAGCTGGTGGTCGTGGTCGCTGTACACGCACTCGATGTTGACGCCGGCGTCCGCCATCTTCCGCGCGAGCGTACCGAGCTGCCCCGGCACCGCCTGCGCGAGCCGCGCCGCGATGACCTCGCGAACCGCGACCACGTGCAGCCCGTGCACACGAAGCGCCGCCGCAGCGCGCTCGCCGTCTTCGACGAGGAAGTGGACGAGCGCGTGGTCGCGCACGTTGAATCCGCCGCCGCCTTCCAGGCTGACGCCGGCGGCGCCGAGCACTTCGCCAAACTCCGCGAGCGCTCCCGGCTGGTCGCGGAGCTGGACGGCAAGGTCGTGTCTCATGCGCACACCTTACGTGCGGTGAGCTTCGACCTGCATCGAAGCATCCGCCACGGATCGTGCGGGCTAGCCAGACCGTCAGGTTGAAGGCGATGACCGCGAGCCAGCGCATCACGTCCTCGACGAGCGGCAGCGTCTGCTCGGCGAAGACCGTCACCACGGGTGAGGACATGATGTGCCTGACGAGGCCGGCGGTCACGACCCAGCCAGGCGGTGCTACGGCCATGCCTCGGCCATCGCCGCGAGACCTCACACCTGTGGGTCGGCGAAACTTGCGTGACCGGCGAGTAGCCCGCACGCTCGCACGGACAGCACGCGTCAGGCGATGTACATTCGCCGATGAGTGGGATGGATCCCAGCCGCCCTTGCTCGATCTCTGCGCGATGTGAAGGTCTTTGCCGAGCCTGAAGGACGGGTTCGGTACCTCACCGACGACGACTCGACTCGACTCCTCTCGGCACTGCCTGTCGATGTCCGAGAGATTGTCGTGACCGCGATGCTGACCGGCATGCGACGCGGCGAGATCCTGAACCTCCGCAAGGCCGCGGTGGATCTCGCGAGCCGACAGATCCGCGTCACCCGAACCAAGAGCTGCGCAGCTTGGCGACCCCACCGCCATGACCGTCGTGGCCGACAACCTTACGCCGTGCGGTCACAGCGCCAAAGCACTCGCACGCGCCGAGAAGCTCTATCGGCGAGCGTTTCGTCTCGGCAACCCGACCGCCGCGGACAACCTGGCTGCCACCTACCAGAACCTTGGACGTTATCGCGACGCAGTGCGATGGCACAGACGCGCGGCAGAAGCAGGTTCCGCGACTGCGCCCCTGGAACTTGCCCGCGCCGAGTTGTACGGGGTCGGTACCCGGCGCAATTCGCGCGCGGCCTTCGTCACATTGCGACGGCTCGTGCGCCAACGCCTCGGTTGGAACAACTGGCTGCGGATCGAGGCGATGCAGTTGATGGCCGACTCGCTGATGAATGGCTGGCTCGTCCGGCGCGACCACGCGCAAGGCCAGGCATAGCTCAAGCGCGCGGCGAAACTGGACCCGAACGACTATTACGCGCGACGTTGAACGCGAGGTGTCCCCGGTCCTCGCGGCGCTGGTATTCTGCACTCGTGGCGTCGAAGCGGACACGTCCCTCCACGATCGAGGAGCTGATCGACGCCGAGGCGTGGACGGAGGCCAGGCGCCGGATTCGGACGGAGCTTCGCAAGTCCCCCACGAGCCACTGGTTGCTCTCCCGCCTCGCGCTCACCTACTACGAGCAACGCAACTACCAGCGAGCGCTCGAAACCGAACAGCGCGCACTAGACCTCGCGCCTCGCTGTCCGCTGTGCCTTTGGGGACTGGCCGGCGCGCACGACATGCTCGGCCACCGCGCCAAGGCGGAGGCGCTCTACACGCGCCTCATTCGTCGGGGGGTGAAGCGTATCGCGCACGGTGAATGCGGCGAAGGCGTGCCATCGGCTCGTGGCCTCGTCGCGGACTGCTGGTACCGGCTCGGAGTGATCCGTCAAAGCCGGCGTGATGTCGGCGGCGCCATCACAGCGTTCCAGCACCACCTGGAGCGACGCCAGCGCGGCACATCCATCTACTCGGCATCCGAGGTCCGCGAGAACCTGCGCGCTCTCACGGCTCGACAGGCCGCGGCGCAACGTCGTTGACGCTCGCGTTGCCACCTTTTTGTGTCGTCTCGGCACCTCGCCTGCCTTGCCGATCACAAAAAGCCATGTGATAACGCGCGAGGAAGCGCGTGCCGGACTGGTGCCGGCCTCGGTCTTCAAAACCGATGAAGCTCTGCGCGAGCAGCGGCTTGGTGGGTTCGATTCCCATGCGCTTCCGCCATGTTACGGAATCAATAAGCGTCGGGACGAATGCTGCTTGATGTCCCAGGACCC
>JBBRED010000450.1:0-6381 GCA_038203335.1 Haliangiales bacterium | reverse complement strand
GCTCCCGGCGCTGTTCGCGGCGTGGTGGGGCCACGTCGCCCCACGGCTGGCAGATGCGCCCGCGGTGATCGGCTTCGATCCGCTCAACGAGCCGCACTGGGGCACATATCCGGTGGCGATGTTCGAGGCGGATCGCCTGATGCCGCTGTATCAGCAGGTCATCGATCAGGTGCGCGCGGTCGCGCCGTGGGTCGTGTTCGCCGAGCCCTCCGGGTCGCGCAACCTCGGGTTCGCCACGAAGCTGCGCCCGTTCGAGATCCCCGACGTGGTCTACGCGCCGCACCTCTACGATCCGAACGCCGAGCTCCAGGGCGTGTTCGATGCCGCGCATCGCACCACGCTCCTCGCCACCGCCGACGATCTGCGCGCCGATGCCGAGCGGCTCGGCGTGCCGATGTGGATCGGCGAGTACGGCGGAATCGCCACGGCGCCGACGATCGCGGCGTACATGGACGCGGCGTATGACGGCGCCGCTTCCACGCTCGGCGGCTCGATGTACTGGTCGATGGACAAGGGCGGCGGCTACAGCATCTACGATGCGCAGGGCGTGCCGCGGCCGATGCTGATCGATGCGATCGTGCGACCCGCACCGGTGCGGATCGCCGGCGATCCGACCGCGTGGACGTACGACGATGCGACGCGCGCGCTCACGCTGACGTGGACTCCCGACCGCAGCGTCACGGCGCCCACCGTGATCGCCGTGCCGGTGAAGGTCTATCCGGACGGCGTCAACGTCGAGTGCGGAGGCTGCACGGTCAACGAGACCCCGGGCGAAGTCGCGCTGGGATCCGTCGACGGGGCCGAGCAGACCGCGACGATCACGGCGCGCTGAACACGGCGACGCGCCCGCTCTGGCGCGGCTGCGGGAAGCTCGTCGTCGGCGTCTCCCAGCCGGTGCCGATGGTCGCTCGGAACACGGCGCCGCCGTCGCTTCCGCCGACCGAGAACACCTTGCCGCCGAACATCGCCGAGCCACCGAACGCGCGCGCCATCGGGAGCGCGGGCTGAGGTGTGAACGTCGAACCGTTCGTGGTGGACACGACCGAGGTGGTCTTCGTCGACGACAGATCCTGTCCCCCCATGAACACGATCATGCCGTTGGCGACCACCGCCGAGCCGTACTCGCGCCCGGCGGGGAGCGTTCCGACCTGCGGCCAGCTGCTTCCATCGGGGGAGCCGAGCACCCAGTCGAACAGCGTGCCGCTGTTGCTGTTATGCCCGCCGAGGTACCAGAGCGTGTCGTTCATCACCACCGCGCTGCCGCCGTGGTTCTCGTCAGGCAGGTGACCAGCGAGGGTCCACGTGATGCCATCGGTGCTGCTGTAGACCGTGTTGGTATCGGGGTTCGCGGCGCCGCCGATCAACCACATCTTGTCGTGGAACACCGCGTAGCCGGGGTTGGCTCCCGCGACCGGGACATGGCCGGCGAGCGTCCACGTCACGCCGTCGAGGCTCGAGAACACCTCGTCGCGCGGTCCGACGCCGTCGGAGCCGGTCATCCACCATAACCGATCGTGATAGACGACCAGCGCACCACTCGTACGCTTGTCGGGCAGCGAGCCCACGTTCGTCCATGTCAGGCCGTCCGTGCTCCTCCACACCTGAGACGACGGGACGCCGGAGAGCGTGCCGCCGACAAAGAACAGTGCGTCTCCGCCGATGGCGAGCGTGGTCTCCGCCGTGCATCCGCCGGCGTCGACGGCGGTGATCATCGCCGTGCCGGCGTCATCGAGCGCGGCGACCGTGCCCTCCGGATCGATCGTGGCCGGCCCGGTGATCGCGAAGTCGACCGGCGGGGTTCCGCCCGCGATCTGGATCGCGCGCTGCGAATGGAAGTTGAGGTGCGCCGCGCCCGGATCGAGAGCGAGCGTGCACTGATCGATCGGAGTCACGTGATCGTCGAAGCCAAGCCGACCGCACCCGAGCACCGTGCTCAGGACCATGGCGAGGACGACGCGTGTCCGCACCCTCCCAAACTACACCCTCAGGGAGGTTTCGGTGTGGTCTGCGCGATCACCATGCGCACGAGCAACGCGCGCAGCGGAGCGGCCGCCTCGGTCCACGCCGGCTTGACCTCGAGGAGCCCGAGCCAACCACCTGCTTTGCCTCGGACACACACCGTCTCCGTGTATGTCTTCGTCGTATGCGAGGTCATCGCCCACGCCGTGTCGAGACCGTCCGCCGCACCGGGCAGAGCGCCCGCCGACGGCTTCGCATCGAGGGCGAGCGTGCGCTGCTGTTGCTCGCAGGTCGCCGCGGAGAACGCGCGTACGAACACGGTCGCGGTCCACGTCTTGTCGATGTACTCGGCGGAGTCGCTCTGCTTCTCGCCCGAGAGCTTCCACCGACCGCCGAGCGGTGGAAGCTCGATCGTGCGTCCGCTCGGGAACTTGCCGGGCGTGGTCCGCGCGACGACGTCGGGCCTCTGCGCCTGTGCCTGCGCGATCGTTCCGATCCAGCGTCGCGTGATCGGCTGCAGCGACTCGATGGTCTTCTTGCTGTCCCTGCGGAGCTTGCGGACCTTGTTGTCCCGCGTGTCGAGCTCCTTCTCGATCGACTTGTACGGCGCGGCCGCGTTTGCCTCGAGGAGATCGACGAGGGCCCTGACCTCCGCGCAGTACGCCTTCACGCCGGCGAGTCCAGCCGCCAGCGTCTCGAGATCCTTGTCGAGCGTCGACTTGTCCTCGGGGGACAGCGTGGGCACGAGCGTGGCGCTGCCGGTCTGCACCTTCACGAGGCCCGAGATCTGGGTCGCGCACGTCTGCGCTTCGCGCTCGAAGCCCGGCGTCATCTGCTGGATCTTCTTGTCGGCGGCGGCGGGGCCGGCGATCAGGAGACTGGCGATCGCGAGCGTGCGGATCATGTCGAGGAGGCGGCGTGGCCGTCGTCGTACGGGAGGTCGTCGTAGTCCTCGCGGTACAGCGCGCCGAGCTGGCGACCGACGAACACCTCGATCAGGTCTGGGTCGTACATCTTGCCGGCGGTCTTGCGCAGGATCGCCTCGCATTCGTCGAGGGCGAGCGCCTTCTTGTACGGGCGATCGGTCGCCATCGCGTCGAAGGCATCGGCGATCGCCACGATCCGCGCCGACAGCGGAATCGCCTCGGCCACCATCTTGTCGGGATAGCCGGAGCCGTCCCAGCGCTCGTGATGGTTGCGCACGGCAGGCATGATCGGATGCAGCATCTCGATCTTCGACGCGATGTCGAAGCCTTTCACCGGATGCTCGCGCATGTGGATCCACTCGGCGTCGTCGAGCGGGCCGGGCTTGAGCAGCACGGCATCCTTGATGCCGATCTTGCCGATGTCGTGCAGGAACGCGCCGAACTCGAGCGTCTCGAGCCCGTCGACGGGATAGCCGGCCTCCCTCGCGAGCACGAGCGAGTACGCGGCGACCCGGCCGCAGTGACCCTTGGTGTACGGGTCCTTCGCCTCGATCGCCTCGGCGAGCCCGAACAGCGCCTGCCGGTTCGCGATCTTGAGCTTCTCGTAGCTCTCCTCGAGCTCCTTCGTGCGCTCCTTGACCACCACATCGAGCAGCGTCTCGCGGCGCTGGAGCTTGCCCTGATCGATCGACAGCTTGCGAACGAGCTCGCGCTGCTCCTCGACAAGGGTCAGCATCTTCACGCCCTCGCCGACGAGCGCGACCAGGCGCGAGCGCTCGCTGGCCTTTGCGACGAGGCGAATAATGATCCCGGCGTGAGGCGGGCGGTAGTCGAGCTCCACGGCCTCGTCGGGAGCGTTGACGAGTGCGATGCGCAGCGCCTCGGGCGCATTGAGGATCGACCCTTCGAGCAGGCCCACGCCATCGAAGCCCGCCGACATGCCCGTGATATGTGCCGAGACGATGACGTGCGCCGGGTTCGTGCGCAGCTTGTTGAGCGCCTCGACGGTGGACCGCGCGGTCTCCACCTGCAGCCCGAGTCCACCGAGGAGCTCCGCGAGCTCGCCCAGTGCCTCGACCTGAGGATGCGCCACCAGGGCACGGAACCTTCGGCTCACGTCTGGACTATACCCCGGTGCCCGGGCCGGCAATTGCGAGTTTCCACCCTGCTGCGTTCTTCCGTTGGCCGGCCCACCAAAGTCCGTGGCCCCGTCGCGTCTGGAAATATCGGCGTCGTCGGGTATGGTCCCCGGCCTTGCAAGAAGAAGTCACGGGCAACCTCGCCGGTTTGAAGACGAGCGAGATCAAGGCGCTCGAGCGCCTGTATCGTCGCCGCGTCGCGCCGAGCGAGATCGTGTCGCCGGAGCTCGTCAACCAGCTCGCGCTGCAGAGCGCGGAGCTGCACCGGCAGATCGGCGTGCTCATCGACCGGCGCGGAACGATCGAGCACGTGTTCGTCGGCGACGCGTCCAAGATCTTCCTCCCCGACGTCGGACGAATGCGCGGCGGCAAGGGCCGATTCCGCGGCCTCCGGCTCGTGCACACGCACCTGCGCGGAGAGGCGCTGACCCGCGACGATCTGACCGACCTCGCGCTGCTCCGGCTCGATGTGGTCGCCGCGATCACGGTGGATGCCGCGGGGCGCCCGGGGAAGCTGTTCGTCGGTCACCTGGTCGCCGAGGGGCCGAGCGAGCGGCCGTGGAAGGAGCTCCCGGCCGAGCCCGCCACCGGCTCGTCGATCGATTTCATCGAGCTGATCACCAGCCTCGAGGCCGAGTTCGGCCGCGCGCGCCGGGTGCTCGCCACCGACGAGGGCAAGGACCGCGTGCTGCTGGTGCACGTGCAGCTCAACCGCGCGAAGGACACCGAGGCACGCGTGGCGGAGCTCAAGGAGCTGTGCCGCACCGCGGGCGTCAAGGTGCTCGATACGCTGATCCAGCGCCGGCCCGAGGCCGATCCGCGGTTCCTCGTCGGTCGCGGCAAGCTCGACGAGATCCTGCTGCGCGCGATGCAACTCGGCGCCGAGTGCGTGATCTTCGATCCCGATCTCACGCCGGGTCAGGCGCGCGCGATCAGCGACGCCACCGAGCTCAAGGTCCTCGATCGCACGATGCTGATCCTCGACATCTTCGCGCAGCACGCCACGAGCCGTGACGGCAAGCTGCAGGTCGAGCTCGCACAGCTCCGGTACGCGCTGCCACGGCTCGTCGAGAAGAACACGATGATGTCGCGGCTCACCGCCGGCGTCGGCGGCAAGGCGGGCCTCGGCGGCCGCGGTCCCGGCGAGACCAAGCTCGAGATCAACCGGCGCCGTGCGCGCGAGCGCGTGCACCTGCTCGAGAAGAAGCTCGAGCAGCTCGCCGGCGATCGCCGCCTGCGCCGGCAGCGCCGCACGAACCGCGACGTGCCGATCATCGCGATCTGCGGCTACACGAACGCCGGCAAGTCCACGCTGCTCAACGCGCTGACCCACGGTGATGCGCTCGCCGCCGACAAGCTGTTCGCCACGCTCGATCCGATCAGCCGCCGGCTCCGGTTCCCACAGGAGCGCGAGGTCGTGATCACCGACACCGTGGGCTTCATCCGCGATCTACCCGAGGAGCTGACCCGCGCGTTCCGCGCCACGCTCGAGGAGATGGAGGACGCGGACCTCCTGGTGCATGTCGTCGACGCGAGCGATCCGGATCGCGACCAGCATATCGCCGCCGTCGACACGATCCTCGGCGAGCTCGGCCTCGCCGAGAAGCCGCGGATCCTGGTGTGGAACAAGGCCGACCGTCTCGAGGAGACCGACGCCGAGCACCTCGCGCATCACGGCGGCGGCTTCGTCGTGTCGGCGCTGGACCGCGCCACGTTCGGTCCGCTCCTTCTCGCGATCGAGCGCGCGCTGTGGCGGCAGGGCAAGGACGCGCCCGTTGCCCGCGCTCTTCACGGCTGAGGGACGCTCGCGGCGTGAGCCGGCGGACGTTCCTCGTCGTCGGTCGGTCACAGCTGATCGGGAAGGATGCGCTGGTAGCTGTCCTCGCCGGAGCGGCAGAGCTCGACGAGGGTCAGGAGGCGCGGTAGCTCCGTCGAGATCCAGTAGTCGGCGGCGATCAGCTTGCCGGCGTGCTCGGGCTTGCCCGCGGCAGCGGCGGCCATCGCCAGGTGCTGCCACGCGATCACGAGGATGCTGAACAGCTCGAGGTAGTCGGCGGAGTGCAGCAGCATCCCCGTGATGTTGCCGGCGAGGCCCTTGGCCGCGAGCTGGCCGGTCAGGCCTTCGACGGCGACGTTCGCTCCGAGCACGGCGGCGACCAGCCGCTCGTCGATGCCGGCGGCGCGCGCGGTGGCGGCGGTCGCCGCGATCTCCTCGCGCAACGCGAGCAGGCCCGCGCCCCCATCCGCCACGACCTTGCGGCCGAGCAGGTCGAGGCCCTGGATGCCGGTGGTGCCCTCGTGTAGCGAGTTGAGCTTCTGATCGCGCAGCAGCGCCTCGACCGGATACTCGCTCGAGT
>JBBRED010000449.1:0-6399 GCA_038203335.1 Haliangiales bacterium | reverse complement strand
CGTTCCGGGCGAACTGGACGAAGAACACGCCGAAGAACACGAACGCGCCGCCGGCGAACGTCACGAGGATCAGGTCGAGGCGGCCGAGTGCGGCGAGCACGACCATCGCGGTGACCACGAAGTCGCGCTTGAACAGCTTCGGCAGGAACGAGCGCAGCCCGGTGCCGGAGAGCACCTGCGAGCTCTGGAACGCCCACGGGATCGCGGCAAGATCGCCGGAGCCATAGACGAACCGGATCAGCAGGTACTGCGTGGACTGCGTGGCGATGAACGCGGCACATGCGGCGAGCCCGATCGGCAGCGCCCAGGTCACGCCGGCGAGGGTGAGGTTCGCGATCACGCCGCCCGCGTACGCGAGGTTCGCCAGATCATCGGACACGGTGTCCATCCACTGACCGCGCCGCGAGAACTGGAAGCGCAGGCGCGCGAGCTCGCCATCGATGCCATCGACGATCGAGCCGAGCTCGACGAGCAACATGCCGGCGATGCCCGCGACGTATCCACCGCGCGAGATCACGAACCCGCCGATCACGGCGCACAGCAGCGCGACCATGGTGATGTGATTCGGATGGACGGGCGTGCGCGAGAGCAACCACGAGATCGGGAGCGAGATCTTGCGATTGATCAGCCTCGCCGCGAGGCCATCGGCGGGCTTGCGGAGCGACCACACGAGCTGGCGCTCGGCGCGGCGCAGCGAGCGGCGATCCGGCGCGGCTGACGTGAACGCGAGGTACGGCGGCGCGGCCTCGATGACCTCGTACCGTGCGACCACCCGGCTGATGCCATCGGGCTGGCTCGCGGCATCGGCGAGCTCGCGTGCGAGCGCGCGATCGGTCGCGAACACGGCATCGTGGGCGCCACCGGCGATCTTCGCGATCCGTCCGGAGCCCGTGGTCCAGGCCTCCGCGACGGCGCGCGGCAGCTCGCGATGCGTGACGCGATCAGCGCGCACGACCACCACGCCATCGGCATCGTCACCCGCCGGCGCGCGTGCGGCGATCTCGATGACCACGCGCCCGGCGATCCGCGGATCGGCGAACACGACGGAGAGATCCGGCAGCGGCTTCGCGAGCTCCCACAAGAGGTAGATCCGTGTCGTGCCGGCGAGTGCCAGATCGAGCACCATGCGGGCGAGGTAGGGCAGCCCGGCCACATCGTCGAGGAGGGTGGGGCGAGCGGCGCGGCCGTCGAGGGTGCCGGCAAGGATCCAGCCCTCGCGGGGTGCGGTTCGCCGCATGGGGTTCATGTAGCGTCCGGACGGCTCGCCTGCACTCGACACCACGCCAAAACACCCTGTGAGGTGCATCTGCGATACAAGCGCCGGATGCGGATTGCCACGTTCGTCATCGCCGTCGGTGCCCTGGCCTCGGGTTGCAAGAAGAAGCCCGCGGACGGTGTCGAGAATGCGACAGGCTCGCCGGCCTCGACCGCCGACATCGACGCGTTGTGGGCGCTGGCTCCGGACGGGGCGACGGTCGCGATCGTCGCGTCCCCGCGCGCGGTCGCGATGGCAGAGCACGCGTGGTCTGACGTGCGCACGCTGCTCGCGACCGCCCCCGAGCTGCTTCCGATCAATCTGATGCTCGGCAACCAGCTCCAGCAGATGTTCGGCAGGCCGGATCTCTCGCTCGTCGATCTGGGCCTGACACCCACCAAGGGCGGTGGCTTCTTCGTGACGCCCGGTGGCGGCGGCATCGCGATCATCCCTGTCGGGGATCTCGACAAGTTCCTCGCCGCCGCGCACGGCACGAAGGGGACCGATTCCGACAGCGTCGGAAAGGCGACGTGCAAGACCGTCAGCGCGATGTACATCTGCGCGAGCACGAACGACGTGTTCGCGAAGATCGGCAAGGGCAAGCTCCGCCCGGCGCTCGACTCGGTCGGTGCGCGTGGTGACATCGAGATCGTCGCGAACGTGCCGCTCCCCGGTGGTGCGGCCTCCGCCGCCGGCGTGGTGCAGCTCGCGCGCGGCACGGTCACGGGGCGCATCGTGATCAACGGTGTGCCGGCCGAGATCCGGACGATCTTCTCCAGCGTCACGCCGCGCTCCGATCCCGACAAGACCGCGGGCTTCGCGGTGATCAACCTCGCGCAGAGCTTCGGGCACATGCCGCCCGTGCCGCTCGTCGCGGGCATCACGCTCGGCGATCTCGGCCGCTCGCTCGTGGGGCCGATCTCGTTGCACATCCTGGCGGGGAGTCCGGATCTCGATCTGCGGGTACCGGTGAAGGATCCGGCGCCGGCCACGACGATGATCGAACACTGCGCCGAGATTCCCGCGCTCGGTGCCGCGGGCGCCGTGTTCTCCGACGGTTCCTGCCACCTCGCCGTTCCCTCGTTCGGCTACAAGTTCGATGAGTGGATCGAGGGCAACGAGATCCGCCTCGGCACGAAAGGCTCGACCGCGACCGGCGTATCCGTGCCGATGACCGCACTGGGTCTCGAGCTTGCGAAGCAGGAGGCGCTGATCGCGTTCTGGGGGCGCGGCACGCTGTTCGGCCAGTCGATCGGTACGCTGCCGCAGGTACCGGCGATGCCGCCCGAGGCGCTGATGGCGATCCGCGCCGTCAGCATGATCAACGAGCTCGGCGCGGGAGTCCGGATCGACGGCGACAAGGTGCGCGCGACGTTCGTGCTGCGAACCGTATGGTCGAACCCCGATGACGTCGTCGCGAAGCTGACTGCGATCACGCCCGAGATGTTCCTCGCCGGCAAGGCGAGCGAGCCGGCGAAGGCGATCGCGGCGGCCGCGCCGACCTCGCCGTTCGCCGCGGACTTCCGGGCGGGCACCACGGGCCTGATCGCGCCGATGTCGGTCGTCGGGTTGCTCGCCGGCGTCGCGGTCCCCGCGTTCATGGACTACATGCAGAAAGGCAAGCGGAGCGAGGCGAGCCTGTACCTGCTGCGGATCGCGAAGGCGGCGAAGGTCTCGTTTGCGGAGACCGGTGCGTACCCGATCGGCGACGCTCCACTGACGCCCGCGACCTCGTGCTGCGAGTCCAAGGGCAGGTGCCCGCCGGCCGGCGCCGCGTGGCAGCAGGATCTGTGGACCAAGCTCGACTTCCAGATCGACGAGCCGACGCGGTTCCAGTACCGCGTGCACTCCGACGGCAAGACGATGGAGGCCGAGGCGATCGGAGATCTCGACTGCGACGGCGTCACGATCTCGTACAAGATGCACGCGACCTCGGAGAACGGAACGCCGGTCGTGACGTTCGAAGAGCCCGCGCCGAACACCGACTAGGCGGCGAGGTTGCGCGGTGGCGCGCCCGCGTGATCGACGACGACGAGCGAACGCTCGGGCAGCTCGTGCCAGTCCTCGGTGGTGAGCTGCTCGCTCGCGATCACGACCGCGCCGTTGCGGATCGAGACGTACAGCGAGCGGCCGAGCCGATGCGCGTAGAGCCGCGCGCCGCACGACAGGAGGAACGTCGCCGAGCCGACCTCGCCGAGAGCGTGCAGCGCGCGTACGGCGGTGACCACGCCGCGATCGACATCGCCGGCCGCGTCGATGTGCGTCATCACGAACGCGAACAGCCGCTCGCTATCCGTATCGCCTTCGATCTGCTCGAGCCGCGCCGGAGAGGACATCGCGACGAGTAGCGCGACCTCCTTGATGGTCCCGTTGTGCGCGAACACGAACGCTCCGCGACGAAACGGATGCGTGTTCGCGAGCGCGGTCTCGCCGACCGTCTTCTGGCGAATGTGCGCGACGAGCAGCTTCGTCGCGACGCCCTCGGCGAGCTCGCCATAGCGCGCGCAGTCCGCGGCGCACGAGGTGCTGCGGTGTACGACCCAGTCATTCGCGTTGTGGATCGCCACGCCCCAGCCGTCCGGATGCTCGCGCGACAGAGCACGCAAGCTGCGCGGCGAATCGCGCAACAGCTCGCGGGGAGCAATGGGCTCCACGGCGACCACTCCGAACATCCGGCACATCTCTCCTCGAGTGTAGATCTGCGTTCCCCCCGTGCAATGTTTCTGCACGCGTGCGAGATATTCCGCGTGATGCCGTTCCCCGAGAGCCTGTGTCATCGCTGCGCACACCTGCGCGTGGTGGAGAGCGGGAAGGGATCGGTGTTCCTGATGTGCCAGGAGCCCAGTCTCCCGAAATACGGACCCCAGCCCGTGCGTTCGTGTCGCGGCTTTTCGCCCGGACGGAGCGAGATCCCGACAAAGTGATCTCCTTATTGAAGAAAAGTTGCCCCGTTTGGTCGCCCCGGATTACGGATTTCATGGGCACCCCATGGACGCAGCAACCGCCGTATCCAACGACAACGAGGACACCAGGCCGCCCGCGCTCCTGCGCGGCACCGCCAAGGGACTCGAGATCCACGTCATCGGCTCGGCCGGCATCGAGCCGATCGTCGAGGCCGTGACCCGCCGCCTGGAGGAGGCCCCGAGCTTCTTCCGCGGCTCCGACGTGCGGATCAAGGTCGAGTCAGGCCCCCTTCCGCCGGGCTGCCTCGGCAAGCTCGACGAGCTCGCCACCAGGTACGATCTGCGCATCGTCGAGGTCGGCGTGCCGAAGGCGAAGGACAAGGCCGCGCTCGCGGAGGCCGATGCCGTCCCGCAGCCGAACCTCGCGGCCGGCTCCGCGCCATCCCCAACGCTCGCGGCCGCCGATGACGAGCCGCTCGAGGCGTTCGAGGAGGCCCAGACCGGCCTCGGGCCGAACCCGCTGCTCGCGATCCCCACCGGGGAGGCCACCGTGGTCGCGCAGCCCGCGATGCTCGCGGCGTCAGACCTCGGCGAGCTGACCGAGCTCGTGCAGGTGCTCACCACCGAGCAGCTCGTCACCTTCGACGAGCCCACGCAGACCGCGGTGCCGCTCGCGCTCGCCACGAGCCCGCTTCCGCAGGTCATCGAGCCGGGCACGCGCCTGGTCGTCGGCCCCGTCCGCTCCGGCGTGATCCTCGATCACCAGGGGCACCTGATCGTCTTCGGCGACGTCAACCCGGGCGCCGAGATCCGCGCCACCGGCAACATCGTCGTCCTCGGCCGCCTGCGCGGTACCGCTCACGCGGGCATCGGGCAGGACGTCGGCTTCATCCTCGCGCTGCGGCTCGAGCCGCAGCAGCTGCGCGTGGGCCGCAAGGTCGCGCGCGCCGCAGACAGTGACACTCCGGCCAACGAGGCCGAGATCGCCTATTGCACGGGCGAACAGATCGTCGTCGAGCGCTACCTGGGCAAGTTGCCGCGCAACCTCGCCACCAGCATCTAAAGGAGTCCTATGGGTCGAGCAATCGTCATCACTTCCGGTAAGGGCGGGGTCGGAAAGACCACCACCACTGCCAACCTCGGAGCAGCAATCGCGCAGCTCGGGCACTCGGTCGTGCTCGTCGACGCCGACATCGGGCTCCGCAACCTCGACGTGGTGATGGGGCTCGAGAACCGCATCGTCTATCACGTGGTCGACGTGATCCGCGGCAAGTGCGCGCTGCAGAAGGCGCTGATCAAGGATCGCCGCATGGACAACCTGTGGTTGCTCCCCGCGTCGCAGACCGACGACAAGGATGCCGTCACGCCGGAGGACATGCGCTCGCTGATCTTCGAGCTCAAGGCGACGCACGACTTCGTGTTGATCGATTGCCCGGCCGGCATCGAGCAGGGCTTCAAGAACGCGATCGCCGGTGCCGACGAGGCCGTGGTCGTCGCGACTCCCGAAGTGTCCTCGATCCGCGACGCCGATCGCGTGGTTGGCCTGCTCGCCGCCGCGGACGTTCCCGCGCGCCTCGTGGTCAACCGGATCTCGGCCAGCCTCGTGAAGAAGGGCGACATGCTCTCGCAGGCCGACGTGATCGAGATCCTCGCGCTCGAGATGCTCGGCGCGATTCCGCTCGATGACGAGGTGATCGCCACGACGAACAAGGGCGTTCCGCTCGTGCTCGAGGGCAAGTCGCTCGCCGCGAAGGAGTTCATCCGGATCGCGAAGCGGCTCTCGGGCCACGAGGTCGAGGACAAGGTCTCGGTCGGCTTCTTCACCCGTATCGGTCGTGCGCTTGGCCTGTCGGCCACGCCGGCCTGAGGAGCCGTTCATGTTGAATGCAATCAAGGGATTCTTTACCGGCAAGTCGAGCCGCGACGTCGCGAAGGGCCGCCTTCACCTCGTGCTCGCGCATGATCGCTCGGGCCTCGAAGGCGGACGTCTCCAGGAGATGCGCGCCGAGATCGCCGCCGTGATCGCGAAGTATGTGCCGATCGACGCCGACGCTGTCGAGATCCAGATCGAGACCCGCGGCCGCCTGGCCGAGCTGACGGTCTCGAGCGCGATCCAGCCCCGGAACGTCTGAGGAGCGGTCTCGACGTGGGCGAGAGCTCGCCCGCAAATTCCGGGGGTTCTCGACGAGACATCCGAGCGTGAACGTGGATGCGGCCAGTCCGAACCGGGGACGGTTTCAA
>JBBRED010000448.1:0-6520 GCA_038203335.1 Haliangiales bacterium | reverse complement strand
CGAGCCGCGTGCCCTCGCCTCCCGCAAGGGCCAAGGTCCAACTCACATCATCTCGATCATCTTCCGCTGGCTCCGTTGCAGAGACGCGAAGTACTTGATCGGCGTCGACGGGCATCAGTTACCGGATACCCGGCGATGGTGATCCTCGCAATGCGGGGAACTACGCAGCCATGTGCGAAAACGAAGATATTTTCTTCGTCGCAGTTGCCGCAGTCCACCCGCGCTGATGACCTGTCACCGACCGACCGGCCCACCTCGGCACGCTGCCGAGGAAGATCCGGTTCAGCCGTGCCAGTTTTGCACCGCCATGTAGCTACTCCAGGCTGCCGACGCTGACGGGCTCGACCGGCCTCGCCGCGAGGAGGTCGTCCCCGCCCTCGGGCGTCCGGCTCTTGCGCGACTGTTCGCGGAGGTCCCCGGCATCGCTCCGCAAGCCAGCCTCGGCGGCGGTCGTAACGTCCTCGGTCTCGCCGGGCACCTGCTGCGAGCGCGGGACGGGCACCGTCGGCGCAGCAACGGGCTGTTCGCCGTCACGGATCATATGCACCGGGACGCCGCGCGGGAACACCATCTCGCGCGCCTCGTCCGGCATCGAGATGCCCGCACACTGGAACGCGCGCTTGACGAGTCGGATGACCGAGGATCTGACCTTGAGCCAGCTGTGCTGGGTGCCGTCGAGCCAGAAGTACACGCGGAGGTTGACGGTCGCGGCGCCGAGTGACTCGACGAGGACCCACGGCTCCGGATCGGAAAGCACCGCCGGATGATCCGCGAGCACCTGGAGCGCGACCGCCTGGGCGTCGCTGATCGCGTCCTCGTACCCGATCCCGACCGTGAAGTCCTCGCGTCGATTCGGATTGCTCGTGTAGTTGCGGATCGTCGCCTGATAGACCCGCGAGTTCGGGATCTGGATGTGGTTGCCGTCGAGCGAGAGCAGCACCGTCGCCCGATTGGTCAACCGCTCGACGTAGCCGACGTGATCGTCGATCGCGAGCAGATCACCGGTGCGAAACGGCGGCTGGATGCTCAAAAAGATGCTCGCGAGGAAGTTCTCGGTGATGCCGCGAAACGCGATGCCGAGCACGAGCCCGAGCAGGCCGGTGCCACCGACCAACGACAGCGCGACGGTGGTCAAGCCGGCGACGCGGAACACGACGTACATGGCGACGATCAGGACCGCGGCGCCGGCGACGCGCGCGATCACCTCGCGCAGCAGCGGCGCGATCGTCCGCCGCGCGAGCGCGCGGCGGGTGAGCCCGGCACTCAGCCGCGATAGCAGCCAGCCGATGCCGAGCACGACGAAGGCGAACAGTAAGAGCGGGAGCGCCCCGACGATGCTGCGCCCGATGCCGCGCAGGCCCGCCGTCGCCGGCTCGAAGTCAAACACCGAGCGGGGCTCGACCTCGAGCCGGTCGATCACCGCGGCGACATCCTGCGTGCGACGCGCAAGGTCCGCGGCCCATTTCGCGTGTTCGACGGTGTCACTCGCGCCCTCGAGGAACACCACGCCCTCCTGAACGCGGACGTCCAGCGTCTGAAACCACTTCGTCGCCTCGAGGATGTTCTCGAGCCGAGCCTCGATCTCGTTGTCTCGAGCCGTCGGGGCGACCTTGACCGTCTCGGTAGCCGGCTCTGGACCAGCGTCGGACGCCGAGTCCTTCGCGCTCGCGGGCGCTACGACCATAGCGAGCACCACCAGCGCCAGCGACGCGATCAACTTCATGGCACGAACCTATCCCGCCTCGGCCCGGTGGCGGGTCGGGAGCGGGAGCGAAGCTCCCGCTCACCGCGCTCCGGCGGCCTCCCGTGTCTTGGTCGATCATGCCGTGCGCGTACGCGCCATCCTCACGCCCGGCCAGGCAACCGACCGAGACGTCCCCATCGCGGTACGCCAGCGGCTCCTCGATGGGATCGCATGGAGAGCCCGCCGGCGGGGTCCGATTCCTGCACGACGAAGTTGATGACGCCAGCCGTGGACGCGACCGCAGGCTCTGCTGCTGCGCCGGCCGGATCGGCTGCTGCGCCCCAAGGCTCGGCGGCGCCGGCGCCCGCTGGCGCGGTCGTTGACCTCAAGGACATGCAGCTCAACCAGCCCGGCCTCCCGAGCAACTTCGCAACGGCGCAGCTCTGGGATGACAAGAGCGAGAACGGCGAGCAGTACGATCTGCAGATCCAGGACGTCCGCAACCGTCCCTACATGATCAAGGAGTTCGAGACGCCTCCCTCGGGTGCCACGAAGGAGACGGTCGGCGCATACCCGGCGCTCGTGAAGGAGGGAATGTTCGGTCCCGAGCTGTCGGTGCTCGTGAACAAGGGAGGCCTCCTCGTCTCGGCGACGACGTCGCGCGGCGCTCCGAAGAAGGACATCGAGTCGCTCAAGAAGGCCGTCCAGATGATGGATCTCGCAGGCCTCGAGAAGAACGACCTGAAGAAGCCCGAGATCGACGGCAAGACCCTCGCGACGTACCTGCCGAAGCTCCCGGCCAAGAAGTAGCGGCAGACGGCTGGTGGAGGAGCCATCAACCGGGCCTCGGCCTCGGAGGGACGGTCTAGATCACGTGTCGTTGCGCGTCGGGACGTCGAGTCCGACGTTGCGCGCTCACGGTTCGGTCTAACCGTTCGCCCGTCGCGAGAAATCCGCGTGACCACACCGTGGTGACGATCGACCCTTCGAATGGCGGCTGGCGAGTCGCTCGCGCGCCGTGCTCGTCGTCGATCCGGCTTCGCGGACAAGACCGTCGTGATCACCGGGACGCTGTCCAAGGGGGCGCTCCGGGATCGCGGCGATGCTCGAGGCCGCGGGTGCCAGCTTCACCGGGATCGACGAGATGACGATGACCGAGATGCTGGCGTCGTGCGGCTAGAGCGTGCGACGAGGCATCACGCCGTGACGCGCCGTCCCTGGATCACGCGAACCAAGACCACCACGATGGCGACCGCCAGGAGCACGTGAATCAGGCCACCCAACGTGTACGTCGTCGCGAGGCCGAGGCCCCACAGGACGACCAACAAGACCGCGATCGTGATCAACATGTGGCTCTCCCTTTCCGGGTGGCACTCGTGCCATCAACGTAAGAGATTGCATTCTGCATGCCGGTCACTTCGACGCGGAGTCGCTCGACTTCTCCTGTGAGTCCACGCCCTCGCCGATGTCCATCTTTGAACGCCACCGAGCCGGTCGCGCAGTCGTTGCGACACGCGCGATCCGTGGCGAAAGTCCTGCGTGTGTGGCGGGCTTTGCGCGTGGCGACGTTGCCGGGCGAGCCGCTGTACGCCGCGTGCGCGGACGCGACGCTCGAGCACGGCGAACGCGTGCTGCCCGGAACCATCTGACGGCAACGATGCAGGATTTGCGGCAGAGCCGTCCATCGAGGCATGGATCCGATGCCTCACGCTGGTCAGGCACTTGCACACAGATCAAGCGCGACAAGAAGGAGATGAGCCATGAGTGACAACAGCAAGCCCGAAACGGTCGCTGACAAGGTAAAGGCCACCACCGACAAAGCGACCGCGGCTGTGAAGGACGCGAAGAGCCTTTTCACCGAAACGGCGCACGACGTGAAAGTCGCCGCTGGTGACGCCGCCTACGATATCAAGCGCAAGGCAGGCGACGCCCGACACGCCTTCGGCTCGCTCGTCTACGACGCGCAGCACGACGCGAGCAACGTCGTCGGAGACGTCAAGCACACGGCGCACGCTGCCAAGGAGAAGGTCGCAGAGGGAGCGTCGACCGTCGCCGACAAGGTCAAGGACACCGCCAAGGACGTGGGTCACGCGGTGAAGGAGGCGGCGGAGAAGACGGCGGAGAAGCTGAAGAACGCCGTCCATGACGCGCGCGAGAAGCTCTCCTGACACCATTGCGTCAGACGATTCGCTCCGAGATGCGGATGGACTTTCGTTTGTGAAAGTCCTCGTCGGAGGGCTCGCACATTCGTCGCGGGCGTGATCACGGTTAGGTGCGTGATCGCCGGCGCACGAGCGCGCCGAGTGCGAGCAAGACGATGCCCGCGAGAACGCCCGCACCGACGCCCATGGTCTTGACGGCGGCGGAGCTCGCGGGCTTCGGGGCGGCCGGGCGCGGCGGGGTAGCTTCCTTCTTGAAGCCGATCTCCCAGAGGTCGCGGCCGATCATCTGTCCAAGGGCGAGCCGGCCGCGGGGTGCAAATGCGATGTTGCTCGCCGTGACGAGTGCGGTGTCGCCGCCGTCCGGCGGAGAGCCGCTCCACACGCCGCGGGTCGGGTTCGTGCACTTGACCGCGCCGGTCCACCAGTGGCGCACCGCGTAGCGGGCCTGGAAGAAATTCTCCTTGGATGGGTTGGCGCCGTACTCGATCCCGCTGCGGCTGTACTCCTCGCGTCCGCCTGTCACCGGCGTCGCCTCCTTGAACCGCAGGTCGTCCTTCATGTCCTGTTTGCCGTAGCGCGCGTGCAGCCGGGTCATCACGAAGTTGTTGGCGATGTCGCCGCCGATCACGTCGCCGCCGAGGGCGCTGATGTCATTCGCAGTCACGTCGAGCTCGGGGCACGGATCGCAGTGATAGCTGCGGGTCGCGGTCCACGCGTACTCGGTGACGACCGCGCGCGGATTGGCTTCGATCGTCTTGTCGAACAGCGCCGCGTAGAACTCGGCGAACCGGGTCTTCACGCTGGTCTTGACGTCGAAGTTGGTCGGAATGAACACGTTCTTGTAGTTTGCGACCTCGTAGCGCTTCGCCTTGGAGAAGATGTTCACGATCAGGTCCTGCTTGCCCGACGAGCTCGCGAGGCCGAGCCGGATCGGGAGGGCGAAGTCCTCGCTGTCGTAGTGAAACCGGATCGGCGACAGCGCGGCGTGGCCGCCGACCACCTGGACCTTCGTGGGATCGACCTTGGCGACGAAGAACTTCGAGCCCGCCTCGACGTACGGCCGGAGCAACGACGCCGCGGCGTCGGGCACCTTGTACTGGTTGTCGCGTAGCCAGGTCTCGAGGCCCGAGGAGTCGGTCGCCGACAGGATCATGATCTTGTACTCGCCGACGTCGAACTTCGCCTCGATCGCGACCCCACCGCCGCCAACTCCGGAGCCGCCGAGACCGAACCCGAAGCCGCCGGTCATCTCGCCGACCTCGTTGCCGAGCAGCCCGCCATACACGTTGGCATCGGGTGGGCAGGGATCCGCTTCCCAGTACTCGACCAGCCGCGGCGAGCCGAGCGACTCGACGCGGTCGAACACATCGCGTTCCAGGATCTTCACGTCGCGCTCGCGCAGCACCGTCGGCACCGGGATGACCATCGCAAAGTTCTCGAGCGGCCCCTTGTAGTCGTTCTGCATCGAAAGCACCGTCCGCGTGCCATCGCGCATCAGGACCACCTGGGTCGCGTCGTTGGACATCTTCGCGCCCGACCCGTTGACGTAGAACCCGCAGAACGCGTGCGCGTCCCCAGCTCTCGCCACGGTGAACAAGACGGCGAGCACGATGCCTGCGTTCTTCATCCCCCCTTGGGACAACGCTGCGCGCGATCGGTTCCATCTGGTGCGCGCGAGCCCCGAGCTACCAACACCGGCCGCGGCCGCGGACGGCGCAACTGGGCGAATCGCCGAATCAGATCTGCGTGAGCCTCAGGATCGCGGAGGGCCAAGGTTCCATGTGGTGGCTATGCTCCCCGCAGAACCGAATCCTCGAAAGGCGACCCATGACCAAGAAGATCTTGATGGTGCTGACGTCACACGACAAGCTCGGTGACACGGGCAAGAAGACCGGCTTCTGGCTCGAGGAGTTTGCGGCGCCCTACTACGTCTTCAAGGACGCAGGTGTCGAGATCACGCTCGCGAGCCCGAAGGGAGGCGCACCGCCTCTCGACCCGGCGAGCGACGTGCCTGACGCACAATCCGACGACACGCGCCGCTTCAAGGCGGACGACGCTGCACAGCGCCAGCTCGCGACCACGCGAAAGCTCGCCGACCTCAAAGCGGACGAGTTCGATGCCGTGTTCTATCCGGGCGGCCATGGGCCAGTGTGGGATCTCGCCAACGATGCGGACAGCCGAAGGCTGATCGAGTCATTCGCCGCCAAGGGCCGACCGATCGCCGCCGTGTGCCACGCGCCGGCCGTGTTTCGCGACACCATGGGGCCCGATGGCAACAGGCTGGTCGCCGGCAAGCGCGTCACCGGTTTCACGAACAGCGAGGAGAAGGGCGTCGGGCTCACCGACGTCGTCCCGTTCCTGATCGAGGACATGCTCAAGCAAAACGGCGCCACGTACGAGAAGGGCGCTGACTGGCAAAGCAACGTCGTGCGCGACGGGACCCTGGTCACCGGTCAGAACCCCAAGTCGTCCGGCCCGGCGGCGAGAGAGTTGCTCACGCTTCTCGAGTGATGGGAGCGGCACCGTGATTGCGTGGCGCGCCGAAGCTCGCGGTCTGGCGCTCTCGCGCGGGTTGGAGATCGTTGACTAGAGCGACTCGATCCGCACGGGGAGCCCATCTCTCGGCTTACCGATCGGCATGACCTGAAACGGCATCTCGTAGCCATCAGGTACG
>JBBRED010000447.1:0-6522 GCA_038203335.1 Haliangiales bacterium | reverse complement strand
GGTATCGGTGAGCCCGCCGAGCGCGCGCAGCCGCGTGTCCTCGGCGGAGGCCTTGGTCGCCTCGGCGACGCGCTCGACCATCGCGGCCGTGGTGCGCGGCGCGCCGCTCGGGCCCACGAGCACACGCAGTGGCGCGCTCGCGAACGAGCGCAGGCCGGTGGTCTTGCGATACACGCCGATGCCGCCGGCGATCGCGAGGGCCACATCGACGCCGCTCGGCTTGCCGTGCATCACTGCCTCGCTCGCGTTCGCGGCGGCGACGATGTCCTTCGCGTCGAGCGGCCGCTTCGCGTGTGTGAGCAGCGCGCGCGAGACGGCCACGGCGAGCGCCGCCGACGAGCCGAGCCCTGCACCCGGCGGGATCTGCGCGTCGCCGACGAGCGTGACCGTGGGGCGGCCCACGCCGAGCGCGTCGACGATCGCGAGCAGCGAGCGCGACACGGGGTGATCGTCGGTGGCCGTGCACTTGAGGCTCCACGCCGGAACGTCGATGCGCAGCGAGCCGCCGGCGGGCGTGGGCACGGCCGCGATCGTGACGCCACGATCGAGCGCTGCGGCGAGCGCCGGATAGCCGTAGACCACGGCGTGCTCGCCGAGCAGGATGATCTTGCCGAGCCCGATCGCGGTCACGGCACACCCTGCGTCGGCATCACGTCGTCGAGGAAGTCGCGCAGCGGCGCACCGAGATGGCGCGGCGCACGGGCGAGATCGCTGACCGCGGCGCTCCCGGTGAGCAGGCACACCGCGCGGATCGAGGCGAGGATCTGCGCGATCAGCTCGCTGACCGCGGCCTCGCCACCGGCGCGCTGAGCGCGGAGCATCGGCGCGGCCATGCCGCCGCAGCGCGCACCGAGGGCGAGCGCGCGCGCGATGTCGTAGCCGGTGCGCATGCCGCCCGAAGCGATCGTGACGAGGCCCGCGCGCGCACACGCGACCACGGACACCGCCGTCGGCAGGCCCCAGTCCCACAGCTCGGCGCCGAGCGCGGCGGAGCCCGAGCCCTCGGCGGCGCGCACCGCTTCGACCGCGACCCAGCTCGTGCCGCCGGCGCCCGAGACATCGACGGTGTGAACGCCGGCGCCGATCAGCGAGCGCGCCGCGTGGGACGACAGCCCGCAGCCGGTCTCCTTGACCACGATCGGCATCGGCGACGCATCGACGATCCGGGCGATGCTATCGCGCACGCCGCGGAAGTCGCGATCTCCGTGCGCCTGGATCAGCTCCTGCCCGGGGTTCAGGTGGATCGCGAGCGCGTCCGCGCCGATCCGCTTCGCGAGCTCGATCACGCGGGCCGGGCCCATCGCGAGCGCCTGCACCGCGCCGACGTTGCCGAGCAGCACCACGTCGGGCGCGACATCGCGGACCTGATAGGTCGCGATCAGATCCGGGTGCTCGTCCATCGCGCGCTGCGAGCCCACGCCGAACGCGATGCCCGCGGCCTGCGCGGCCCGGGCGAGATCGCGGTTGATCGCCGCGGCTTCCGCCGTGCCGCCGGTCATGCCGCTGATCATCAGCGGCGCGGCCAGCGGCTTGCCGACCAGCTCGATGTCGAGGTCGATCTCGTCGGCGGCCAGCTCGGGCAGCGACTGGTGGATCAGATGGACGTGCTCGAGCAGCGTGGAGCGGGTGAACTCCGCGCGGCCCGATGCGGCCACCTCGATGTGGTCGGCTTTGCGCTTGGCGATCGCCGGCTCGTCGGGCACGGCCCCTGGTTTACCACGAACTACTTCATGTTCTTCGTGATGTCCCCCGCGGTCTCGCTCTCCTTCTTCTCCATGTTCGAGGCCGTCTGCTCGCCCTTCTGGCGGCGGTCCATCATCATCTGCATACGCATCGACTGGGTCTCGGACTGGTCGCCGTAGGCCTGGTCCGACGCGGTCGGGCCCTTGCTCGCAGGGCCCATCGCGCCGGCGCCGTGCTGCACGGGCTCGGCGGCCTCGGTGGCGGCCTGCGCCGGTTCGGCGGTGGCGTGCGCGTGATCCCGCTGCTTGCGTTCGGCCAGACCGCCAGCGTACCGCAGCGGCTAGCCGTAGATCGCGTAAAGAATCGCCGCGAGGGCGCCGAGACCGGCGAGCAGGAACCAGGGATCCCGCAGCATCGCCTCGGTCGGACTGTCGTCCTTCGGGCGCCACAGCGCGAGGAACAGGAACCGGAGCACGCCGAGCGCCACGAACGGCGCGCTGATCACGAGCCGCTCGCTCCCGAACATCACCATGGTGTGCTCGTCGAGCGTGTACGCGACGTACGCGGCGCACGTCGCGGCCGCGAGCACGTACATCGCGATCCGCAGGGGCCCGAGCGAGTAACCGGCGAGCGCCGCGCGCGTCGCCTTCGGCTCGCCGGACCGCACGGCCCACGCGAGCTCGTGCGCGCGCTTGCCAAAGCCAAAGAACGTGGCGACCAGCGCCGTGCAGATCAGCACCCAGCCGGAGGCGGGGACCGTGATGGCCGCGGCACCGGCGAGCACGCGCAGCAGGAACCCGCTGGCGATGATGCCGACGTCGAGGAACGCGACCTGCTTCAGCTTGATGCTGTACGCGATGTTCTGGACCAGGTAGATGCCCGCGAACATCGCGAGCCGAGGGTTGATCGCGAGGCAGCCGCCGAGGGCGATCACCGCGAGCACAGCTGCCGAGATCAGCGCGGCGCGCTCCGACAGCTTGCCGGCGGCGATCGGCCGGTGCTTCTTCTTCGGGTGCGCGCGGTCCGACTCGACATCGCGCACGTCGTTGAACGCGTAGACCGCGCCCGAGAGCAGGCAGAACGCGAGCACCGCGGCGGCACTCCGCCACAGGTACGCGGGCTCGGTCAGGTGCTGCGCGAACACCAGCGGAGCCGCGACGAACACGTTCTTCACCCACTGCTGCGGGCGAAGCGTGCGGACGAGACCGATGACTGCGTCAGTCACGAGCTCGACGACGGCGACGGCGGAGACCCACGATCGCCGCACCCGCGACCAGGAGCCCGCCTGCGCCACCGGTCGCGTTGCAGCCGCCAGCGTCCTTCGACTCCGCCTGCGCCGCGCTGCCGCTGCCCGCGCCGCCGGTCGGTGCCGGAGGATCGAACAGGAACTTCAGGTTGTCCTTCTCTCCGACGAACTCCTTCACGGCGTCGTGACGGCAGCTCTCGATCTGCTCGCGCACACAGGTCTGGAACACCTGTGTCCGGCAGGTCGCGGCATTGGCACCACCGGTCGCCGCCGCCGAGCCCGAGCCCGAGCCCGCGCCGACATCGACGGCCGAGCCCGATCCCGGACCCGAACCCCTCGGGTCCGCCGCCGCCGCCGATCCGGATCCCGAGCCCTCGGCCGGCGTCTCGGTGGGGGCAGGGGCCGCGCCACAGTCCTTGCTCTTCTCCTCGATGCAGTCCGTGGGCTCCTCGAAGTTGATCATGCAGTTCGAGACCGTGATGAACGGGGCGCGGCACCCTTCGCGCTCGCTCTCGATCTTGAAGGCCGCGCACGCGGCGAGCGTCTTGGTCACCGGCTTGCCGTCCTTGCCGACGAGCTTCTTGGTCTCGAACTTCGGCTCGCCGGCGGCGAGGACCGGGTTGCCCTTCTCGTCGACCTTGGGCTTCATGTTCTCGTCGAGCTCGGGCTCGCCCGGCGTCAGCACCGGGTTGCCCTTGTCGTCGAGCACGGGCGCCTCGTAGTCGAGTGCTTCGCCCGACGCATCGGTCAGCGGCAGCTCGCCGATCAGAACGATCGCGCGCTCCGGGTGGAGGATGTCGCTGTTGAGCTTGTCGACCGTCCACGTCGCGATCGACTTGTTCGCGCAGATCTGCTGCTTCGCATCGGTCGACTTCGGATTCGGCTTGCAGGTCGACACATCGAAGAACAGCTTCTGGCAGCTCTCGAGATCCCTCTCGAGCTCTTCCTTGGTCTTCGGGGGCGGATCTCCGGCCTTCGCGACGTCGGGCGTTGCCTTCGGCTTGCAGTCCGCGAACTTTCGCACCGTGGATTTGTTCTCGACGTCCTTGAGCGGTCGTCCCACCGCATCGACGAGCTGGATCTCGGTGATCGAGACCTTGCTCTCCTCGATGCCGTTATTGACGACCTCGACGAGGTTCATGACCGGCGCGGTGCGCTCTGCCTCCGGCACGACCGTGAGGCTCGGCACGTAGGTGATCACGAGTAACGCGACCATCATCGTCACGAGGAATGGGATCGTCGCCCACATCACCTCGGTGATCGGTCGATTGAACTTCACGCTCGTGAGGAACAGGTTCAGACCGACGGGCGGGTGCAGGTACCCGACCTCGAGGTTGAGCAGGAAGATCACGCCGAGGTGGTACGGGTCGATGCCGTACGCGCGCGAGATCGGCGCGATCAGCGGGACCACGACGACGATCGCCGAGAAGATGTCCATCACCGTGCCGACGACGAGGAGGATCACGTTGATGGCGAGGAGGAACGCGATCTTCGAGGACACGTGGGCCTGCGTCCAGGCGATCAGCTTCTTTGGAACCTCGGCGTTGACGATGAAGTCGGTCAGTGCCGTGGAGCACAGGATGATGAGGAAGATCGCGCCGATCATCGCCATCGCCTCGTAGGAGATGCCCCACATCCCCTTGAGCTTGATCATCCGGTAGATGCCGACCTCGAGGATCAGCACGTAGACCACGGTGAGTGAAGCGATCTCCGGAAGGCCGAAGCCCTTCGCGAGGCCAAGGATGACGCCGAACGGGATGAACAGCTCGGGCAGCGCGCGGAGGAAGCTCCTGCCCAGCTCGCCCATCTCGAACTTCTGCCGCGGCAGCTTCTTCACGATCGCGACCGTGACGGCGACGGCCGAGAGCATGCCGATGAGCACGAGGCCCGGGACGATGCCGGCGAACAGGAAGCGCTCGGTCGCCCACACGCCGAGCTTCTTCTCCTCCTCGGACTGGATGAGGCCGTAGACCGTGCCGTAGATGAACAGGGGCAGGGCAGGCGGGAACAGCAGGCCGACGGAGCCGGTGCCGGCGATCAAGCCCATCGAGAACCGCTGCGGATAGCCATTGCGCACGAGCGCGGGCATCAGCACGCCACCGAGCGCGATGATCGTGACGCCCGAGGCGCCGGTGAACACCGTGAACAGCGAGCACGTCATGATCGTGACGATCGCGAGGCCGCCCGGCATCCAGCCGAGCATCGCGTTCGCGAACCGCACGAGTCGGTCGGCGGTCTTCGCCTCGGCGAGGATGTAGCCGGCGAAGATGAACAGCGGGATGGTCGAGAGGACCTCGATCTCGTCGCGGCCGCTGGTGCCGAACAGCTTGTTGATCGCGCCGTCAAAGCCGATCGTGAAGCCGCGGGCGGAGAAGTAGGACCCGAGGGCGGTGCCCGCGAGCATGATCGTGAACAGCGGAGCACCGCTGATGAACACGAGGGCAAGGAGGATGATGAGTACGGTCTGCATATCAGTGCCCCGACCTCATCTTCTCGGGCGGAGTCTTTTTCCGCAGGATGTAGTCCACGTCGATGATCGTGTGCAGCACGGTGTGCAGGATGATCAGGAACCCGCCGATCGGGATGAGCCACGCGATGCGCACGCGCGAGATCAGCTTGTCCTCGGCGGCGAACTGCTGCTCGTTGGTGATGTTGTGGAAGCCCGAGCGGATCAAGAGGACGACCATGAAGATCACGAACAGCGCGAGTCCGATCTTGAGGAACAGCCGCGCGCGCGGCGAGAACCGGCGCGAGATCAGGTCCATCGAAAGGTGCTTTGCCTGGTGGGTGGCGAACGCACCCGCGAGCATCGCGATCGCGAACGTGCCGGCGCGGATCACGTCGTCCTTGAACGGCACGTGAATGTGGAAGAACCGATCGAGGAGCGCGTGGCTCGCGGCGGTCAGCACTACCGCGAGCAGGATCGTCACGAGGACGATCTGCTCGCCGACGCCGATCATGTTGTCGATCTTGCGGACCCGCGCCGACAGCGGCCCGTCATCCGGGTAGACCATCGGCGCCTTCATGTCGATCTCGCTCGGCGCGGCGGCCGGCTCCACCGCGGCTTGCTTGCGCGTCAGCGGGATGTCCGCGTCCCGCTCCGGGGCGGCGTCATCCTTCGCGCCAGCCTTCACCTTGGCCTCTTCACCCTCGGGTTCGTCGGTCACCGACCAATCGTAGGGGCGAAGGGCCCGAAAATGCAAAGGCCCGGAAGCATTTAGCCACCGGGCCCGCGCAGTCGATCTTGCTCTGCCGACTACTTCTTGTTCTTCGCGCGGTACTCGTCGCGGAACTTGATCACGGTGTCGAGGTCCTCCTGCGAGTAGACCTTGCCGACGAGGGCCTTGCGGACCTCCTCGGAGTTCTTCGTGAAGTCATCGACCATCGCGGTCGGCGTCTGCACGACGGTGATGCCCTTCTTGACCATCGTGGCCTTCGCATCGTCGTTCGCCTTGCGGATGACCTTGCGGAGCTTCTTCGAGCTCGCCTTGCTGATCTCCTCGAGGGACTTCGTGTCCTCGGGCGACAGCTTCTTCATCGACTCGAGCGAGACGACCGTCGCGCCGATCGCGAAGCTCATCGGCATCGAGGTC
>JBBRED010000446.1:0-6557 GCA_038203335.1 Haliangiales bacterium | reverse complement strand
GGCGGCGGGGATCACGGTGGGCCAGGCGTTCCGCGTGACGCGCACCATGGACATGCGGTTCGGATTCGGCGCCCAGATGGTGCACTACGACATCCGAACCGCCGGCGGCACGCTGCGCGCGACGACGCCGTTCCTCGCGGCCGACCTCGTGCTCGGGTTTCGCCGCTAGCTACCTCACGACGTCGACGCCGCGCGCCGCGAGCTTCTTCATCGCGGCGGTACCGGCCGCATCGAGCTTCGCACCCACCAGCCCGAGCGTGCGCAGGTGCGCGAGGCCGATCAGCGGCGTGATGTCATGGATCTCCGTCGACGACAGATCGAGCGTCACCAGCGTGGTGCGCTTCGCGATGGTCGCGAGGGCGGCATCACCGAGCTCGATGCCCGACAGCGTGAGCGTGCGCAGGTGCGGCCACGCCGCGAGCTCCGCGATGCCCGTGCGCATGCGCGTGTCGCCGATGGTCAGCTCGTCGAGCTGGGTGAACGTGCGGAGCACGGGAAGGCCATCCTCGGAGACCCGCGAGCCCGCGAGATGCAGCGTGCGCAGCTCGTGGAGCGGCGCGAGCCCGACGAGCGTCACGTCATCGGCGCCGGTGTTGTCGAGATAGAGGCGCTCGAGCCGTTGCAGCGCGCCGAGCGTGGCGAGCCCGCTATTGCTCGCGGTCGCCTGCGAGAGCACCAGCGTGCGGATGCCCGCCATCTTCGTGATCCGCGCGATCGTGAGGTCGCCGACCGGGATCTCGCCGAGGCCGAGCGCCTCGAGCTTCGGCATCTGATCGAGAATGAGGAGGCCGGCGTCGGTGATCCTGGTCTTCGAGACGTAGAGCTCGACGAGCGCGGGGCTCGGCGTCACGTGGAGCGCTGCGTCGGTGACGCCGGTGCGATCGAGGCGAAGGATGCGCATGTTCGGCATCACGATCAGCGCGGCTGCGCTCGGATCGTCGACCGGCGTCTCTGCGAGGTCGACCTCCTCGAGCTGCGGGCGGCGCGCGATCGCCTGGATGGTCGGAAGCGTGATCGCCGTGCCGGCGACCCGCAGCTTGCGCAGACCGGGCAGCGCGGCGAGCTGCTGGACCAGGCGATCGTGGACCAGGGATCCGGACAGCCCCACCTCTGTCAGATGCGGCGCGGTCGCGAGCCACGCGAGGTCCGCGTCGGTCGGCTTGTACAGCTGGAGCGTCGAGACATCGAAGCGGGTCAGCCCGGGCGCGAAGCCGCCGAGCGTGCCGATCTCCTTGCCGGCGAACGTGCCGTCGAGGAACACCTCGAACAGCGGCAGCGGACGCAGCGCCGCGACCGTGCGCGCGCCGACCTTCGTGCCCCCGAGGTCGATGATCGCGAGCTTCGTCAGTGCGCCGAGCTGCGCGCCGCCGGCATCGGTGATCAGCGTACCCGACAGGTTGAGCGCGTGCAGCTCCGCGAGGGTCGCGATGCCCTTCATGCTCTTGTCGGTGATCGAGCAATCCTCGAGATCGAGCACGTGCAGTCCGGCGAGCGCCGGCTTCGCGACCAGCGCCGCAACGGCCGCATCGTCGATCGGGGTGCGCGCGAGATACAGGCGTGCGAGCGGCGCATCGATCGCGGCCAGCGCCGAGGCATCGACCGCGGTGTCGTCGAGGATCAGCGCGGTGAGCTCGGGGAGATCGGTGAGCTGATCGAGCCATGCCTCGACCGGCTGGCCCTGCAGCGACAAGCCCGGCACGTGCTCGTCGCGCACCGCGCGAACGGTCTTCGCGAACGTGCGCGCGTCGAGGGCGCGGGTCGGCTCGACATACCAGGCCTGGGTCGGCGTCACCGCGGGCGGTGCGTCCGGCAGCTCGCCGACCTGCTGAGTTCCATCGGGCGTCCACACCATCACGCGCATCGGCACCGGCCATCGCGACTCCGGCGGGTTCGGCGCGGCCTTCGGGATCGGCGCGGGATCGGGCGCGCGGACGATCACCGGCGGCTTCGGATGCGCGCAGGCGACAAGGAGGGTGACCACGATCAGGGCGCGCATCGAGAGCTAGACAACGCTCTCACCGTTCCGGTTGCGAAACCTGCGCCGTGCGGCGAGCGCCGGCGCACGCCCTCGGAGCGCGAAGCTATGGATATCGTGAGGTAGGTGCTGGCCGCAGGCGTGCACTGTTCGACGCCATGGTCAGCCTGCCGACTCACACCGCCACGCTCGAGCTGTACGTCGTCCCCGCGGGGATCGTCGCCGAGCCGCTGCCGCACGCCTGGGAGGTCACCGTCCCGCTCCACGCGCGGATCTCCCACGGGGTGAAGGTGGCTCTGCGTGCCGGTGCGGCCACGCTCGCCGCCGGGGTCGCGGCGGCGGCGATCTCTCCTCGTCTCGCCCCGGCTGCCGCGATCGCCGCCGGCGCGGCCGCCCTGGCGTTCGAGATGTCGCGCATGAAGGCCTCGCTGTCGCGATCGATCGACGAGCTTGCCTCCGACGTCACCCAGATCCAGCCGATGCTCGCCCTGGAGCACATGCTGCCGCTTCGGCGCGCGCTCCCGATGATGCGCGAGTACGCCATCTCGCCCGATTGCGCCGTGCTTCTCGCGCAGCTGGTTGCCGACGAGAAGCCCGAGATGGTGCTCGAGACCGGCTCCGGCGTGTCGACGATCGTCCTCGCGTACGCGCTGCAGCGCCTGGGCCGCGGGCGCGTGGTCGCGCTCGAGCACGATCCGGTGTACGCCCGACAGACCCGCGACCTGATCGCGCAGCACGGCCTCGCGGCGTACGCGACCGTGGTCGATGCCCCGCTCGAGCCGATGATGGTCAGTGGCCGCCCGTACCACTGGTACTCGACGGACGCGCTCTGCGGCCTCGGCACGATCGATCTCGTCCTCGACGACGGTCCTCCGCGGATCGCCGGGACGATGCTTCGCTATGCCTCGCTGCCGCTGCTTTCCCAGCGCCTGACCGCGCGCAGCACGTTCGTGCTCGACGTGGTCGGAGAGGAGGAGCGCGAGATCCTCGCACGCTGGCGCGAGGAGTTCCCGATGTTCACGCAGGAGCACCTGGCGACGAAGAAGGGCAACGTGATCCTGCGCCGCCGCGGCCGCTAGGACCGGGCCGAGAGCCGAACGGCGGCCACGAACGCGGCGAGCTTCTCGGGATCCTTCACCCCGGGCGCGATCTCGACGCCGGTGGCGACATCCACAGCGAACGGCGCGACCTGCGCGATCGCGGTGGCGACGTTCGCGGGATCGAGGCCACCCGCCAGCATGATCTGCTGCTGCGGAAACGCGGAGCGCGCGGTGCGGGCGAGGGCCCAGTCAAACGGCCGGCCCGCGCCGCCGCGGCTGGCCGATGGCGTATCGAGGAGGACCATCTCGGTGCGCCATCGATCCAGGTTCGCGATGTCCTCCTCGGCGCCGGTCGGAATCGCCTTCCACACCGGCACGAGCGTGGCGGAGGCGATCGCGGCAAGATCCTCCGGATGCTCGTCGCCGTGCAGCTGGATCGCATCGAGCTGCACCGCGGTCGCGATCTCCACGATCTCCTCGAGGTCGGCATCGACGAACACGCCGACGATCTTCGCGGAGCCCGCCGACCGCACGATCCCCGCGATCAACGGCGCGCGCTCGAGCGCGAGGTAGCGCTTCGACTTCGGCCAGAAGTTGAGGCCGATGTAGTCGACACCGGCCGCGGCGACCCGCGCCGCGTCATCGGGCAGCGTGACGCCGCAGATCTTGATCTTCGTCATGGCAGCCCGAACAGCGCGCGCAGGGCCACGGCCGGATCGGGCGCCCGCATCAGCTGCTCGCCGACCAGCACGGCGTGCGCACCGACGGCGCCGAGCAGCGCCACATCGGCGGCGGTCTTGATTCCACTTTCGGCGACAAGGATCACGTCGGGCGGCAGCATCGGCGCGACCGCCGCGGTGAGCGACATGTCGATGCTGAACGTCTTGAGGTCGCGATGGTTCACGCCGAGAAGATCGGTGCCGGCGGCGAGCGCGATCTCTGCCTCGCGTACGGTGTGGACCTCGACGAGCGCGTCGAGCTTGTAGGTGCGCGCCGCGGCGAGCAGCTCTCCGAGCTGTGCGGGGGACAGCGCGGCGACGATCAGGAGAACGGCATCCGCCCCCGCGACCCGGGCCTCGGCGACCTGGTAGGGGTCGATCAGGAAGTCCTTGCGGAGCAGCGGCAGTGCCACGCGATCGCGGACGCGCTGGAGAAAGCCGAGATCGCCATCGAAGTACTCGCGGTCGGTGAGCACCGAGATCGCCGCGGCACCAGCCTCCGCGTACGCCGCCGCGATCACCGCCGGATCGGCGCCGGCGCGAATCGCACCCGCCGAAGGGGACGCGCGCTTGATCTCCGCGAGGACGCGCACCGCGGTCCCCGGCTCGCGGGTGAGCGCCGCCTTGAACCCGCGCAGCGGGCCGGCCGCACTCGCGAGCGCGTCGAGCTGGTCGAACGTCACCGCCTGCTTCGCCGCGGCGACCTCAACGCGCTTCGTGGCGAGGATGGTGTCGAGGATCGTCACTCGACGCCCTCGAAGTCGGCGGCGGTCTTCGCGGCGAGGTGCGAGAGGTCGGCACCTGGCGCGGCGGAGCTCGCCACCACCCACTTGTGCAGCACGAGCCGCGCGGCGCCATCGCGCGCGACGGTGGAGGCCCGCACGTACTGATCCGGCAGACGGTCGAGGTCGAGCGCGCCGGTCTCGAGCAGCTCGAGCCCGAGCGCGGCCGTCATCGCGGCGGCCCGGAGCACTGCCTCGTGGCGCTCGCCGCGACCGGTCTGCACGCCCGCGAGGACCTTGCGAAGGACCTGCGCGTTGAACGCCGAGTCGCCACCGGCGAGGCCCGCCGGATCGCAGTCATCGAGGCCGAACGATCGCGGGCTCAGCGTGCGCGCGAGCACCACGCTGTCGTCGGCGATCGCGACATGGGTCTCTCCCGAGACGGCGATCTCGTCGATGCCGCCGGCGCCGTGAACCACCGCCGCGCGGCGCAGGCCGAGCTCGCCGAGCGCGGCGGCCATCGGCTCGCACCAGTGGCGATCGTACACGCCGACCACCTGGTGCTTCACGCCCGCGGGGTTGGTCAGCGGCCCGAGCAGGTTGAAGATCGTACGCGTGCCGAGCTCCTTGCGCGGGCCACCGACGAACTTCGTGGCGGCGTGGAACCGGGGCGCGAATGCGAAGCCGATGCCCGCGACCTCGATGCAGCGCGTGATCTGCGCGGGCTCGGCATCGATCTTCACGCCGAGCGCCTCGAGCACGTCGGCCGAGCCGCACTTCGAGGACAGCGCGCGATTGCCGTGCTTCGCGACCACGCCGCCGCACGCGGCGATCATGACCGCGGCGAGCGTGGACACGTTGACCGTCCCTACCCCGTCGCCGCCGGTGCCGCAGGTGTCGATCGAGTGCTCGACGCGCGGGCACGTCAGCGGCAGCGCGCGCGTGCGCATCGCCGACGCGGCACCGACGAGCTCGTCGACGGTCTCGCCCTTGCCCTTGAGCGCGATCAGCAGGCCGCCGATCTGCGCGGGCGTGGCCTCGCCGTCCATGATCTGACCGATCACGTCGGCCATCTCGGCACGCGACAGGCCGGTCCCGGTGGACGCGGCCTGGATCGCGCGAACGATCACCGCGGTCATCCCGGGGCCTCGGTGCGCGCCATGCGCAGGAAGTTCGCGAGCAGCGACTTGCCGGCGGTGGTCATGATCGACTCGGGGTGAAACTGAACGCCCTCGAGCGTGGCGCCCCGCGCCTTGAGTCGCACGCCCATGATCTCGTCCTCCCACGTCTTCGAGGTGACCTCGAGCGTATCGGGCATCGAGTCCGGCTGGATCACGAGCGAGTGGTACCGGGTGGCGATGAACGGATTCTCGACGCCGAGATACAGGCCCTTCTCGTCGTGGAAGATCTTGCTGGTCTTGCCGTGCATGACCCGCGGCGCGCGCACGACCTTGCCGCCGAACACCTGACCGATGCACTGGTGGCCGAGGCACACGCCGAGGATCGGGATCGAGCCGGCGAAGGTCTTGATCACATCCATCGAGATACCGGCCTCGTTCGGCGTGCACGGTCCCGGCGAGATCACGATCGCGCCCGGTGCGCGCTCGCGAATCGCGTCGAGCGTGATCGCGTCGTTGCGCTCGACCGAGACCTCGGCCCCGAGCTCACCGAAGTACTGGGCGAGGTTCCAGGTGAACGAGTCGTAGTTGTCGATCAGCAGCAACTTCATGACTGAGCTTCCGCGGTGCGGGCCATCGCGACCGCGCGGAGCACCGCGCGCGCCTTGTTCACCGACTCCTGGTACTCGAGCTCGGGCACCGAGTCCGCGACGAGGCCCGCGCCGGCCCGGACGTAGAACGTGTCGTCCTTGTGGACCAGCGTGCGGATCGCGATCGCGAGATCGAGGTTGCCGGTGTAGCTGACGTAACCGACGGCCCCGCCGTAGATGCCGCGCTGGTGCGGCTCGAGCTCGTCGATGATCTCCATCGCGCGGATCTTCGGAGCGCCGGACAGCGTGCCCGCCGGAAACGCCGCGCGCAGCACGTCCAGCCAGGTCTTGCCCTTCGCGAGCGTGCCGACGATGTGCGAGGTCATGTGCATG
>JBBRED010000445.1:0-6557 GCA_038203335.1 Haliangiales bacterium | reverse complement strand
GAGCGAGCAGCGCGACCTTGCCGACGCCGGGCTGCGCGGGCAGGAGCTCGTACGGATCGGGGCCCTTTCCGCGCGTGCCCTCGGGATGCATCCCGAGCACGCTGCCGGGCCGCTTGAGGATCTCGACCATCCGTTCGAGCGCCTCGTCGTTGAGCTGGCGGCGCTCCTTGTCGCAGAAGATCGGCGGGTACATCGCACCACCGGCGATCGCCGCGTTGATCACGATGCCGAGCGGCTTGTCGTAGAAGAAGTTGGAGCGCACCGGGAACTGAAGCGACCGGGTCCACGGGATCGGGCCCATGTAGGCCGCGAGCAGCATCGCGTACGAGTCGAAGAAGCTGCGGTGGTTCGCCACCAGCATCACGCCACTTGGCGGCCGGAGCGCGATCAGGTCGTCGAGCCCCTCCACGAGCATGCGCTTGGAGATGCCGGCGCGGACCCACAGGTACGAGACACCGCGGAGGAATCGGGTCTGGAGCCACTTGCCGCGCGGATCCTCGTTGGCGAGCTCGGCGAACTTGAATGCGAGCCTCTCGATCCGGGTCAGCGGTGCATCCTGCGCCATTGCCGCGACGAAATACCACGCCCCAGACGCCAGGAGGATGGCGCAACCACCGGATCCCCATGGACTGTTTGTCGCCCCCATCGATTGACCGGCCGATGCCACCGTCCTAATTTTCGCCCCGTTCCCGACCCGCGTCGGTGCCAGGCAACACCCCGATGTCACTCGAATTCTCCGCGGACGCCCAGAAGAAGATCGCGGCCTTGTGTGAACGCTACACGGTGTCCGGAACGAAGAAGCCGGTCGTCATGGCAGCGCTCCACCTGGCGCAGAAAGAGTTCGGCCACCTCTCGGACGATGCGCTCCGGTTGGTCGCGGCCACGCTCGATCTCCCGTACGCGCACGTGTACGGCGTGGCGACGTTCTACACGATGTATCGCCGCGACCCCTCGGGGAAGACGACGATCCGGATGTGCACGAACATCTCCTGCATGATGCGCGGGGGCTACGAGGTCCTCGCCGCGTTCGAGCAGAAGCTCGGCGTGAAGACGGGCGGCACCACCGCCAACAAGGCGTTCACGCTGATCGAGGAGGAGTGCATCGCCGCCTGCGCGAACGCGCCGTGCGCGGTCGTGGGCACGCGGTACTTCCTCGATATCGCCCCGGGCGACGTCGCGAAGATCATCGCGGAGCTCGAAGCGCATCCATCCCCCGAGTCGGAGGTCGTCTAATGCCGACGGAGATTGGCACCAAGCTCGTTTCCGCCCGGTTCGGGAACGAGGAAGCGAAGACGCTCGCCGGTTACGAGAAGTCCGGTGGGTACTCGTCGCTGCGCAAGGCGCTCGCGATGCGCCCCGACGACATCACCAACGAGGTCAAGACGTCGAACCTGCGCGGCCGTGGCGGCGCAGGATTCTCGACCGGCACCAAGTGGGGCTTCGTCCCGAAGGACGCGAAGCAGGTCCACCTGGTGTGCAACGCCGACGAGAGCGAGCCGGGCACCTGCAAGGACCGCGAGCTCATCTACTGGGATCCGCACCTCCTCATCGAGGGCATGATCATGTCGGCGCACGCGCTCAAGGCCGTGCACAACTACATCTACATCCGCGGCGAGATGATGCGCGAGTACGCGGTGCTGCAGAAGGCCGTCGACGACGCCTACGCGCGCGGCTACCTCGGCAAGAACATCCTCGGCACCGGCCTCGAGGTGCAGCTCACCGTGCACCGCGGCGCCGGCGCGTACATCTGCGGCGAGGAGACGGCGCTCCTCAACTCGCTCGAGGGCCTGCGCGGCCAGCCGCGCCTCAAGCCGCCGTTCCCGGCGGTGAAGGGTCTGTTCGGCAACCCGACGATCGTCAACAACGTCGAGACCCTGATGAACGTGCCGTTCATCATCGACAAGGGCGGCGCGTGGTTCAACGGTCTCGGCACCGGGCGCTCCGGCGGCACGCGCATGGTGTGCGTCTCGGGCCACGTCAACAAACCGGGCGTGTTCGAGCTGCCGATGGGCATCACGTTCAACCAGATCATCAACGATGTCTGTGGTGGCGTGTGGAAGGGCAACAAGGTCAAGGCGGTCATCCCGGGCGGCGTCTCGATGCCCCCGCTCGATGCCGACGAGCTCGACGTGCCGTGCGAGTTCGATGCGCTGCAGACCGACGAGCGGATCAAGAACGTGATGGTGCGCCCCGGTCAGCAGTTCGACCTCGGTGGCGGCCGCGCGCTCAAGACCATGGCCGGCTCCGGCGGCATCGTGGTCATGGACCACACCAGCGACATCCCGAAGTACGTGTGGCGGATCATGAAGTTCTTCGCCCACGAGTCGTGCGGTCAGTGCACGCCGTGCCGCGAGGGCACCGGCTGGCTCGAGAAGGTCTCGAAGCGGGTCGCGGACGGGAACGGCAAGGCCACGGACCTCGAGCTGTTGTCGAGCATCGCGCACGGCATCGCGGGAAACACGATCTGCGCGCTCGGCGATGCGGCCGCGTGGCCGATGCTCGGGTTCCTCACGAAGTTCCGCGGTGACTTCGAGGCGGCGGTAGGTCGATCTCGTTCCGGCTCGAAAGGCGAGGCAGCATGATGCGCCTTCTGATCATCATCACGAGCGTGGTGCTCGCGTGGGGAGCGGCCTCCGCGATCGCGCCCTCCCTCGCGATCGCCGACGCGATTCCGGCGCAGGCCGGCGGCCCGACGAAGACTCGGGTCTCGGGCGTCATGCGCACGCCGCACTCCGATCGCGTCGCCTCGAACGGCAAGGGCATGGCGCTCCTGTTCTGGGCGTTCGCGGCCGCCACCGTCGGCGGTGCGCTGTTCGTCATCACGCGCCGCAACCTGATCGCCGCCGTCATGGGCATGGTCGGCAGCTTCCTCGGCATCGCCGCCATCTACATGATGCTGTACGCGCACTTCCTGAGCGTCGTGCAGATGCTGGTCTACGCCGGCGCGATCATGGTGTTGTTCGTGTTCGTCGTCATGATCCTCAATCGACCCGAGGACGAGCCGGTGGCTCCGTCGGGTCGCGCGGGGCAGGCGATCGGCGGCATCGCCATCGTCTATCTCGTCGGTCGCCTGATCATGCTGCTGTGGAAGGTCCAGCCGCCGGATCCCACCAAGGCGTTCTCCGCACCGGCGATCACGCCCGAGGGCCACGACTGGGGCAGCGTGAAGGCGGTCGGTACGGAGCTGTTCAACGGTGGGCTGTTCCCGTTCGAGGCCATCTCGATCCTGCTGCTCGTCGCGGTGGTCGGCGCGATCGCGATCGCTCGCCCGCTCCACGATGACCAGGACAACGAGGGCAACACCCCCGACGGAGAGGGGCACTAGCCATGGCGGACATCCTGTTCAATGTCGGCTACGGGCACTTCCTCGTGCTCGCCGCCGTGCTGTTCCTGATCGGTGTCGCGGGCGTGCTGATTCGCCGCAACGCGCTGATCATCCTGATGAGCGTGGAGCTGATGCTCAACGCAGCGAACATGACCTTGCTGACGTTCTCGCGCATGTGGGGTGACCTCTCCGGTCACACCTTCGCGCTGATGGTCATCGCCGTCGCCGCCGCCGAGGCCTCTGTCGGTCTCGCCATCGTGGTCGCCGTGTTCCGCGGCAGAAAAAACGTCGACGTGGATCGACTCACCACGCTGAGGCACTGAGCACCCGCCATGGACTACTCACAGTTCAAGTTCCTCGGCCTCCCGATCCTCGCGTGGATCCCGGCGCTGCCGCTCCTCGGCGCGCTGATCAACCTCACGCTCGGTCGCCGGTTGTCCAAGACCGCCGTCCACACGATCGCGATCGCCGCGGTCGCGGGCGCGTGCGGCATCTCGCTGTGGCTCGTCTTCGGCGAGCTGTGGAAGCTGTACAAGGCCGGCGCCGGTGGCACCGGCATCGAGCAGACGGTCTACACGTGGATCGAGGTCGGCCAGCTCAAGGTCGAGCTCTCGTTCCATCTCGATACGCTGTCCGCCGTGATGATCCTGATCGTCACGTTCGTCGGCACGCTGATCCACATCTACTCCACGGGCTACATGGCCAAGGACCCGCGCTACGCGGCGTTCTTCGGCTACCTGAACCTGTTCATGGGCGCGATGCTCATCCTGGTGCTCGGCTCGAGCCTGCCGGTGATGTTCATCGGCTGGGAAGGCGTGGGCCTGTGCTCGTTCCTCCTGATCGGCTTCTGGTACGAGCGCGAGGACTACGCCACCGCCGGTCGCAAGGCGTTCGTCGTCAATCGCATCGGCGACTTCTGCTTCCTGCTCGGCATGTTCCTGCTGTTCTGGGCGACCAAGACGCTCGACTTCGGTCAGCTCAAGAGCGCGTCGGTCGGCTCGGCGTACGTCCAGCCGTTCTGGGGCGGTGAGCGCCTCGCGGCCGCCGCCGGCATCTTCCTGTTCATCGGCGCCTGCGGAAAGAGCGCGCAGCTCCCGCTGTTCGTCTGGCTGCCGGACGCAATGGCGGGTCCGACGCCGGTCTCGGCCCTCATCCACGCCGCCACGATGGTGACGGCGGGCGTGTACATGGTGTGCCGCCTGTCGTTCCTGTACTCGGCGTCGACCACGGCGCTGATCGTCGTGTCCACGATCGGCCTGTTGACCGCGCTCGCCGCGGCCTTCATGGCGTTCGCGCAGACGGATCTCAAGAAGGTCCTCGCGTACTCGACCGTCAGTCAGCTCGGGTTCATGTTCGTCGCCGCGGGCACGGGCAACTGGACCGCTGCGATCTTCCACCTGATGACGCACGCGTTCTTCAAGGCGTGCCTGTTCCTCGGCGCCGGCTCGGTCATGCACGGCATGGAGCACGGCGGATCCAAGACGCCCGGCGACATCATGACGATGGGCGGCCTGAAGAAGCACATGCCGATCACGTGGATCACGTTCGGCGTCTCGTGCCTCGCGATCGCCGGCATCGCACCGTTCGCGGGCTTCTTCTCGAAGGACGAGATCCTCGGCGGCGCCTGGAGCATCACCGGTCACGCCGCACCTCCGGGCTGGCCGGCCTGGTACGGCTACGTCCTGTGGGGCGGGCTTCTGATCGCCGCGCTCGGCACGGCATTCTATATGTGGCGGCTGTTCTTCCTCGTGTTCCACGGCGAGGAGCGCTCGGAAGAGGCGAAGCACGCGCACGAGTCGCCGTTCTCGATGACCGGTCCGCTCGTGGTGCTCGCGTTCCTCGCGACGATCGCGGGCTTCATCGGCTTCCCTCACCTCGAGGGGACGCACCTCCCGAGCTTCATGCACGGCCTCGCCGACTGGCTGGCGCCGAGCGTGACGTCGACCTGGTACAACCCCGGCGCCGACGGCTCGATGGCCGTCCAGCAGATCCACGGGCACGTCAGCGACGGAACGACGTACGCCCTCATGGCCGTCGCATTCGGTGTCGGCGCGCTCGGCATCTTCCTCGCGTGGGTGATGTACGGCGCGGGCGGCAAGGGCCCATCGAAGACGGTCGAGAAGCTCGTCGATGGCCCGCTGCGGCCGATCTACGAGGCGAGCAAGGCGAAGCTCTGGTTCGACGAGATCTACGAGGCGACGATCGTGAAGCCCTTCCGCCTGATCGCGAAGGGGCTCTACGAGATCGTCGATCGCTTCATCATCGATACGATCGCGGTCAACGGATCGGCGATGGTGATCGGCCTCGTCGGCCGCGTCTCGCGGTGGTTCCAGAACGGTCAGGTCCAGCGCTACCTCGCCGGCGTCGTCGTCGGCGCGGCGTGCGTGTTCTTCATCTCCGATTGTCATTCGAAGCCCACGTTCACCTACGAGACCGTCGGCGACCGCCTCCACCTGGTGGCGAAGCCGGGCGCCGGCATCGTCGGCGCGACCTCGAAGGTTCGCTGGGACATCGACGGCGATGGCGAGCCGGATCGGGATCCGAACACGAAGCAGCTCTACGACACGCCCGAGCTGTACGTCCTGTTCGGCGATACGCACACGCAGATCACGCTGTTCATCGATGATCCGGTGACCCGCAAGACCGTCACCGTGACGCGCCAGATCGAAGCGCCTGCCATGGAGGAGAAGTAGTCATGCCGGGCTCATTCGTCCTCCCGATCCTTCTCGGCCTGCCGATCCTCGGCGCCATCTTCGTGATGTGCACGCCGAAGACCGAGACCACGCTTCACCGTGGCATCGGCCTGACGTTCACGGTCGTCACGTTCCTGATCTCGCTGCTGTGCCTGCGGTTCTTCAACGCGAAGGCCGATGGCTTCCAGCTCGTCCTCGACGTCGAGTGGATCCCCGGCCTCGGCGCGCACTTCAAGGTCGGCGTCGACGGCATCAGCTTGTTCCTCGTCCTCCTCACCACGTTCCTCGTTCCGCTCACGCTGTTCGCCACGGCGAAGTCGATCGAGAAGAACGTCCGCGAGTTCATTGCCTGCATCCTCGTTCTCGAGGCCGGCATGCTCGGCGCGTTCGTGTCGCTGGATGTCTTCCTGTTCTACGTGTTCTGGGAGGTGATGCTGATCCCGATGTACCTGCTGATCGGCATCTGGGGCGGGCAGCGCCGGCTCTACGCGTCGATCAAGTTCGTCATCTACACGATGGTCGGCTCGCTGCTGATGCTC
>JBBRED010000444.1:0-6574 GCA_038203335.1 Haliangiales bacterium | reverse complement strand
GACTCGCGATACTGCACGGCGAACGCCGACGTATCCGTCGACGACACCTTCAGCTTCGTATCGAGGACCGAGAGGTTGGCCTTCGTGCCCGCGTTCGTTCCGATCGGGTTGAACTGACCGTTGAGCTCTTTGTGCTGCGCGCACGCCTCCTCGACGGTCCGGCTGTGCTTGTCGATGTCGGCGATGATCTCCGAGACCCGGCTCCGATCGGTCGACACCGAGACGCGGTCGATCTGGAGCGGCGTGGTCCGGGCACGATCCACGGCTTCGTCGCCTGCGCCCTGGATCTCGGCGTTACTCGGGGCCTGGTCGCGGAAGATCTTCCGGCTGAGGCCCGAGGTGTTGGTGACGGCCGCGCGCGCTCCCTGAACCATCGCGTCGGCGGCGCGGTCGGCCTCGTGCTCGAGCGAATCGTCCGGGCTCGACACCGACAGCTTGAACTGCATGCGCTGCGCCGAGCCCGACTGCTGCACGGTGTGGGCGACCTCGTGGGCGAGCAGATGCTCACCGCTCTTCGACGACGGATCGTACTGCCCGGCGCCGAAATGAATATCCTGGCCCAGCGTGTAGGCCCGTGCGCCGACCGCCGTGTTGGCGACCGCGGACGTGTCACCGTCATGCACGCGAACGCCCGACAGATCCGCGTCGAGCGAGCCCTCGAACTTCCGCATCAGCGTGTCCGGCAGCGGCGTGCCGCTCGAGGACGACGCAGCAGCGACCGCATGGTCTGCACCTTCGGCGACTCCATTCTCGTCGCGTGCCTTGCGGTGGAGGATCCCGGAGATCGTGGCCGCCTCCGGCGCACGGAGACCGCCGCTGCGGCTCGCGCGCCCGGGTGCGATGTCATCGTGTACAGCCGGCGGAACGTCGTGGATTTGATCTCGGTCGTGGTCGAGCTCGTGGGTCATCGGCATGTGTCCTCTCAGTCCAGGGCGCCGCTGTTGGACAGCTTGCCGAGCTCGGCGAATTCCAGAGCGACGGCGCGTTCGAGATGGTGCTGGGTGAGCGATCCGCCATCCTGCGCGGCGAGGAAGGCCGCGCGCAGGCATGCATTGCGGATGTAGCCACCCGAGAGCTGGTACTTGTGCGACAGCCGGTCGAGGGCCAGCGGTCCCGTGACTGGAAGTGTCGCCGGCAGGTGTGCCCGCCACAGCTCTTCGCGCGTCTCCTCGTCGGGAAACGGAAACGACAGACGGAACGAGAGCCTCCGCTTGAACGCCGGATCGATCGACCCGCTCGCGTTCGTCGTCATGATGGCGATGCCCTCGAACGAGTCGAGGCGTTGCAGCAGGTAGTTGACCTCGAGGTTGGCGTAGCGATCGTTCGAGGACCGCACCTCGGTGCGCTTCGCGAACAGCGAGTCGGCCTCGTCGAACAGCAGGATGACCTGGCCGTCCTCCGCTGCATCGAAGATCGATCCGAGGTTGCGCTCGGTCTCGCCGATCCACTTCGACATCACCTTCGAAAGATCCACCTGGTACAGATCGAGACCGAGCTCGCGCGCGATCACTCCTGCCACGAGCGTCTTTCCCGTGCCCGGTGGCCCCGAGAACAGCGCGGTCAATCCACGCGACGTTGCCATCGTCTGCGCCATCCCCCACGTCTCGTAGACCGTGCGGCCGAAGCGAACGCGGGAGACAAGCTCGCGGAGTGAGTCCGTGATGTCGGGCGGCAACACGATCTGTGACCACTCCGCGAGTCGCTCGACGCGGCGCGCGTACGCGGACAGCCGAACGTCGCGAGCCTGCCGGATGTATCGATCGATCTCCGCGGTCGCGTCCGCCGGCCGAGTGCGTACCGACTTCACCGCGCGATGAATGACGCCCGGACCGACACGGTACCGCGCGGCGATGGCCGCGGCATCTGCGACCGTCACGCCCGCGTCGGCGAGCGCTTGGGTCCAGACCGCGAGACGCGCACTCTCGGCGAGGACGGGAAGGTCGATCGAAATGTGTCCTGGATCGAACGGCGCGGTCTCGCCCGGTGGAAGGATGACCGCGAGCGGACCGGGATGCGACCGAATGGTCTCGAACAGCACCTCGCGACCGGTACGATCGTCGAACGCGATCGCCTCGATCCCGACGACGCATGGAAACAGGCCCGCGAGCTGTCCCCGCCTCAGCGCTCGCTCGACGCCGACCACCAGCTCGCGCTCCGAACGAGGCAACAGCGTCACATCCAGGATACCGAGCGCGCGATTCGCGTCGGCGGCGAGCGCGGCGAGCAGCGTGCGACGGCCGCTACCTGGACGACCACGGAGGGCGATGCGCGCTGGAACCTTGACGTCGGCGAGGGCGGCGAACGCGCCGGGGAGAACGTCGGGGCCGAGTGCGAGCTCCTGGTGCGCCCGATCCGAGCCGCGCGCGACCAGCCCCACCCCGAGGTCTGGCTCCTCGCGGCGCAACCGCGCGAGGATGGCGGCGTCGACCGTCAACGCCGCGAACGGGCGAGGGCGTCGCGGATCGACGTCGATGATCCCGAGGCGGACCAGAGGCGCGCGGGGATCGAGCTCGGCCACGAGCACGTGGCGCGAGACCTCGAGGCCGAGGAGCTGCTCGACGAGTGCCTCGTCCACCGTGGGGCGACCCGCATCATTCGCGAGGATCCCGTACAGCCGCGCGGCCTCACTCCACAGCGCCGGTGCCGCGACGATGAGAAGGATCTCTACAGCGATCGGCGAAAGCCCGAGCTCGGTCGCCAGCGCACCGACAGGCGTCGCCGGGTATCGCCGCGCGCTCACATCGTGCTCGCGCTGGTGGTCCGTGAGGTGGTCATTCGCCGCGGCGAGGTAGTCGCGTGCGAATCCCGCGTTCATGCCGAGCAGCGCGGCGACCTCGTGCTCGTACGGATGCCGCCCTTCATTCCCGTAGCCGAGCCGGCGCGTGTCCCACGCATGCGCGATCGCTCGCAGTGTTCGTAACGCGACCAGCCTCAGCTCGTGGCCGAGTAGCTCAAGCGCGGTCGGCTGATCCACCACCGGTATGGCACTCCGTGGGCCGAACGCGCGCGCGTCGATCACCATCTCGGAGGCGGGTGCTTGCGCGAGCAACTCCTCGCCGCGTGCGCCGCCGGCCGCTACGACCGCGGACCCGTCAATCACGCACCAGCTGCTCGCTCCGGGAACGGGGAGGCTTTCAACGTGCGAAGCGTGCGCCCTCGAACCCTGCGGAGCCTCGTCCTTGCGCACCTCGGGATCGCTGGGTTGGAGATCCGCCGGTCGGGCGACGAGCGCGTCGCGCATCGCGAGCAGTTCGACGTGCGAGGGGCCGCCGCGCAGCGCGAGGTTCGTGCCGTCAGGATCGATCGCGAGGTCGGCGAGATCGAAGGCCGTCGCGTGCTCGCCGAGAACGCGACCGCTGCGCAGTTCGAGGATCACGAGGCGGCGCGGCTCGGCCTGGACGACCGCGATGCCGGCGCGCGCGGCGATCCGGATCTGCGCGCCGGACAGCGGGCGATGGAGCAGAAGGCGACCGTTCGCGAGGCCGATGATTGCGAGGTCCCGCGCCGCGGGGCGCTCGGCGATCACGGCGACGGCCGAGCCGTCGAGTACCACGGTGCCCGCGACCACGCGCGAGCCGGTGGGCAGCTCGCACGACAGGCCCGAGGGCGCGGTCACGCGCGCGCCCGAGGCCACGATCCAGCGCCGGCCCGTGAGCGGGATCGCGAGGCCGGTCGCCGGCGCCGGGCCGACGAGCACGCTGGCGCCATCTTCGATCAATGCGCACGGCGGCTGCGCGGACCACAGCGCGGCGTGCGGACCCACGGCGGCCGGGACCAGCACGCCATCGTGGCCGGCGAGCGGCTTCGCGACCCCGATCGGCGCGCCGTCGAGCGACCACCGCTCGAACACCGTGTCGCGGACGGTCCAGAGCTGATCCGCGAAGCCGATCGCGGAGGTCACGTTGGCGAGGCCGAGGCGACGCACCTTCTGATCGCGCGCATCGACGATCACGACGTCGGTCGGATCCACGGCGATCAAGAACCGGCCGTCCCGGCTGAACGTCAGCGTCGAAGACCGGAGGGTAGTGACAGTCATCTCCAATAGGAGTGACGGGCCACGGCTTGTGACGACAAAACTGTCTCCTGCCGCTACGCGGACCTACCAGGGTGGGCGCGGGCGCACGCCCCCGAGCTCGATCCGCAACAGCCACGTCAGGGCGGGTGTGGGCGCCGAGGGCAGCGCGGCGACCGGAGTGGGTAGGGCGCCGAGCACCGCGCGAACGGCGCGCCGCGTGCGCAGGATCGCGGGCCGGTAGCGATCGGGGAACACGGCGCCGCGGCGGCCGCACGCGGTGTTGAGGGCGCGGGCGGCGGCGACCTGGAACCCCTGCATGCCGCGGGCGAGCGCGGACTTGCTGTCGGCCTCGACCACGAGCTCGACGCGCGAGGTGCGCAGCGCGAGGCGCACGATCCGGAAGTCGGCGCGCGCGAGCGACAGCTGCACGGCGCGGCGAAGGGCCGCGTAGGTCGGGCGTGCGCGCAGCGATCCGAGGCGCCGATCGACGCGCGCGATCACGTGCACCGGATGGCGAGGCGCGAGCTCGGCGCGCGTGCGGTGCGGCTCGCTCGCGATCGGTCCGCGCGCGGGCCTCCCGGCTCCGCGCCGAGCGCCTCCCCAGGTGCCGGCCGTCATCGGCGGCGATCCGTAGCGTGTGGGATCTCCACGTACAACATGAAAGCGCCGAGATCTCTTCAGATCAAGATTCTGCGCTACGTACTTGCCACTTTCGTAACCACTTCCTTAAGGTGAGGTCACACGATCGCGGGTGGCGACGTGAGCAGAAGGAGAGTCATGAACGCCGACGATGGTGAGGGCGAGCTCGACGTTTCCGACGTAGAGCTCGAGGTGGCGCTGGTACTCGAGGTGCCGGAGGTCAGTCAGAAGACGCGGCGACGAACGCGGCGGACGCGCCCGCGCAGCAAGACGATCGCGATGAAGCGGATGACGCGCGCGGAGCTTCAGCTCGGAGCGCTCATGTATCCGCCGGTGCTCGATATCGAGCGCCCGCGCACGCGCGCCGAGTGCAGCAACGAGGCTCGGCCGTGCCCGTGGGTGGCGTGCAAGCACCACCTGTATCTCGACATCAACCCCGAGACTGGCTCGATCAAGATCAACTTCCCCGATCTCGAGCCGTGGGAGATGAAGCACACGTGCGCGCTCGACGTGGCGGAGCAGGGCGCGCTGACGCTCGAGGAGATCGGGCTCATCACGAACCTGACCCGTGAGCGCATCCGCCAGGTCGAGGTGCGCGGCCTGATGAAGCTGAAGATCCGGCGCGAGCTTCGCTAAGCAGGGCGCAGGACGAGGACGGGGAGGCGAGTCGCGCGGAGGAGGCGATCGGCGACCGAGCCGACGAGGGCACGCGCGATGCCCGAGCGACCGTGGGAGGAGATGCAGATCACGTCGACGCCGTGCCGTGCGGCACACTGGGCGAGCGTGGTCGCCGCATCGTCTCCGCGAACGACGTGGGCATGGACGGACTGGGTGGAGCCGGTGGGGGCGAGGGCGCGCAGAGCTTTGACCAGCTCGGCCTCGTCTCCATCGGCGTCATCCTTCAGCACGTGCACGAGGTGCACGTCGCCCGAGGGTGGCGTGATCGCGAACGCGTAGGCGACCGCGCGATTCGCGAACGGAGAGAGATCGGTCGCGACCATCGCGGCGCGCAGGGTGGGCACGGTGGTGGTGCCGACCGCGGCCTGCGGCGGGACGCACACCACGGACTGCCGCGCGTCGTTGACGATGATCGACGACACCGAGCCAAGCCGGCCGAGGCCGGTCTTCTGGCCGGTGCCGACGACGATCGCGTCGACCTGCTCCTCGTTCGCGAGCTCGAGCACGTGATCGCCGATCCGGCCGAGGCCGCGGCGCGCCTTCGCCGTGACGCGGTCGGTTCTGCCGCCGAACCGGCGCACGAGGTCGCGCACGATCAGCGCCTCGATCTCGGGATCTCGATCGACCAGCGACTTCGCCTCGAAGCCATAGTGCGCGGCCGCATCATCCGGGTAGTAGATCGCGCCGAGCACGACCTCGACTGGGCCCTTCGCGCGCAGCGCGTGCGTCCACTGGATCCCGAGGTCGCAGGTCGCAGAGTCATCGATGCCGAGCAGTACGCGGAGCGGACGCTTGCCCTGCGCGTACGCGAGCCACGGCGCGGGATCGCGGACGACGAGCACCGGCACGGTGGTCCGCGCGATCACCTGCGCGGCCGTGGTGCCGAGGCGCGACGCGCCGGAGGCATCCGAGCGCGACGCGATCACGATCAGGTCGCTGCCCTCGGCCTCGGCGAAGTTGACGAGCGCCTCGTCGGGGCTGCCGACGATCATCTCTGCGCGCACGCTCGGCGCACCGGTGATCGAGACGACCAGCGCATCCATCTCCGTGCGCGCGCGATCGATCGCGACCTCGCGCTCGCCGGGATTGCCAGCCGGATCCGCGATGTGCACGAGCACGACCTCGGAGTCACCGCGCTGCTTCGCCAGCGCACGCGCGACCTCGAGCGCACCCGCGCTCGCAGCCGAGAGATCGGTACCGCAGATGATGGGCATCAGAGCCTCAGGAAAGATACGCGAACCG
>JBBRED010000443.1:0-6612 GCA_038203335.1 Haliangiales bacterium | reverse complement strand
AGCTCGAGGTGATCTTCACGGTGAAGGTGAAGGTGGCGATCCCGTGACGGCAGCGACGAGCAGCCAGCTCTCCGAGTTGCCGCGTGCGGTCCGTGCGCCCACGTTCCTCACGCGCGTGCGCCTTCGCGCACAGCGCTACATCTCGTGGCTCGATCATCAGTGGGCGTCGGCTCCCGGCGGTCTCGGCATCTCGATCTCGCCACACGAGGTCCAGCGCATCCTCGCAGCGACAGGGGACGAGCTCGCGTTCTGCGAGGCCAGTGCCGACGCGCGCGCTCTCTCCAGCGCGATCCATGAGGCCGACGCGGCGTTCGCCGCCGATCCGTTCGCCCAGCGTATGCGGCAAGAGCTCGACCTGTCAGACGTCGAGCTCGATCTGTTAACCCTGGCGGCTGCCGTCGAAGCCGACCCGTGGCTGCGGCGGGCGTTCGGGTACATCCACGACGACGCGGCGGGCGGGTTGCCGACTCCGTGGCTGGCGCGGCAGCTGTTCCGGTGGCCGACCGGAGTGCAGATCGGTCCCGAATCGAAGTTGATCGCGTGGAAGCTCGCACGCCCCATCGAACCCACGAATCCGTGGTCGGTCACGGCGCCGTGGGTCGTGGATCCGACCATCGCGAGCGCGATGATCAGAGATGGCGCGCTCGACGTCGGTCTCGACGCGGTCCGGTTCGCCGCGCAAGACGCACCCGAGCTTTGTCTGTATCCGGACGAGCGAGACACGATCGTCGCGTTCGTGCGCGCTCTCGCGAAACCGGGCGCGATCGAGGTCGTCCTCGCCGGGCCCACCGGCGCGGGCAAACGCACGCTCGCCGCCGCGATCTGCGCGCAGCTCGAGTGCTCGCTGCTGGTCGTCGATGGTCCGGCGCTTGTCGCCGCACATCCCGACGCGGCGCAACTGCGCGACGCGCTCGTGCGCATCGTCCGCTGCGCTCGCCTCGCGAACGCCGCGGTGTACTGGCACGAGCTGGACTCGGTCGATGCGCCTGCGCCCGCGCTGGCGCTGTTCGGGACCTCGCGCGCCGTCACGCATGCCGTCGATGGCGGAGTCGTGCGTCGCTCGGTGCGGTTGCCAGCGCTCACGCGGGCCGCACGTGCGGCGCTGTGGTCGACGCTATCCGGACACGAGACTCCAGCGCCCGTTCTCGACTGGCCGCTGTTGCCCTCCGACCTCGTGCGCGCAGCAATGATGGCGCCCGCGGGTCCCGACGCGGTCGTCGAAGCGTGCCGCAGCACGATGCGGCTCGATGCCGGCTCGCTCGCGGCGCCGCTCGTGAGGCCGTACACGTGGGACGATCTGGTGGTTAGCGCCTCGGTCAAGCGGCACCTCGGGGAGCTCGAGACGCAGGCGCGGTTGCGCTGGTCCGTGTACGAGGACTGGGGCTTCGGCAAGTTCTTCCCGATGGGGCGCGGCATCGCTGCGTTGTTCGCCGGGCCGAGCGGCACCGGCAAGACGATGGCCGCGCAGGTCCTCGCTCGTTCGCTCGGCATGGAGCTCTATCGTGTCGACCTCGCCGGCATCATGAGCAAGTACATCGGCGAGACCGAGAAGAACTTGCGCCAGGTCTTCGACACGTGCGAGCGCGCGAACGTGCTCCTGTTCTTCGACGAGGCGGATGCGCTGTTCGGCCAGCGCATGCAGGTGAAGGACGCGCACGATCGCTTCGCGAACATCGAGATCGACTACCTGCTCCAGCGCATGGAGCAGTTTGATGGCATCGCGGTGCTCGCGACGAACCGCAAGAACGAGATCGATCAGGCGTTCTTGCGCCGCGTCCGCTTCATCATCGACTTCATGCCGCCAGGTATCGCGGAGCGTCGCGAGCTGTGGAAGCGAGCACTGCCGTCGCGCTCGCCGACTGGTGAGGAGCTGCTGTCGGGAATCGATCCGCAGGCGCTCGCCGAGCGCCTCGACATGACCGGCGCCGATATCAAGAACGCAGCGACAAGCGCGGCGTTCCTCGCGCGCGCGGAGAATAGCTTGATCAAGCCGCGGCACGTGTTTCGCGCCGCTCGACGCGAGCTCGCAAAGCGCGGCATCGTGCTGCGCGAAGAGGCGGAGTGATGGACCTCGATCTCGATCGGTTGACGCTGCGCGTGTCGGGGATCTCGGCAGCGCAGGGCAGGGAGCTCGCCGACCTTGTCGGGCGTCGGCTCGCCGGAGTGGTTCCGCCGACGACCGGCGGCAGCACCGAGTCGCTTCACGTCTCCATCCCGGCGCGTTCGGGCGAGCCATTGGACATGCTCGCGCAACGCATCGTCACCGAGATGCTGCGCTCGCTCGCGAGGTCGTCGTGAAGGGCGCACTCGTCGAGCTCAAGGAAGGGGCGCCCAACGTGGTGGTCTTCCAGTTCAACCCCGAGACGCTCCGACACAGCTGGACTCAGGAAGCGGCGCCCGCTGGAGCGAATCCGCAGGCCGTTCGAGGTGTCCCCGGCGAGTCATTCGGATTCTCGATCTCGATGGAGGCCACGGACGAGCTGGGCGGCACGAATCCTGCAGCCCTGCTCGACGCGACGCTCAATGGCATCTATGCGCGGTTGTCGGCGCTCGAGATGTTGCTGTTTCCGACCGCGATGCCGGGGCTCGCTGGTGCAGTTCCAGCAGGCGATCGGGAGGTCCCCGCGGCACAGGTTCCGACCGTGTTGTTCGTGTGGGGGCTGGGGCGCATCGTGCCGGTTCGGCTTACGAGCCTGACGATCACCGAGAAGATCTTCGATGCACAGCTCAACCCCACGCACGCGGAGGCGACTCTCGAACTTCGCGTCGTCACACCGACCGAGCTCGACTCGATCCAGGAGCCGTTCAAGACCTTCGCGAAGGCCGCGTACAACTACACGCAGGGCAAGCGCGTGGCGCTCGCGGTCGCAAACCTCATCAACACCGCCGGCGCGATCGAATTGCCGCCACTGCCGGGGCTCTAGAGATGTTTCGTCCCAACAGTCGCTACGCCGCCGCCGGTACGTACACGTTCCGCACCGCGCGCAACCAGGAGGTCACTGCAACGCGTCTCCCGATCCGGCCGGTCCCGGCGGCGCGCGGCGTGCATCCGCGCACGGAAGGCCAGCGTCTGGACCATGTCGCCAACCACTTCCTCGCCGACGCGACGGCCTTCTGGCGCCTCTGCGATGCGACCGAAACGATCGCACCGGATGCGCTCGCGGCGCGCGAGCGGATCGTGATCCCCAAGAAGGATGGGTGACGTGGCGAGCAGCTTCAAGGTGCTGTTCGGGGACGGCGCGACCCCAGCAGACCCGGACTTTTACTCGGACGTGACCTCGCTCGAGGTGGAGGAGAACGCCGATCTTCCGGGCGCCATCCAGTTCACCCTCCCGATCAGAACCACCCCCACCTCGGACTTGACGGTCGTCGGCGACGCGCGGTTCAGCCCGTACGCGCGCATCGCGGTCGTGATCCAGATTCCGACGAGACCCGACGCGTGCATCTTCGACGGCTACGTGTTGTCGCACCGCGTGCACGTCGACAAGGGCGTGACCTCGGCGTCGGTGCGCGTGTGGGGGCAGGACGTCTCGTGCGTGATGAACCTCGAAGAGAAGGCGAAGGAGTGGAAGGAGACCGACGGCACGATCGCGAACACGATCTTCGCTACGCCGTACAACTTCGGCACGGCGCCGGGGAACACCCAGGACGACTCCGGGCAGCACCCGGAGAGCGGGCACACGGTGATGCAGCGCGGTACCGATTTTCAGTTCTTGCGCGAGCGCGCACGCCGCACGGGCCGGTTGTTCCGCGTCGCGTGCACGACGCAACCGGGTGACGCCAACAACACGGGCTACTTCATCAAGCCGGACCTCGGCGCGGAGCCGAACGCGACGCTCGTGCTCAACCCTGCCGAGTCCGCGAACATCGAGTCCCTCGATGTCGAATGGGATGTCGCGCGGCCGACCCGGGTGAATGCACGGGCGCTGATCCGCGCGAAGGACCCCGTCGACGGAGGCGTCGCGGTATCCGGGCTCAGCGATCTCGACAGCCAGACACTCGACGCTCTGGTCGGGAGACGCAGGATGACGGTGATGCTGACCGCGAGCGTCGATGATGCCAGCGAGCTTCAGACTCGCGCGCGCTCGATCTTGCGAGAGGCCGGCTGGTTCGTGAAGTGCGAGAGCGACGTGGATCTCTCGCGGCTCGATGCCGTGATCCGCGCCGCGACCGTCGTGCAGATCCGCGGCGCGGGGAACGTTCTGTCTGGGAAGTACTTCGTGTGGAGCGTTCGCCACACGATCACCGCGCAATCGCACCGCATGAAGCTCGTGCTGCTGCGTAACGCCTTGGGGACATCGTGAACGATCAAATCCTGATGGATGTCGTCGACCGGCTGCGCAATCGCTTCTACGGGAAGTACCGCGGCACGGTCACTGCGGTCGACGCGGACCAGAAGGGCCGCATCAAGGCCAAGGTACCCGCGGTGCTCGGCGATCAGCAGACCACCGGGTGGTGTCTGCCGTGCGTGCCGTATGCAGGCGATCAAGCCGGGATCGCGTTCTTGCCGGAGATCGATTCCGGCGTGTGGATCGAGTTCGAGGGCGGCGACGTGTCGTTTCCGATCTGGGTCGGCTGCTACTGGCACGAGGGCGAGGTTCCCGCGCGGGTCGAAGCGCACGTGAAAGTGATCAGGACCAAAGCGAAGCAGGAGATCATCCTCGACGACAACGCCAAGTCGATCACCATCAGCGACGGCAGCGGCAACAGCGTGACGATGGATCAGCAGGGCATCGCGATCGTCCGCGAGAAGGGCTCGATCGTCATCAAGAACAAGTACATCAACATGAACGAGAAGGGCATGGAGGTGGAGTGATGGCGGCGTCGAACTTCCTGACCACGACCAGCTCGTTGTCGTGTCCTCACGGCGGGCACGTGACGCTGTCGACCTCGAACACGCGCGTCAAAGCGGACGGTCAATTCGTCATGCGCTCGACCGATCAGTTCACGATCTCGGGTTGCTCCTACAGGATTGGCCCGACTCCGCACCCGTGCGTGCGCGTGAAGTGGGATGTTCACGCCGAGCGTCACAAGTCGGATCGCGATCCGTCGCTGACCACGCCGAGCGTCAGCGTCGGCATCTGTGTCGCCGCCGACGAGGCCGCGCAAGGCATGGTCGAGATCTCGTCGACGCAGAAGCGTGGAGCGGGGACCTGAGCGTGGCCGAGCGTAGCGACTATGCGTTTCCGTTCCGCATCGATGCGGCACGTCAGGCGCGGCGCGTGGGCTACGAGCAGCACGTCGCGCAGCTGGTTCGGCAGCTGCTACTCACCTCGCAGGGGGAGCGCGCGGATCTTCCCGAGTTCGGCTGCGGGCTCCGCGCGCTGATCTTCGCCGGTAACTCCGACTCGCTCGCCGCGATGACTCAGATGCTCGTGCAACAAGCGCTCGTGCGCTGGCTCTCGGAGCACCTCGTCGTCCAGCGCGTCGAAGTCACGCCAGAGGATTCGTCATTGCTCGTGCGCGTCGAATACGTGCTCGTCCTCAGCGGCGCGGCTCAGAGCGTCGAAGTGCTGGTGGACTGATGGCGGACGACGAACCACGCGATCGCCGTGCCGCGCTGCTGGGCTACGCCGGGCTGAACGGCATCGATTTCGTCGAGGTCGTCAACACGGAACAGACCCAGCTACGCGTGCATTTCCTGAAGAAGGTGCCCGACAAGGTGATGCTGGGCGCCCACGTCACGATCGCTACGATCACGGGCGGCGACACCATTCCCGACGTCGTGGTCCGAAAGATCAAGCCGGCCGACTGGAGCGAAGACGCGGCGCACCGCCCGACGCTCGACCTCTACGTCGACGCACCTGGCGACTTCTCGATCTACGTCCTGGCGCTGGAACAAGACACGCAGGTGCTCGACAGCTACTTCGACCACGTCGCCTTTTCGTTCAAGGCCGGCTGCCCGTCGACGCTCGACTGCGAGCCGCGTCCGCACCAGTGCCCGCCGGGCGAGAACACGGCGCCGCAGATCGATTACCTCGCAAAGGACTTCGACAGCTTCAAGCGCGCTCTCCTCGAGTACTCGGCGCAGCGCTACCCGGCGTGGCAAGAGCGGTCCGAGGCTGATTTCGGCGTGATGTTCGCCGAGGCGTTGTCGAGCGTTGCCGACGATCTCAGCTACCTGCAGGATCGGATCGCCGCGGAAGGCTGGCTCGAGACGGCGACCGAGCGGCGCTCGCTGGTCCGGCTCGCGCGCCTCGTCGACTACGAACCGCGCGTGCGGACCGCGGCGCGCACGCTGCTCCAGTTCCAGATGGCACTGCCGGGCGGGATTCCCGCCGGGGTCGTCGTCGCCGCGCTCGCGCCGGATGGCTCGATGATCGACTTCGAGACCGGTACGAAGCTCACCGACACGACGCTCTACAATACGGATCCCGCGTGGAACAGCATCGAGCCCTGGTGGTTCGACGACGCCGAGCGCTGCCTGCCGCGCGGCGCCACCGCTATGTGGATCAAGCGGCCGCTACGTGACGTCTTCCCCGGTCAGCAGCTCGTCATCGAGACGGGGCGCCGCTCGACGGCGGATCCGCCGCTGCGGCAGCTCGTCACGATCGGTACGGCGGTGGACGGCGTCGATCCGCTCTACCGCCAGGCGGTCACGAAGCTCACGTG
>JBBRED010000442.1:0-6634 GCA_038203335.1 Haliangiales bacterium | reverse complement strand
ATCGCGCAGGTGTTCTGCGGATGCATCGGCGTGCCCTTCGCGCATTGGAACGCCGCGGCGAATGCGGGGAGGTTGCGGAGCGCGCCGATGACCCGGAACTTCGGCGGCGCGTGGGGATCGTTGGTGAGCCGGCGGATCGTCTCTTCGGGGCGGTCCTTCATGCACCAGACCTGGCCCACCGCGATGAAGAACTGCTGATCCGCGGCGTAAGGCTCGATAGGCGCACGAAGGAGTGGCTGCTCGATATCGAGTTCCGGAAGCGAGAGACGTTCGCCTACTCGTGCGAGGCGTACGCGCGCACAACGAAGCCGTCCGAGCGCAGAGCACTGTCGGTCGAGTACGGCTCGAAGCGGCGCATCTCAGAGGAGCGCGTGGACCGGGCCGAGGTAGCGAGTCTCGTCGCGGAGGCAGCTGGCGCGCGGAACGGTTGGAAAACGATCTTGGCGCGATGCGCGCCGACCAAGACGCCGCGCGCACGGTCAGCGTGAACCGCGGCATGCTCTGCTCGAGGAGGGTTACCTGCACTGTGGCTGGCCTTCCATGACCCTCACGGGTGCCGGCATGCCGACCATTTGTGCAACGAGCCGTTGCACAAATGTCGAAGCGCGCCCAAGACGTCCTGTTTTCGGTCCCGCCACCCGCGGCAGGCTTGCCGTGCAGCTACTCGCGAGCACGTGATCGCGGCGCCCCGTCCGCTCGACGTTCAGCACGGCATCCTCGTCGAGGTCGTTGTCCGTCCCGTTCGCGAGCCGACGCGCGACCCGACGCATGATCCGATCGAGGATCGCGAGCACGTCGGCGTTACTCGGCACTGGGAGCATCACGAACGTCAGGCTGTCGCCATGCTCCACGAACACGCCGTCGGGCACGACGAGGTGGAAGTGGACGTTCAAGTTGACCAGGCCACCGAACCGCTGCACGAACGTGATCGCGCCGGTGAGCGATGTGCGGATGCCGCGGGCGCGCGCGACGCGGCGCTGCCATGCGGCAATCGCGCGCACGACGAGACCGCCCGCCCAACTCGTCCACGCCGGGTCGCGCGCGAGTCGCAAGCGCAGCGGCTTGGGTACGCGCAGCGGCTTGGGTACGCGCAGCGGCTTGGGTACGGACAGCACCCATTGCCGATACGGCGCCTGCGGCAACACGCGATCGACGAGGTGCGCCGCGGTGTCGGCCATGCGTCGCGCGGTGCATGACGGGCAGATGCCGCGTCGCTTGCACGAGAACCGCAGCGCAGATACTCGGCGAGCTCGCGATCGACGTAGCGTGGCAGGCCGCATCCGTCGGCATCGCGAAGCTCGGCGATCAGAGTTTGCGCGTGGCGCGAGACCAGCTCGTGCAGCACCGTGTGCTCGGGTGCGCGTCGCTGGTACGATGCGGTCTCGCGGCCGCGGGTCGTGACCGAGCCTGATGGATCGACCACGAGCACCACGTACGGCAACTGGAACGAGTCGACGACGGACGCGCGCGGACTCGTCACCGATCGATACTTCGACGGATACCGGCAGCTCGCGCAGGTGGTGGAGCGCCTACCGGTCCTGCAGGCCACCACCATCCGCTACGACCTTCTCGGGCAGCGCATCTCGATCGTCGACGCGAAGGGCAACACCACCACGTCCGCGTACGATCCGCTCGGGCGTCGCGTTCTCGCGCAGGATCCCGACCTCGGTCTCTGGCAGTACACGTACGACGACTCCGGCAAGGTCATCGCTCAGCGCGACGCCCGCGACATCACGATCGACATCACCTACGATGCGATCGGAAGGCCGCTGCAGCGCACGAGCGGCGCGACGACGCTCGCCTCGTTCACCTACGACGAGGTCGCGACTGGCTATGCAAACCTCGGCCGCCTGACGAGCTTCTCCGATCGAACGGGCAGCACGCGCCGGCTCTACGACGCCGCGGGTCGCTTGCGCGGCGAGGCGAAGACCATCGGAACCGTCACGTACCAGGTCGAATGGCGTTATGACCTCGCGGGACGCGTCGCGACGATCATCTACCCTGCGGTCGGCGGCGATCGCGAAGAGGTGGCGCTGACGTATGACAGCAGCGGTCGCGCGGCCGGCGTCGGCGCGTATGTCGGCGGGCTGGCCTACGACGCGCGAGGCAATGTCACCGCGGCGACCTATGGCAGCGGAGTGACCGTCGCGCGCACCTACTCGCCGACTCGCGGCTGGATGCTCGCACAGACGGTCACGGCGGCCGGCACGGTCCGCGATCACTTCGCGGTCACGCGCGCGGTCTCCGGCGATATCACCTCGCGGAACAGCAGCACCACCGCGCGCGACGCGTGGCAGTTCGCGTACGACCCGCTCGGTCGGCGCACCAGCGCCGACAACACGGCGGACAACACCCTCGATGAAGCGTTCACGTACGACCCGCTCGGCGATCGTCTGAGCGCGCGGCGCGGCGCGGCGCGGTGACGACGGCGTACGTGTACCCGACCACCGGCGCCGCGCAGCCGCACGCCCCCATGTCCGTCGGTGGGCTGCCGGTGCGCTACGACGCGAACGGCAACCGCCTCGGCACCGGGTTCAGCGACGACGCGGTTTACGACGAGAGCAATCGGCTCGTGGACGACGGCAGCACCACGTATGCCTACGACGCCGAGGGCACGCGGGTCGTCGCCGGCAGCAAGGTGTTCGTGCGCGATCTCTTCGAGAGCGATGGCACCACGTCGGCGCGGTACTACTACCTGGGGCGCGAGCGGGTGGCACGTCGCGATCAGGCGGGCATGGTGGCGTACTACCACGGCGATTCGATCGGCACGGTGCGCACGCTCACGTCGAGCACCGGCGTTGTCGCGGGCACGAAGCTGACGTTCGCGTTTGGCGAGCTCGCGGCGACGACGGGGCTCGCGGATCCGTTCGGCATCGCGGGGCAGAGGCGCGATGCCTCGGGCCTCTATCACATGGGGGCGCGTATGATGGATTCCGCGCTCGGGCAGTTCACACAGCCCGATCCGTCAGGCGCGCCCGATCCGTCGCGACCGCAGTCGCTGAACCGCTACGCATATGCCGCGAACAACCCGATCAGGCTCTCCGATCCAACCGGGTTCCAGGAGCGCGATCCCGAGGACTGGTCGGAACGCGAGCTGCGGACGAGTACAAGGCGATCGGCAATCCAAGCGGGACTCGCGGCGGTCGCTGGGCGTTCCCGAGTGTCACCGGCTATCTCTACTCCGACCTCGACATGGAAGAGGATTCGCCCACACCCGAGGGTCGGCCGAACGCGCTGGCAAGCCCGATGTTCGCCGCGAAGTTCGACGACCGCACACGTGAGAGCTTGATCGCTACCGGGACGGAAGCCATGCAGAAAGCCCCGGATGCGTTTCCGCGCGGCATCCTCCTGGAGGGCGCCGGTTCGCGACACCTCGAGCAGCTCGCGCCGAGCGGTGAGGTCAGCGCGGTGAGTCCGCGCGATGTCGCGCTGGCTGCGCGCGAGGTCGACCTGCAGACGCCGCGTCGACGCCGGCCTTCGCGACGACGTTGAGCTGTGGCTCGAGCTCGGTGCGGGTGATCGCGTTCTGGTCGAGCAGCCTCTGCGTGGACACGCCGCAGGTCGACGTCGACTGCACGACCGTCACCTGCGCGCGCATGGCGACGGCCTGCCGGTGCGAATCGAACGCGGCCTGAACCGGTCGTGCGGTAGTCGAGACCGGACTACTGGAGAATGCAGACCTTCGCCGAACCTGCGGGGTCGAGGGTGCTCTTCTCGACGCAGTTGTAGCCTTCGCGACAGTCGCCCACATCGCTGCACTCGAGCACACAGATCCCGCCGTTCTCTTGAATGCAGGCCGCACCGTCGGGGCAATCCGCTTGCGCCGTGCAGTCCTTCACGCAGCTGCCATTCGGGAAGTCCGCGTCGACCACGCACTTCGAGCCATCGGCGCAGGTCCCCGAGGCACCGCCCGTGGTCGTGCAGCTCGCGCCCACCACCTTGCCCTCCTTGCCAACGTCAGAGTCGCCACAGGCAGCAAGCAGGACCGCGACCACGACAATGTTCGACCAGTGGGGCATCGTAGTGTGAGTAGCAAGACATGCGCCCGCGCAACCACCCGATCCTGCACGCGAGGTGGGCAGCCACCGTGAAAGTTTGATCATGGTTGTGCACGGATGGGACGATCGATCGATGAGATCAGCGGGAGCTCGGGGTGCCGGGATGGACACGATCTCGATCCGCGGTGAGATCTCAGCCTACCCGGAGCCGACGTCCGAGCAGTTCGAGCAGGGTGTCGAGGTGGCGCCTCGCGCAGGCGGCGTCGTGCACCAGCGTGTCGGTGGGGACCCAGCCGTGCTTCGCGGGATAGATCTCGAAGGCCAGCTCCGTCCCGGCGAGGGCCTCCTTCACGATCTGTTGATGCTCGACGGAGAACGTCGCATCGTCGGTCGCCGCGCCGAGGTAGACCGCCGCTCGGATCCTGCCGAACTGGTGGTGTGGGCTGTCGGCACCATCGGTCTAGTCGACGATGATGCCCGTGTTTGATCGCAGGACCTTGCCGCTGTATGCGTCGATGTCCACGGCTGGGACCGGACGATCGGCGGGTGTGACCCGATAGACCAGCTCGAAGCGCTGGACCCTCATGTCGTAGTCGTACCCATTGTCGCCCGGTGAGCCGACGACCTGGTGCTGCACGAACACCGGCGCATAGGCGAGATCGGCCACGCCGTCCTTCACCCCAGACGCTGCGACGGCGGCAGCCTTGGACAGGAGCGCATCGCGCCGCACCGGTTCGGGTGCGGTGTCGACGACGTGGAACCGGGTGCGCCATTTCCCGAGCTGCTTCACCACCTTCACGTCATCGAGCACCGGGATGCCGGCGAACCGGTGCTTCCACACCGTCAGCCCGCGATCCTCTGGTTCAGCGCGGAGCGTGTCGTGCGCGGGGTCGAGCTTCAGGATCGCGGCGACCTCGGCGAGGCTCGGCTTGTTCTCCGTCACGACGTCGCCCTCGCGAGGGGCGAAGTCGACTCTCCAAGGGTACTTCTGTTGGGGGGATGGCGCAGGTTGCGCTGGCGAAGGTCGCGGCGGCTCCGGTTGCGGCTGCGCCGATGGCGCGGGCTGCGGTGGCGCGGGCTGCGGTGGCGCTGGTTGAGGCTCCGCTCGTTCACTCGAACCGCTACACGAGATCAGTACGCTCGCGACGACGACCCACCCGGTGTGCACGCGCCTAGCATCGCAGGTCACTTCGCATGCGGCAACGCACCGAGGCCGAGTTGGCCCACAGTACTATGGATGTCGGGAAGGCCGGGAAGCAGGCGCAAGGAGCCCGCGCTCCCGGCCGGCGCGTCACTCGTGAGCAACTGGCCCAGCTGCTCGCCGCGTTGCCGGGCTAGAACCCGCGCTCGCGGTCGACGACGCGATCGAACAGCGCCTCGTCGACGCCGCAGCTCTCGCCGACGGCCGCGAGCGCTTCGACCAGCTCCTCGGCATCGATCGTGTCGAACCCGTCGCGATCGTCGAGCTTCGACAGGCTGCGCATCGCACGCGCGAGGGCACGCGCGGCGCGCGCCGGGGTGCGGTTCGGCATCGCGAGCAGCTCCGCGACCACGGCGGCGAGGATGGCGCGGCACGCATCGCGTTTGTCCGGCGTGAAGCTCGCAAACCAGCGCCGCTTCGCGAGCGCCGCGGGGCCCCGCGCACGCAGCCGTGCACGGGCCGAGGCTTGTGCGGTCTCGGCGGCCCCGGCTTGGCGCGCGATCGCGCGCTGCGACCGGGCATACTCAGCGGCGAGCTTCTCGGGCTGGTGCTCGCGCTGCCATTGCAGCTGCGCGTCGAGGATCAGCAGTGATGGAGGTCCCCATCCAAGGAAGGTCCGGTTGCGCGGCGTCCGCTCTTCGTAGCGCCGCGAGATCCGGCGCTCGCCTGCGGTCGGCGGCACGACACCGATGAGACGCATGCCCTCCGGCTGGCGGCGCTCGACCCAAAAGCCGAGGATCGCGCTGCGGCCGGGATGGACCGACAACAGCTGCGCTCGATGGAAGCACGCGCTGCGCGTCATCTGCGCGAGCGTGGTCTTCGCCGGACCGCGCCACGCCATGACGACGAGACACGCGCCCGTGTCGTGCACGCGCAAAGCGCGACAGACCGTGATTTCGCCGGGCGCGATGCGAAACGCGTACGTCGCGCCGGCCTCGATCTTCGACGCGCTGGCCGCACGGCTCATCACGACGATCTTGCCAGATCGCCGGTATCATCACGATGATCGGCGCGTAGCAAACGGGTGCTCCTCTACTGGGACATCGGCCAGATCATCCTCGCGCCAGGGCGAAGAAGGCTGGGGCGCCAAGGTGATCGATCGGCTCGCGTTCGATCTGCGCGAGGCGTTCAGCGCCTTCCAAGCAGCAAACCGCCAAGAGGAAGAAGCGATGACGAGGCTTGTTGTGCAGCACACCGTGCTCCCATCCGACGCCGCTGCCCCGGCTACGACGTCGTACCCGCGGACGTCGCCGCGCTGATCGAGGGAGTCCGAACGCCGAACGCGGAGATCAGTTGTTGCCGCGCGCGTCTGTTGATGGAGAACGAGGCGGCGTGATCGATGGCCATCGCGGAGATGGAAACAACCGCGCATGGCGCCGATGTCCATCATCGCCGTGCCGTCAGTCTGGCATGGCGATGATGGCGTAGGCGATCA
>JBBRED010000441.1:0-6639 GCA_038203335.1 Haliangiales bacterium | reverse complement strand
GGACCGACACATCCGCACGTAGTCCTCGCCGACGAACAGGCCACGCGCGCCGCCGAGGCGGGCATCGACATCGCGTTCGTCGGCAAGGGCCTGACCATGCGGCGGCTCCTCGTCCCCTCGCCCGCCGCCGAGGTGCCGCGCGAGGAGCACACGATCTACCGCACCTACTGGCTGCGCTGGTGGGCGAAGCCCTCGGCCGACTGGCTCGAGACGCAGGCGCACAGGCTGAGCGAGAAGCTCGGCGAGACGCACCCCGATCAGCGCCACGTGGTCGTTCATCGCTTCGCGCCCGAGGTCGACGGCAAGAGCATGTGGATGAACAAGTGGAAGGTCGGCACCATCAACACGATGCGCACGCTCGACGCCGACTCCGGCTCGATCGTCCACGCCTCCGTCGACGAGAACGACCTCCACGATCCCGCCTACGCGGCGAGCGAGCACGCCACCACGGCGCTGCTCGTGATGTTCGACTTCGCGGAGAACCTCGAGCGCGTGCGCCGGCTGCTCGAGCGTGTCGACATCAGCGAGAAGGATCTCCTCCCGTTAAGCGAGGCGCTGCTGCTCGATCTCGCGAACGAGCTCGCCGCGCTCCTCACGCCCGGCTGGAAGGGCGAGACCTCGGGCAAGGAGCTCGAGGCACACATGCCGCGGCTCGAGGCGCTCGCGGCCTCGGGCATCACCGCCGCATATGACACGCCCGGTGGCCGCGCGATGATCAAGCTCGTCGGCACGCTGTTGTTCCTCGGCCGGAGCCAGGTCACCTGGTGGGAGAACATCCCGCCGTGGCGATGGATGCGCCGCGGCCCGAGCGCGCGTGGCAGGATCGACACGCACGTGAACCGATTCCTCGCCGGCGCCTTCGGCGAGCACAACCTCGCGCAGACGCGCGGCGATGCCGAGGTGATCGAGAAGCGGCTCGAGAAGCACCACAAGAGCGAACGCAAGACGAACCTCGCCGCGAAGCGGCGCTACTGGGCACTCGAGCAGGCGCGCATGCCGATCGCGGCGAAGACCATCACCTCGGATACCGAGCTACTCGTCACCCCCGAGGAGCGCGTGATGAGCGGCGACGATTACGACGCGATCGCCACGGACAAGGCCACCGACGCGGTCCTCCGGATCGCCCTGTGCGCCCGGGCCGACCAGCAGCACAAGGATCTGGTCGTCACCGAGGCCCGCGATACCGACGCTCGGGTCGCGTAGCAACATGAGGCATTGGTGAGCGCCCGTGACTCACGTACCTTTTCTACGTAGGGTGGAACACGATGACGGGATGTACACCACCGGGTCCTGACGCTCCGCCTATCGGCGACCTCACGGAGGCGCCGCCCCCTCGGGGGAAGCCGAAGCGGCCCACGGAGCGGACCGCGCTCCGCGAGCTCGAGCGGGCGCAGTTTGCCGAGATCGATCGCACGCTCGACGCTTAGCCCAGCGTGAGCAGCACTCCCGTGATTCCGCCGAGGAGCACCAGCCACATCGAGCTCAGCTCGAACCGGATCAACAGCACGGCGCCGGTGACGGCGAGCGCGATCGTCGGAACGTCGACCAGCGATGCGCGGCCGATCGAGATCGTCACCGCGGCCATCAGCCCGAGCGAGGCGACGTTGACGCCGTCGAGCACGGCGCTCGCGACCGGAGATCGCCGTAGCCGGGGCAGCAGCGGCGCGCTGATCGCGACGAACACGAACGCGGGCAAGAAGATGCCGAGCGTGGCGACCGCCGCGCCTCCCGGTCCGCCGAGCAGATAGCCGATGAACGTCGCCGTGGTGGATACCGGGCCCGGCGTGACCTGACCCACCGCCACCGCATCGAGCAGCTGCGATTGGGTGATCCAATGTAGGCGCTCCACGAGATCGGCGCGCAGGAATGCGATCAGCACGTACCCGCTGCCGAACAGCACGGCGCCGACCTTCACGAACACGCCGAACACCGAGACGAGGTTCGCGGTCGCGATCCCGCCGGCACCGGAGACCAGCCACGGCAACGGTAGCCAGGCCGCCACCGTGTCGCCGCGAGGAACGAGCCCGCGTGCGAGCGCCACCGCCGCGCCCGCGGCCGCGAGGATGGTCAGCTCGTGGACTCCGAGGAGCGCCGCGGCGATCGCAGCCGCCGCCAGCGCACCGAGCCAGACCGTCTTGATCGCCGAGCGCCCGAGCTTCCACAGCGCCTGGACGACGATCGCGATGATCATCGGCTTGATCCCGTAGAGCACACCGTCGACGGCGGGGAGTGCGCCGTACCGCGTGTAGGCCCACGCGAGGCCAAGCACGATCAGCGTCGCCGGCAGGATGAAGCACGCGCCCGCGACCAGAAGGCCCGGCCAGCCGCGGCGTTCGCGACCGATGTGGATCGCGAGCTCCGTGGAGTTCGGGCCCGGGATCAGGTTCGTCGCGCTGACGAGATCGAGGAACTGCTCGAGCGTCAACCAGCCGCGCCGGTCCACGACCTCGCGCTGCATCATCGCGATGTGCGCTGCTGGACCACCGAACGCGGTCGTGCCGAGCACCAGGAACAACCACGCCAGCTCCGACATCGGGGTGCGCGGCGGATCGGTCACATCGAGAGCTTACCCACCGGAGCGGCAGACGCGATATGCTGGGGACTGTGCTGCGCAGAAGCGGGTTGTCGCGCATGCTGTGGACGCTCGCCGGGGCGAGCGCGGCCGCATGCGGTCGCCTCGGATTCGATGACGGCACGCCGCCCGCCCTCAGCGTACCGGCCACGCTCCGCCTCGCGACCGAGTGCGGCGTTGCGCCCGCGACCTACCCGCTCGAGATCGTGAACACGGGCGCCACGATCATCCGGATCGACGACGTCGAGGCCGCCGGGGGCTTCGCGATCACCGATGCCCTGCCGCTCGAGATCGCACCCGGCGATGGCGTGACGCTCGCGGTGCGGCCGCCGGCCGCGGTGATCGGCACCGATCGCGGCGGCGCGACGAAGGCCGGAGCGCTGACGTTGATCACGAGCGATGGCGCGTACACGGTGGAGCTCGCCGCCGACGTGCTCGGCGCGAACATCGACATCACCGATGTCGGCGGCCAGCCGCTCACGCTGACGTTCTCGGGCCCGCAATGCCCGGCGCCGATCACGGCGATGGTGCTCAACTCCGGCAACCGGTCTGCGAGCATCGAGATGCCGTCGGCGAGCGCATTCCGGCTCACGGGCTTCGCCTCGGGCGACCTCCTGGTCCCCGGCGGCACCTCGACCGCGCTTGGCGTGCGGCCCTACACATCGAGCGCGTGTGCGAGCGCCGAGACGATCACCTTCGTCGTCACCGGCTCGGTGTGCACCACCACACCGGTCGTCCTGCAGGCGAGCTTCAATCTGAGCGGGTCGTCCAGCTGCGCGTGCACGTGATGCCCGCGCGCTGTCTCGTCCTCGCTCCCTATCTGACGCACATCGAGCCCGCGTGCGAGCGCGGCCTGCGCGAGCTCGAGCGCCGCGGAGTGGAGGTCCGGCGATACGCCGCCACCGCGGCCGTGGATCGCACGCGATGCGAGGCGGCCACCGGCGCGCTGACCGACGGCTTCGACGAGCTGATGTGGATCGACTCCGACATCTCGTTCGATCCCGACGATGTCGACAAGCTGCGCGCCTCGCCGCACACGCTGATCGCCGGTGGCTACGCGAAGAAGGGCGTGCGCGGGCTCGCGCTGCAGCCCGATCCGCAGACGCGCGCGCTGACGTTCGGCGACGGAGGTGGCCCCGTGCCCGTGCGATACGTCGGCGCCGGGTTCTTGCTCACACGTCGCGCCGTGTTCGACGCCATGCAGAAGGTGTTCTCGCTGCCGACGTGCAACACGCGGTTCGGCGCACCGATGGTGCCGTACTTCCTCCCGATGGTGATCGCGGATCCCGCGCGACCCGGCGGCTACTGGTACCTCGGCGAGGACTACGCGTTCTGCGAGCGCGCACGCCAGGCCGGTCATCTGACGTTCGTCGACACGTCGATCCGCCTCGGCCATGTCGGTCCCTACACCTACGGGTGGGAGGACGCCGGCCAGACGATCGAGCGCGTCACCGGCGTGGCGATCGGGTTTCCACCCGAGGACTAGCCGTGCTCGGCGATCGCGGCGGCGATCTCGGCGAGCGCGGTACGGCTCGCGAACCGCGCGCACCGGCGCTGGGCTTCGACGGCGAACGCCGCGGGATCCGCCCACAGCGTCGCGACGGCGCCGGGTAGCGCGGCGGCATCGAATGACCACATGGCATCACGGAACGTGGCGATCGTGGGATCGGAGGAGGACTCGGCGATCACCGGCACGCCGTTGGTCAGCGGATAGAAGCAGCGGATCGGCGTGGCGGCGGCGGTGTCGTCGGCCTTGCGCAGGTCGAGCACGGCGCGCGCGCGGAACAGGCGCACGTCTCGCGCCGTGCCGTACTCGGTGAACGCGACCTCCAGCCGTACGCCCGCGGCGCGCAGCGCGGACAGGATCGCCTCGCGCCGCGGCGTGAGTGCGCCGTGGAACACCAGCGCATCGCCGGGGGCGCGCACCCCTTCGCGCACCATCTGCGCGCAGTACGCGAACGGGATCACGGTGACGCGCCGGTGCGGGATGAGGGGTGGGTTCGTGGCCGAGTAGTCCCACACGCGAAACCGCGCGAGCGCGTCTCGATACGCGGGCGTGATCAGGGGATTGTCGGCCTGCGCCAGTTGCTCGCTGTTGAACACGATCGTGTCGCCGGGCAACCCCGCGATGTGAGCGGGTGCGAGGAGGTGCCCGCCCACGACGACGTTGACCGACGCGACGTCGATGTGGTTCGTGGTCCGCGTCGTGGCCATGCCGCAGGCACCGAGCATCGCGGTCAGGTACTCCGCCACGTCATCGAGCGCGTGCGCGTGCACATGACCGCGCGGCATGATCTGCGTGACGTTCCACGCGCGGGTCATCGCGCCAGCAGCTCCGCGAGCCCGGTCCGCCACGGGCGCGGCGCGATGCCGAGCGAGCGCAGCTTCGACGTATCGAGCACCGAGTACGGCGGGCGGCGCGCGCCGTTCGGAGGATCCACCGCCGGGACGGGAGCGATCCGTGCGGGATCCTCGCCAAGCTCCTCGGCGACCGCGCACGCGAGCCCGTGCCACGTGGCGGCGGGCTCGCCGGCGTAGTGCCAGAGCCCCGCCGGGGCCCCGCGCTCCGCGAGATCGATCAGCGCATCGGCGAGGTCGCCACCCCACGTCGGGCTGCCGTGGCGATCGGCGAACACCGTGAGCCCACCGGGCGCCGCGAGCCGCGCCGCGATCTTCTGCACGAACGCGTTCGCGAAGCGCGCGAACACCCACGAGGTCCGCACGCAGCACGCGCCGGCCGCGAGCACGCGGCGCTCGCCCTCGGCCTTGCTCTCGCCGTAGACCGACAGCGGCGCGACCGGATCGTCCTCGCGATACGGCCGCGTGGCCGCGCCATCGAACACGTAGTCGGTAGAGATGTGGACGAGAGGCACGCTGCGATCTGCGCACGCCTGCGCGATCACGCCGGCGCCGATCGCGTTGACGGAGAAGGCCAGGTCACGCTCCTGCTCCGCGCGATCCACCTGCGTGTACGCGGCCGCGTTGATCACGGCCGCCGGCGCGATGACGCGCAGCACCGCGGCCACGTGCGCCACGTCGCCGATGTCGAGCGCGGCGCGGTCGAGGATGACGAGCTCGTGCCCACGAGCGTCGCCGCGGCTCGCGATCGCGCGTCCCATCGCACCTGCCCCACCGGTGATCAGCAACCTCATGACAGCGGCGGGAGCTCGGCATTGGCGAGCAGCGGTGCCACCGCATGGTTCGGCGACAGCACGGGCTCGGTCAAGCGCGCGATCGCCGGATCGTTCCCGCGCACCGCGCGATCGTCGGCGGGGTCGAACGCGGCGGTCAGCTTGTACCGCACCGACGCGCGCTCGGAGATCAGCGTGCCACGCGCATCGGTGTGCGGATCCGGGTCGAGGAGGATCACGCCGGGCAGCGACGTCGTCGACGGCTTCACCCCGTCATCCTCGCACGGCGCGATGGGTCGACTCGACCTGCCGGCCAGCGCGCTTGCCACCGCGCTCTACGCCGCCGAAATTGCACACCTCGAGCGGGGCACGGAGCCTGCACCAACCGCGCCGATGGTCCGCACGGTCATGGTTCTCGCGCTGCTCGCCGCGTGCGGCGATGACGGCGGTAGCTCGTCTCCCGTCGACGCACCGACCAGCAGTCCCGATGCTGCGACCGACGCCCCCGCGACCACCGGGTGCACCGGCGCGTGCCGCACCACCGCGCTGACCGCCACGTTCGGCGCCGATACCCGTGTCCTCGATCGCGCGTACTACGGCATCACGAAGACCACGACCGATGCCACCTTGCACGTCGAAGCCTACAAGAACGCGGCCCCCGGCTGCCCGGGCGCGCAGTCGCCGACGCCCGACTACACGATGATCCTCGGCAAGGTCGGCATCGCGGCGCCCGGCGCGGCGCCCGGCAACATCCTCGACTTCAAGGGCGACCTCCTCGATGGTCCGCTCGGCGCCGCGGCCTCTGCGGTCACGCTGCAGACCGTGGCGATCGACGTGTGCCCGACCTGTGTCGGCATGCCGGCCCCCGCCGATGCCGATGGATTCGTCGCGCTCGACGCCTCGCTGACGTTCGCGGCCGGCACGATCACCGGCCAT
>JBBRED010000440.1:0-6658 GCA_038203335.1 Haliangiales bacterium | reverse complement strand
GCGGCACGAGTGCATCGCGCACCGCCTCCGGTGGCACGCCGCCGCGCCCGCTCACCGAGCTCGCCACCGACGAGCTGCTACGCCCCGACGACGGCGACGACCCGTTCGAGATCAGCCCGAGCGGCGCGCTGATCATCCGCGTCACCGACAAGGTCCTGTCCCGCCTCGACGGCGTGCACATCACCGGCGGCGATCTGCTGTACGACGTCGCGATGCGGCGCTCGCGCGGTCACCAGACCGAGGAGCGCTTCGATTTCGGCGGCACGCCGCTGCACACCGTCAGCGGTCACGGCTACCTGGTCGCCGTCCCCGGCAAGCGCGTGTTCAGCGCGGTCACGCTCGACGACGACATCCTGTATCTCCGCGAGGATCTCGTGTTCGCGTTCGAGACCACGCTTCGCTGGGAGAGCGGAAACGTCCCCGGCATGCGCGGCAAGCTCCCGGTCGTGCAGTTCCGCGGCGACGGTGCCGTGGCCGTGCGGCTGGCCCGCCCGCTCGTCCGTATCAAGCTGCCGCCGTCGGGCGTGGTGTTCGTCGATGCGGATCGCCTCGCGGGCTGGATCGGCCGCGTCATCCCGCGCGCGGTCGTGCCGCCGGTGGGTGGACCGATGGGCGCGATGTGCGTCGAGTGCACCGGCGAAGGCATCGTGATGATCGAGCCGCGCGGCGACGACGCGAGTGCCCTCGATACCGGCGTCGTGGTCGCGCCGATCGCGAAGACGCCGACGCAGCCGCTTCCGGCGATCGCGCGCACGCCGACGAAGCCGCCCCCGCCGCCCGAGAAGTCGCAACCAGCGCCCGAGCCCGAGGAGGAGATGGACCTCTCCGACCCCGCCGAGCCGGCCGGCGAGTCCACCGAGGACGCGATCGACGCGCTCGACCGCCTCGACGAGATCTGAGCGATGTCCGCGTCCGACGTCGGCGCGCTCGCCGCTGCCGCTCGCCTCGGCGGTCGCCGCGGACGAGTCCTCCTGCACGCGGGCCGCGATGACGACGGCCTCGGTCGCTGGTCGTTCGCGACCGCCGAGCCGCGGGCCACGCTGATCGCCCGCGGCCACTCGCTCGTGATCCTCGGCCCGGATGGCCGGCCGCAGCGCCGCTTCACCGACGATCCGTTCACCGCGGCCGAGGCGTTCCTCGCCGAGCACGGCTGCGCGTTCACCGCCCGCGGGGATGGGCCGCCGAGCCCGCGCGTCATCGGCTTCTTCGGCTACGACCTCGCGCGCGTCGTCGAGCAGCTCCCCGGTGGACCGAGCCTCGGTCAGGACACGCCGGATCTGTGGCTCGGGGCGTACGGCGCGGTCGCGCGGTGGCGCGGTGACGACGAACCCGACGTGATCGGCGACGACGACGACGCGATCAAGCGCCTCACGGCCGCGCTCGCAGGTCCCGCGCCCCCCACGCTGCCGCCGAGCCTCGGTCCGCTCGTCGCCGACGATGGCCCGGAGTTTCACATCGCGCGCGTCGAGAAGATCCGCGACTACCTCGCCGCCGGCGACGTGTACCAGGTCAACCTCGCGCGCCGGCTCGTCGCGCGGATTGTCGCCCCGGGCGACGCGCTCGCGATCTACGCGGCGCTCGAGCGCGTGGCTCCGGCACCGTACGGCGCCTTGATCGAAGCCGATGGGGTCACCGTGGTCTCCGGATCGCCCGAGCGGTTCCTCGCGCGCGTCGGGGGTCGCATCGAGACCCGACCGATCAAGGGCACCGCGCCGCGCACGCCGGGTGGCGCCGGCGAGCTCGCCGCGAGCGAGAAGGACGCCGCGGAGCACCTGATGATCGTCGACCTCGAGCGCAACGACCTCGGTCGCGTCGCCGTGACCGGCACGGTCACCGTCGACGAGCTCGGCTACGTGCTCGAGCTGCCGGCGCTCTATCACAAGGTCTCGCGGGTCAGCGCGACGCCGCGCCCCGGGGTGGGCTACGCGGAGCTCTTGCGCGCCACGTTCCCTGGCGGCTCGATCACCGGCGCGCCGAAGGTCCGCGCGATGCAGCTCATCGACGAGCTCGAGCCTGCGCGCCGCGGTCCGTACTGCGGTGCGCTCGGCTACTTCGGCAGCGACGGTGGCTTCGACCTCGCGATCGCGATCCGGATCGGCGTGATCGCGAACCACGAGCTGCGCGTACACGTCGGCGGCGGCATCGTCGCCGACTCCGATCCGGCCGCCGAGCTCGCCGAGACCGAGACCAAGGCCGCGGGCTGGACCGCCGCCGTCGACGAGCTACGGCGTGCTGCCCGACGGTAGCCGCGGGATCCCGTCTCGAGCCTGCTAGGGAAACGCCAGGGTCGCGAACGTGATCGCGCCGTCCTCGATCGGAAGCACGAGCTCCACCGCGCTGCCAGCCGGCGGGGTGAGGACGAGCGTCGGCGAACCTGCGGCGAGTCCCGCGGTCCAGCTGACTCCGAAATTTCCCGTCGCGCCCTGGACCCAGTTCGTCGCGTTGGCGGTGTCGCCGAGTGGGAGAAACGACGAGGCGTCGGGCGCCTTCACCGTGGTGGTGACGCCGGCGAGCGCGAGCCCGGCCTGACGGACGTAGACGAACGCCGAGCCCTCGCCGCTGTTCACGATCACGCTGTTGCTGTTCTGCAGGTCGAGATACGTGACGTCGCTGATCATCGGGATCAGGTTCGAGGTGGTCAGCGGGACCACCGACGGCACGAGGTTGGTGCCGCTCGTGCGCCACACCAGGCCGGTGCCCGACGGCGGGAGGAGCATGAACGAGCCGTCGTCGGCGGTCAGCGCGGTCTCGCTGCCGAGCTGCACGGTGATGTTCGCGGCGCCGGTCGGTGCGCAGCTCGCGACCACGGGATTGCGTAGATCGGTGAGCAGGCACACGCGCCCGGTCAGCATGGTCGCGCCGTCGCCGATCACGCCATCGACGGGCGCGCCGTCCACCATCGGGTGGATCGGGTTGTCATCGCCGCCGGTCGTGATCGGATAGTCGCGACCGTCGGAGTTGCAGCCGACGACAAGGACGAGAAGCGCCGCGATCCGCATGACCGCACCATAGCCCGCGAGCCCAGGCGAGGCGAACATCTGTCACGTCGCGAGACGGGCGGCCCGGAGCCGGCGGTGATCGAGCGCACTCTCCGCGATCATCAGCACCACGCCGACGAGCAGCGCGGCATCGGCGATGTTGAAGATCGGCCACAGGTGCTCGTGCCAGTGCCAGCGGATGAAGTCGGTGACCGCGCCGTCGCGGATCCTGTCGACCAGGTTACCCAGCGCGCCGCCGGCGATCATCGCGAGTCCGAACCGCTTGAGCCGCTGCTCCGGCCGCGTGCGCGAGGCCATCACGCCGATGCCGATCAGCGCGACGGTCGCGATGATCGCGAGCATGACCTGGAGCCCCGTGCCGCCGACGAACGAGCTGAACGCGGCGCCCGGGTTCATCGCGAGCTCCCAGCTCCAGTAGCCGTCGATCACCACCTGCGCCTGGTGCATCGGCAGGGTCCGCGCCCAGGCCTTGCTGCTCTGGTCGAACGCGAGCGTGATCGCGAGCACCAACCCGAACACGATCCACGCACGACGACCGAGGCTCATGCGCGAAGGACCGGCGCGACCCGCGCGGGTATTCCTTCGACCGGCCTCGCTACATGTCTTTGACGAGGCCTGCCGCCTTGGCCTTCGCCTTGGCCGCCGCCTTCGCCGCCTTCTTCAGCTCTTTCTCCCGCTTACCTTCCTTCTGGATGTCGATGAACATCAGACCGACGCCGATCACGAGGACGATGTCGGCGACGTTGAAGGTCGGCCAGCGGATGATCTTGAGGTCCCACGACATGAAGTCGGTGACCACGCCGTAGTAAATGCGATCGATCAGGTTGCCGACGGCGCCGCCGGCGACGAACGCGAGCGCCCAGTGCAGCACCTTCTGATCGGTGCGCGACTTCTTGAGCATCCAGATCATGCCGCCCACGGCGCCGATGCCGATGATCGAGAGCATCACGCGCGCGAAGCTCTGGCCGCCGAACAGGCCGAACGCCGAGCCCGGGTTCATCGACAGCGTGTTCTCCCAGAACCCGTCGATCACCGACTTCGCCACGCCGCTGCAATGGCGCGTGACGATGTCGTCCGGAATGATGCACACGCCGCCGGGACCCGAGCCGTGGCCGTTGACCGGCAGCGATGCGCGCGCCCAGATCTTCGTGGCCTGATCCGCGATCAGCGACAGCGTCGCGACGATCGCGAAGATCGTCCACTTCGCGCGCTCGGTGCCGGTGACGGCGGGTGCCGCCGGCTTGTCGTCCGCTGACTTCGTCTCGGTCTCGTCGGCCACGGTCACGCCTTTAACCCGGCCAGGGCGGTGGCGCAACGCTCGCAGACATCCGGGGGATCCGCGGCGAGCTTGTCGAAGTGCTTCCAGCAGCGCTCGCACTTCGGTCCCGCGTGGACTTCGACGGCGACCTCGCCGCTCGTCCCCGGCGCGAGCACCACGTCCGAGACGATGAACAGATCCGCCAGCTCGTCGGCGTACGTGCGCAGCACCAGGTCATCGCTGACCAGGGTGACCCGCGCGTCGACCGACTTTCGCTTCTCGGCGCGGAACGGCTCGAGCGCCTTCGTGACCTTCTCGCGCCAGCCGAGCAGCTTGCCAAACTCGATCACGAGCTCCGCGGCGCCCGCGGTGTCCTGCGTGGTCGGGAACAGCGCCATGTGGACGCTCTCGGGGTCACCCGCCTTGCGCGGCATGTGCGCCCAGATGTCCTCCGCGGTGAACGCGAGGATCGGCGCGGACAGCGTCGCGATCGCCCGCAGGCACTCGTAGAGCACGACCTGCGCGGCGCGCCGCGACGGCGAGTCCAGCGCATCCGAGTACAGGCGGTCCTTCGTGACGTCGCTGTAGACCGCCGAGACATCGACGGTGACGAAGTCGACGAGCAGGCGATGAACCACGTGCAGATCGTAGTCCTCGTACGCCTTGCGCACGCGCGCGACGAACGTGTCGAGCTTCGCGAGCATGTAGCGATCGACGCCGACCGTGACGATCGAGCGATCGTTCGCATCGGGATCGAAGCCCTTGAGGTTGCCGAGGAGGAACCGCGCCGTGTTGCGCAGCTTGCGATACCACTCGGCGAGCGTATCGAGGATCGCCTGGGAGTACGGCATGTCGGCGCGGAACTCGATCGACGCGACCCACAGTCGGAACATCTCGGCGCCGTACTTCTTGATGACGCTCTCGGGCTCGATGTAGCTGGTCTTCTTGCCCTCGCGCTTGGCCTTCTCGATCGTGCTCTTCGAGTACGGGATGCCGTTCTCGTCGAGGACGAAGCCGTGCGTGATCACCTGGCGATACGGAGCGCGCCCCTTGACGCCGAGACCGGCGAGCAGCGACGAATGGAACCAGCCCCGGTGCTGGTCCGAGCCCTCGAGGTAGAGATCGATCTTCTCGTAATCGATGCCCTCCTCACCCGAACGTGACTCCATCGCCAGCCACGACACACCGGACTCGAACCAGACATCGACGATGTCCTTCTCGCGCTCGAGCTTGTCGGGACCGGAGCCGCACGTGCCGCACGTCGTGCCGGCCGGAACCAGCTCGGCGACCGTTCGGTTCCACCAGGCGTCCGCGCCTTCCTTGTCGAAGATCGCGGCGATGTGCTCCATCGTGTCGGCGTTCGCGTGCTCGGCACCGCAGCCCGTGCAGTAGAACGCGGGGATCGGGGTGCCCCATAGCCGCTGGCGCGAGAGCACCCAGTCGGGGCGGTTCTCGATCATCGCGTAGATCCGGTCGTGGCCCCACGGCGGGACCCACTGCGTGCGATCGATCTCGGCGAGCGCCGCGGTGCGGAAGCCCTCGTGATCCATCTCGATGAACCACTGGGGCGTCGCGCGGAACACGATCGGCTGCTTGCACCGCCAGCAGTGCTGGTAGCTGTGCTTGATCGAATCGGTCGGCGGGTTCAGCAGATAGCCCGTCGTCGAGAGGTGCTGCGAGATGATCGGGTTGGCCTCGCTGGTGCTCTTCCCCGTCAGATCGATCGGTGCGGCTCCGCGCTCGAGCACCACGCCGGCCGTGTAGCGCGCGGCATCGTCGAGCGGCGCGTACGCGGGGAGGTTGTGAGCGATCCCCGTCTTGTAGTCATCGGCGCCGTGACCGGGCGCGGTGTGCACGAGACCGGTACCGGCCTCCGCCGTGACGTACTCCGCGAACCACAGCCGCCACACCGCATCCGCCGGGACATCGGGCGGCGCCTCGGTGAGGAACGGATGCTGGTACCGACCACCTTCGAGCGTGGCCATCCGCGCCGGAGGGATCTCGATCGCGTCGACGAGGTCCGCCACCGGATCGCCGCCGATCGCCTTCACGAAGGTCTCGGCGAGCTCGCGCGCGACGAGCAGCCGCTCGTGCGGATCCTTGGGGTTCCGGATCGCGAGGTACGTGAAGCTCGGGTGCGCCACGATCGCGAGGTTCGCCGGCAGCGTCCACGGGGTGGTCGTCCAGATCACGTACGCGAGGCGCTCCCCCTCGAGCCGCTTGTCATCGTCGAGCCGGCCGCGATCGAGGAGCGGAAACTTCACGTAGACCGATGGCGAGGTCTTGTCCTTGTACTCGACCTCGGCCTCGGCGAGCGCCGTCTTGTCGATCGGGCACCACGACACGGGCTTCTTGCCGCGATAGAGGAAGCCCTTCTTCGCGAACTGCGCGAGGGCGCGGG
>JBBRED010000439.1:0-6659 GCA_038203335.1 Haliangiales bacterium | reverse complement strand
AGGCGATGCGATCCGGTTCCGGCGACGCCGGCGCGATCACGACGGGCGCGCGCTCGGTCGCATCCCATGGGATGTAATCGACGCCGGGAAGGCCCGTGCGCTGATGGATCTCGACGGCCACTCCGCCCGCGACGCGCCGCTCGTCGCTCGGGTGCCACGGGGCACCGGGTGCCTTGCGCGTGTAGACCTCGAAGAACGCCGAACCGATGTCGCTCTGCGCGATCATCAGGTCGCGATCATCGGTGTCGCGATACGCGTAGCCGACGGTGGCCTCGGGCTCGGCCCACGCACGCGCGTGGACGAGGCGCCGCGGGCCGGCGACCGTCGCGGTGATCAGGTTGTTCGAGTGCGCCGCCGTCGCCGGCCGGCCACGCAGCTCGTCGGGCCCGTCGAGGCGTAGCGTCGCGAGCCCGAGCGAGAAGGTATCGCGCAGCGAGACGGCCGAGACCTCGAGCGAGCTGTCGCCGATCCACGGCGCCCAGATCCAGTGCAGCGTCGGAACCCGGCGCTTGCCCCACAGGTGCATCGCGATCGCGCGGCCCTTGATGTCGATCACATGCTCGCCGAGCGTGACCTTGCCCGTGGCCTCGGCGTCGTGGACGATCTGCCGCGCGTGCGTGGGGGTCGGGAGCCAGGCGGGGAGATCATCGTTCTCCTCGCGGCCGCCCTGCCAGGCCACATCCCACGCGATGCCATCCACCGCGCCGACGGCGGCCGTTCGGGACAACCTACTGTCGAACGTGCGGATCAGGGATTCACCTTCATCGACGACCGCCACATCGAGAGGTGCGAAGCGCTTTGCCGCGATGCTGCGCGGCGAGGCATCGGCATCGAACCACGCACCCCACACCGTCGCGCGCGCCGCTCCGGAGCGCGGGACGAACATGGTCTGCCGGATCCACAGTGCACGTCGCCTGCTCTCGTCGAGCACGACCGCGAACCAGATCTCGAACCACGGGCGCTGGCCGCGCCACACCGGCCGGTCGAGATCCTTACCCATCCTGCGACTGCATAACATCGATCGCAGCGGCGGAGTTGATCTGCGGTAGGCTTGAGACCCTCGTGTTGTACCCCGACGATGTTTTGAGCGAGGTCCAGCATCTCGTTCGCTTCGGGATCACCCAGATGGATCTGCGCACGGGCATCGCCACGTGGTCCGATCAGGTCTATCGGCTGTATGGCTGGGAGGTCGGCGAGGTCGAGCCGAAGCTCGAGACCCTGCTCTCACGCGTGTACTCCGGCGACGAGAAGCGCGTTCGCGCCGCGTTCGATCGCGCGCGCAAGGCGCAGGCTCGATCACCGCTCGAGTTTCGCATCGTGCGTCCCGACGGTGAGCTACGCACGATGCAGGTCCGCGCGAAGCTGTACTCCGACGGTAACGGCGTGCCCCTCCGCATGCTGTGCACGACGATCGATATCAGCGAGCACAAGGACACCGCGGCGCGGCTCGTGTTCACCGATCGAATGGCGTCGGTCGGGACGCTCGCGGCCGGCGTGGCGCACGAGATCAACAACCCGCTCGCCTTCATCTCCGCGAATCTCGATCTGATCGCGACCGAGCTCGGCGAGCCGCTCTCGGCGGAGATCCACTCGATGCTCGCGGAGACCTCGGTCGGTGTGGAGCGCATTCGCAACATCGTGCGCGGCCTCGGCGCGTTCTCGCGCACCGACGAGAATCAGCGAGCACCGATCTCGGTGGAGCAGGTTCTCGATCTCGCCGTGCTGATGGCCGGCCCGCAGATTCGTCATCGCGCGCAGCTCGTGCGCACGTCCGCGCCGCTGCCCGAGGTGATCGCGAACCAGGCGACGCTGGGCCAGGTGTTCCTCAACATCCTCGTCAACGCGACCGAGGCGATTCCCGAGGGGCAGGTCGACCGCCACACGATCTCGATCACCACGCGCACCGACGATGCCGGCTGGGCCGTCGTCTCGATCCGCGACACCGGCGGCGGCATTCCGCACGAGATCCGCGGTCAGATCTTCGATCCATTCTTCACGACCAAGCCGATAGGAAAAGGGACGGGGCTCGGGCTCTCGATCTGTCACGGGATCGTGCGCTCGCTCGGCGGAGAGATCGGGTTCACCAGCTCACCGGGGGCCGGCACCACCTTCACCATCGCCCTGCCGCCTGCGGTTGCACCCGCCCGGGCAATCCCCGAGCCAATCGACATGGCAACACCTTTGCTGACGGCGCAGCGGTCGCGATCGAACGTGATGATCATCGATGACGAGGTCGTGTTCGCGAACGCGCTTCGCCGTCTACTCGGTCGCGATCAGCACCAGATCACGATCGTTCATACGGGACAGGAAGCACTCGCGCGGCTCGCAGCAGGCGAGCGCTTCGACGCGATCCTGTGCGACCTGATGATGCCGGCGATGAGCGGCATGGAAGTCCATCAGCAGGTCGTCGCGCTCGCTCCGGAGCAGGCAGAACGCATGATCTTTCTCACCGGCGGCGCGTTCTCACCGCTCGCGAAGCAGTTCCTCGATCGCGCGAGCAACCTCTGGTTCGACAAGCCGTGCGACCTCCAGGCGCTCCGCTCCGCCATCATCCGAGTTGCTCGCAGGTAGTATTTTCGTGTGATCTCGAGTAGATAGATCACGTTTACGAATCATGGTGTGCTGCGTCACGGCCGGAGCTATATAGGCCGCGTTAGATGAATCTACACCCCCAAAAGTCTCCGGGGCCGGTTGGGGTGGTGCGGGTCCTTGTCGTCGATGACGACGCTCTGCAGCTTCGCGCGCTGCAACGCTCGATGCGTAAACACGCCGACGCCGAGCTGATCCTCGCGGACAACGCGATCGACGCGCTGCTCCAGGTCGGCGCGGCGCGACCGGACATCATCGTGATGGACGTGTTCATGCCCGGGCTCGATGGCATCGAAGCCTGTCGCCGGATCAAGGCGAACCCCGAGACGCGCGACATCGAGGTCGTGATCGCCAGCGCGGGAATGACTCCCGCGCTCGCGAGTCGCGCGCGCGAGGCGGGTGCCGAGGCGGCGGTCATGAAGCCGGTCGATCTTGCCGGTCTGGTCGAGGCGCGGCAGGCGAAGCACGCCGAGCTGCCGCCTCCGGTCGCGACCACGGCCCCACCGGTCCGTGGCGCCGACCTGCTCGTGCGCATGCTCGAGGAGGCGGGTGTCGACGTGGTGTTCGGATTGCCGGGCGGAGCGATTTCCCCGGTTCACGACGCACTGCTCGATTCGAACGTCCGCGTGGTGACCACGCGCTCCGAAGCCGGCGCGATGTTCGCGGCGGCGGGCTACGCGCACTCGACCGGCAAGCTCGGGGTCGTCGCCGTGACCTCGGGCCCCGGTGCACTCAATGCGATGACTGGCCTCGCCTCGGCGTGGTGCGATGGTCTTCCGATCCTGCTCCTGATCGGCGAGGTGCCGCGCGCCGAGTCCGGCAAGGGCGTCCTCCAGGACGGCTCCGCGCACGGTCTCCAGATCGTGGAGATGACCCGCCACGTCTCGAAGCTGTCGCTCGAGATCCCCCGGTCGAGCAACCTCCCGCACATGATGCGCCGCGCGATGGCGACAGCGATGTCGGGCCGCAAGGGCCCGGTCGTGGTCACGCTGCCGCTCGACGTCTCGCTCGCGAGCGTGGTGCCGCCGCGCGTCGGTGGTGCCGTGCGCGTCGGTGAGGTCGTCTCGATCGAGATGCTCGACGAGATCACGGATCTCCTCCTTCAAGCGGTGCGCCCGGTGCTGATCGCCGGCAGCGGATGCCGCGGTCACGGTGCGCCGGCGCGGCTCCAGGCCGTGGCCGAGCGGTTCGGATGCCCGGTCGCGACCACGCCGAAGGCGAAGGGCGTGTTCCCCGAGGATCACGCGCTGTCGCTCGGCGTGTTCGGCATGGGCGGTCACGCCTCGGCGCAGAAGTACATCGAGGGCGATGTCGATCTCGTGATCGCGATCGGCACGAGCCTCGGCGACATGGCGACGAACGGGTTCTCGAAGGCGCTGCAGGCGAAGGCGCTCGTGCACATCGATATCGACGCGCGCCAGATCGGCAAGAGCTACAGTCCGACGCACGCGGTGGTCGCGTCGGCGGCCGAGTTCCTCGGCGGGCTCGCGGATCGTCTCGAGCAGCGTGGCTCGCCGGCGCCGTCGAAGCTGCGCGTGCTCCCGGGCCGCATCGAGCGCCAGAAGCTGCCGCCCTCGCTCAAGCGCGACAAGATCGCCCCGCAGCAGGCACTCGCGGAGATCCAGGCGATGTTGCCGTCCGATGCGATCTTCACGGTCGACTCGGGCGAGCACTTCATCTTCGCGACCCACTACCTCGAGATCAACGACCCCGACTCGTACATCGTGATGACCGGTCTCGGTTCGATGGGCCAGTCGATCGGTGCCGCGATCGGCGCGCAGCTCGCTCATCCGAAGCGCACCGTCGCTGCGATCTGCGGCGATGGGTGCTTCGCGATGAACGCGTTCGAGATCGCCACGGCGGTCGCCGAGCGGCTACCGATCCGGGTGTTCGTGTTCAACGACGAGCGTCTCGGCATGGTCGAGAATGGTCACCAGAAGGTCTACGGCCGCCGGCCGGCGTACCCCACGACGCCGCTCGACGTGTGCGCGGTCGCCGTGGGCCTCGGCGCGCTGACGCTGCGCATCGAAGGCCCGGATCAGCTCGATGCGGCGCGCGACATGCTGCGCCTCGCGGCGGGGCCCGTGGTGATCGACGTGCGCATCGATCACGAGATCATGATGTCGAAGCAGGACCGCGTGGCGGCGATGACGCCGATGCCGCCGAAGCCGCGGCCGGCGATCGAGCTCGTCAACTAGCGACCTGCGCGGCCGCCGCGTCCTACGTGGGCCTCACGCCGCGCGGCGCGGGATGCGGACCACGAACACCGAGTGGGCGCCCTGATCCTCGATCTCGAGCGTTCCGCGATGCCGCGCCACGATCTCGCGCGAGACGGCGAGGCCAAGGCCGGTGCCCATGCCCTGCATCTTCGTGGTGAAGAACGGCTCGAACACCTTTCTGCGCAACTCGACCGGAACACCGGGACCGCTATCGGCGATCTCGAGCGAGACCTGTGCGCCATCGCTGCGCGCGATCACCTCGATCCATCCCCCGCGCCCCGCCGCGTGCGCCGCGTTCTCGAGCAGGTTCGTCAGCACCTGGATCATCAGCGGCGGCGCGCACTCCACGGTCACGTCATCGGGAATGCGCACGCGGATCGCGACGTCCCTGTAGGTCTCCTGGCCGATCGAGAGAGCCCGCTGCACCAGCTCGTGAAGCTTCGTCGAGCGAGTCTGCAGCTCGGTCGCGCTGTTCCGGAAGCCGAGGAGCTGGCGGGCGAGCGTGTTGATCTGCTCGGCGCACTCGCCGATCACGTCGAGCAGCTGGCCCACGGGCTGATCGTCTTTGAGCAGCTCCGGCGGCAGCAGCATGCGGAGCGGCTCGACGGCGTTGACCACGCCGTTCGCGGGATTTCGGAGCTCGTGCGCGAGACCGGAGGTGAGCACGCCGAGCGTGGACAGCTGCTCGGCGCGGTGGAGCCGCATCGCGAGGTCGCGCATGCGGAACTGCGCGCGCACGCGGGCCTTGAGCTCCGCTGGATCGAACGGCTTGGTCACGTAATCGACGGCACCGGCATCGAGCCCGGCCACCCGCGTTCCGAGGTCGAGCACCGCGGACAAGATGATCACGGGGGCGAGACGATCGTTCGTGACCTCGCGGAAGCGCTTCGAGAGCTCGATGCCGTCCATGCCCGGCATGTCGACATCGGTGATCAGGAGGTGAGGTTGGTGCCGCTTCGCCAGCTCGAGCGCGCTCTCACCATCGTTCGCGATCCGCACCACGTAGTCGTCGCTCAACAGGTCACCGATCATGTCGGCGAGGCGGCGATCGTCCTCGGCGAGGAGGATGGTGCCCTTCGCGAGATCGTCCGCCGGAGCGCGCGGCGTTGTCGACTCCGCAACAAGCACGGGTGGCGCGTAGGTCACCACTGCCGTCGTCGTGGTGGTGATACTCGAAGTCACGAGGCTCGCGGGAAGCTGGACCCGGAGCTCGCACCCTCCCGTCGCTCGTGGATGCGCTTCGACCGTACCGCCGTGTCCTTCGACGAGGTGCCTGACGAGCGACAGACCGATGCCAGCGCCGCTCGTCGTGCGGCGTTCGGACTCGCCGCGCTCGAACCGACCGAACAGGCGAGTCCGCAACTCGGAGTCGATCCCGGGGCCGGTATCGAACACCGAGAGGCGAATGTGCTCGGCGCCGAGCGCGAGCTCGACCTCGACGCTGCCGCCAGGTGGCGTGTACTTGATCGCGTTGGACACGAGGTTCGTGGCAACCCGCTCGATGGCCACGGGATCGACGTTCGCGACGATCGGTGCTGGCACGCGACTCGCGAGCGTGAGGTCCGCGGCCTCGGCAGCAGGGGTCCACGCGCTGATCATGCTGGCGACCAGGGCTTCGAGATTGGTCGGCTCGGGTTGCAGGCGAAGCTTGCCCTCCTGACCAGCGGCGAGCAGGAGCAATTCGTCGACGAGGCGGACCAGCTTGCGAGCCGAGTCGGTGATCGAGCCGAGCGCGGCGCGCGCGCGTGGTTCGAGCTTGGCGTACGAACGCTTCTCGATATCGGCCACGGCCAGGAGGACGATCGAGAGCGGCGTGCGGATCTCGTGCGAGATGTTGCCGAAGAATCGCTC
>JBBRED010000438.1:0-6659 GCA_038203335.1 Haliangiales bacterium | reverse complement strand
ACCTGCGCGTTCATCGACGCCGCGAAGGAAGAGAGCGTCGACACCATCCTCGAGATGGCGCAGCACAAGGGCAAGGCCGGGAAGCTGGTCGTCACCGGGTGTCTCGCGCAGCGCTACGCGGGCGAGCTCGCGAAGGACATCCCCGAGATCGATCACATCCTCGGCTCGGCCGACTTCCAGTCGCTCGCGAAGGCGATCGCACCGGTCGGAGCCGCCGCACTGCCCTCGGGCAAGGCGAAGAGGCGCAAGCCGCTCCCGGTGATCCAGGTGTCCGAGACGCCGACGTACATCTACGACCACGAGTCGCCGCGCAAGCGCATCGGCGCCATGCACTCGGCGTACGTGAAGATCGCCGAGGGCTGCGATCGCCCGTGCTCGTTCTGCATCATCCCGAAGCTGCGCGGTCCGCAGCGCAGCCGCTCGATCGAGGACATCGTCGCCGAGGCGCATGGCCTCGCGAAGGGTGGAGCGCGCGAGCTGAACCTGATCGCGCAGGATCTCACGCGTTACGGCTGGGACCAGGGCAGCTCGCCGGCGTCGCGGCAGACGCTCGCGCAGCTCCTCACGGCGCTCGGCAAGGTCGACGTCGACTGGATCCGCCTCCACTACACGTTCCCCAGCGCATTCGACGACGAGCTGATCGACGTGATCGCGAGCCAGCCGAAGGTCGTGAAGTACATCGACGTTCCGCTGCAGCACATCAGCGATCCGATGCTGAAGCGGATGCGCCGCGGCCACTCGAGCCGCGTGACGCGCGAGCTCGTGAAGACGCTGCGCGCGAGGATCGATAACCTCGTCATTCGCACCACGTTCATCGTCGGGCACCCGGGCGAGACCGACGCGGAGTTCGACGAGCTGTGCGCGTTCGTCGCCGAGTCGAAGTTCGATCGCGCCGGCGCGTTCACCTACTCGGTCGAGCCCGGCACCACCTCGGCGATGCTGCCGCACCGGGTCGACGCCGACGTGATGGCCGACCGGCAGCAAAAGCTGATGGAGATCCAGCGCGTGATCAGCCGCGAGCGGCACGAGGCGATGGTCGGCAAGGAGATCGACGTGCTCGTCGAGGGCGTGTCCTCCGAGTCGGAGTATTTGCTCGAGGGCCGCTGGTACGGTCAGGCGCCGGGCATCGATGGCGTCACCTACCTCGCGAATGGCCAGGTGCCGGCGGGGTCGCTCGTGCGCGCGCGGGTCACTCAGGCCAGCGACTACGACATCGCGGCCTCGCTCGAACTGTAGCTCCGTGCCGCCTCGCGAGCTCGGCGAATCCGTGCCGCCTCGCGAGCTCGGCGAATTACTTCGACGCCGCGAACGAGAACGTCACGCCCCACGCGACGGCCGACATCGCGTTCGGGAACCACGAGCCGGTGCCCGCGAGCGTGAGCGTCGTGCCGCTGAGCGTACCGGTGACGTTGAACGTGCGCTTCTGGCTGAAGCCATCGTAGTTGTGCTCGACGGTGCCCTTGACATTGCCGGCGAGGTCGACGTCGGCCTTGAGCGTCACGCTCTGGTTGTGCGTGAAGCCGCCGAGGCTGCCCGCGTAGACGCAGGTGAACGAACCCTGTAGCGCGGGCGTGCGGCTGAGCACGAGCGAGGCGGAGCCCGTGCCGTTGCAGTTCATCTGGTTGATGATCGTGGTGCCGATGCGCTCGTCGGTGTGATGCGTGTACGTGCCCGTCAGCGTGCCCGCGAGCGCGGTGCACTGGTTCGGCGAGGCCACGGTGCCGTCGTTGCCGCCGTCGCAGTCGTTATCGAAGCCATCGCACACCTCGATGCCGCCCGGGTGCGAAGCGGCGCTCGCGTCGTTGCAGTCGCCCGCCATCGCGACGTAGTTCGCGGGCGCGGAGCACGCGACCATGCCGGCGCCGGCGCCGTACGTGTCGTGATCGGCGTCGAGGTAGTACGTGTGCTTCGACAACGGATCGAGCGTGGGATCCGCGATGTCCACGAGTTGATCGCAGTCGTTGTCGATCGAGTCGCAGACCTCGAGCGCGCCCGGGTTGACCGCGGGGTTGTTGTCGTCGCAGTCGGTCCTCGTCGCGACGTAGCCGGCCGGAGCCACGCACGCCTCCTTGATCGTCGTGCCGCCAAAACCGTCGCCATCGGCGTCCCGGTAGAACTGCTTCGTGCTCGAGAGCAGGAGATCGGGAGCCGCGTCGTCCATCACGCCGTCGCAGTTGTTATCGAGGCCGTCGCAGACCTCGCTCGCGCCGGGATGCACGGCCTTGTTGGTGTCGATGCAGTCGCCGCCCTTGGCGATGTAGCCCGCGGGCGCGCTGCACATGTCCACGGCCTTCGCCATGTCGCCGAACCCGTCACCATCGCTGTCGGGATAGAACGTGGACGTGGCGCATGCCGCGTCGGGGGTGTCCGACCCATCGCCGCCGCCCGAGCACGCGGCTCCGGCGACGATGAGACTGGCGAAGCTGAGGGCGGCGAGGACCGAGCGGGTGGCCGTGATGTTCATGCCCGGTGAACGTGGCGCGTCCGCCGGATGCGCACATTTTGTTCGGTGGCCGTTTCTATGGCCGGCGCTCGGGCGCAAGTCCCCATTCGTGCTGGCTTTCCAAGACTTGCCGCACCCCCGTTTTCATTTGTTGAACCTGCGCTTCACGTGTAAGACGAATGGGCTCCCAGCTTTGGGAACGTTGAAAGCCCCGCGACCGCGGGGCGCGCAGCAACGCGCAGCGGTACGTAGGTCAAATCGATGCGAAGGACGTTGATGGTTCGGGTGATTCGGATCGCATGCCTCGCTGCAGTGCTGGTCGGCGTCTCCGCGCCTGCGTTCGCGGAGCAGCGGTATGCCCTCGTCATCGGCTCGAACCCCGGCTGGTCCCAGGACCGCCCACTGCGCTACGCGGAGAACGATGCCGAGCGCGTACGTGACGTGCTCGTCTCGCTCGGAGGCTTCGCGCCCGATCGCGTCGAGGTGCTCCGCGATCCCGATACCGCCGACGTGCGCGCATCCCTGCGCCGCCTGGGGCAAACCGCCCACGACTCGAGCTCCGAGGACACGCTCGTCTTCGTCTATTACTCGGGCCACGCCGACGACAAGTTCCTCCATCTGCGCGGCGAGCCGCTCTCCCACAAGGAGCTGCAGGACACGCTGCGCAGCCTGCCTGCGACCATCAAACTCGGCGTGATCGATGCGTGCAAGTCCGGTGCGGTCACGCGCAAGGGCGGCACGGCGGTCGAGGAGTTCGACCTCAGCCTCGTCAATCCGAAGCTCTCGGGCATGGCGCTGCTGACCTCGAGTGGTGCCGACGAGCTCTCGCAGGAGTCGCGCGCGCTACAGGGCTCGGTGTTCACGCATCACTTCGTCTCCGGCCTCCGCGGTGCGGCCGATGAGGACTCCGACAAGCAGGTCACGGTCTCCGAGGCCTATCACTATGCGTACGCGCGCACGCGCGCCGATACCGCCGTCAGCGGCGTGCCACAGAAGCCGGCGTTCCGCTACGAGCTGTCGGGGCAGGGCGAGCTCGTGCTGACCAGGCTCGGCGTGGGTCGCTATGCAGCCATGACGATTCCGAAGGGCCCCGGCGAGAAGTACGTGGTGCTCGATTCGCACGAGTGGCGCCTGGTCGCCGAGGCCGTCTCCGACAAGAGCCGCGAGATCGTGCTCGCGCTCGCGCCCGGTCAATACAAGGTCAAGCGCGTGCTGCCCGATCACATCGAGGTCAGCACGCTCGTCGTGGCGGCGGGCCAGAAGACCAGTACCGAGTCGCTCTCGTACACCACCGCCGCGCTGTCGGCCGGCGTGATCAAGGGCGACCCGAACGATCTGTCTCCCGAGGAGCGCCGCGAGTTCGTGCGCGCACAGGCGTTCGGCTACCTCGCCGCCGGCCAGGTGATGCCCGCGCTGCAGACCTTCGATGCACTGCTGCGCGAGTCGCCGGGCGACACCCTGTCGTGGCGCGGTCGCGGTCGCGCGCTGGTGCGGCTCGCCGAGGCGTACGCGAAGGTCAACGACAAGGTGAACGAGCGGCGTGCGCTCGGTGATGCGCTCAAGGCCGACCCCTCGCTCTCCGAGGACCCGCTCTTTCAGATCTGGTACAAGCGCCTCGGCGAGGCCGACGCGCGCGCTCAGTTCACGCAGGAGACCAAGAAGAAGTTCGAGGAGGGTGTGCGCACCAACCCGCGCACGACCAAGCGGTTCGGCGTCGGCATCGACGTGTTCAGCGGGCGCGGCATGTTCGTCGTGACCGGCAGCCTCGTCGTTCACCGCATGCTGTTCCCGACCGTCGCGTTCGACATCGCGGGTCTCGGCATGGACCTCGGCGTGACCATCGCGCCGCTGTCCTCGCGGTGGAGCCCGTACCTCGGCCTCGGTGGCCACGTGTCCCTGAAGAAGCTCGGGATCGTCGAGAGCAGCGGGACGCCGGTCACGTCCAACGAGGGCGGCGCGACCTACAGCGGCGACGAGATGTGGGGCGCACACGCACGGATCGAGGCGGGCGCCCAGTTTGTCGGTCAATCCGGCTTCACCACCGAGCTCGGGCTCGCTCTCCTCAACTTCAAGAGTGACGAGGGCAAGGTCGTTCAGCAGATGTGGCCCGTGCTCCACGTCGGCTGGCTCTGGTAGAAAGAAATAGTTCCCGTGTTGCCGGTCTGGGTCGTCTAGCGTGCATGGGGCCAAATCAGGCGACCAGGTCGCCGAGCTGTATCGCAGCCACGCGCCTGCCTTGCTCCGGCGATGCGCGAGCATCGTGGGCAACTCCGAAGAAGCACGAGATCTCGTGCAGGAGACGTTCGCGCGCTACCTCGCCGCCAAGGCGAGCTGGCACGACACGGCCTCGCCGTTCGCGGTCCTCTATCGCATCGCGACCAACGCCTCCATCGATCGCCTTCGCCGACGTAAGACCGCCGGCGAGGACGAGCTCGACGCGGAGCTCCACGCCGGCGATCTCGGCAACGAGCCGCGCCGCATCGACAACCTGCGGGACCTCGCGTTCCTCACCAAGGGCCTCTCGGAGGAGGAGCTCACCGTCGCGGTCCTCCACCATCTCGATGGCTACACCCAGGACAACATCGCCGCCTCGCTCGATCTCTCCCGCCGTACGGTCGGAAAGATCCTGGCGCGGTTCGAGGAGCACGTGAAGAAGCGCGCCGCACGCACCGGCTTCAACCCACAAGCGAGAGCGTCCGATGGCTGACCGGGCCTTCACCGACCTCGAGCTCGAGCGCGTCCTCGCGGGCGATCTCGCGACGAGCGAGCTCGACGGCAAGGCCACCGCCGCGGATCGCGAGCGCCTCGAGTCGCTGCGCACCGAGCACGCCGCCCTGATGTCCTCGATCGACATCGACGCGGAGGTCCGCGCGATCGGCCGCAAGATGGAGCGCATCGAGGCCGAGCCCGCCCCGCGCAAGCTCGCCACGTGGTGGCGCTGGGTGTTCTCCGGGGGCGCCCTCATCGCCGCCGCGGCCGCCCTCCTGATCGTGATCGGCCGCCGCACCGACAATCCGTCGGACGACGACATCGGCGTCAAGGGCGACGGCATCACCCTCATCATCCACACCGAGTCGCGCCGCCTTGCGACCGGCGACACCATCCACCCGGGCGAGCGCATCCGCTTCGAGATCAACGCGGCCCGCAAAGGCTTCGTCACCGTCATTGGCATCGACGGCTCCGGCACGAAGACCACCTACTTCCCTTTCGGCGCATCGGCCGCGGCCGCCATCGATCCCAACGACTCGCGCATCCTGCCCGGCGCCATCGCCCTCGATGCGACCCCGGGCGACGAGACCTTCTTCGCCGTCTACGCCACGCATCCCTTCACGACCGACGAGGCCTTCGCGGCCGTGGCCAAGCCCGTCGAGGGCCTGAGCTCCGCCGAGGTCGTGCTCCACAAGCAGCCCTGAGGCCGCTTGTCCGAAAGTGTCCGAAAGGGGACGGTTTCAACTTAGGCAACCAGCGATCGCCAACCCCGCGATCTCTCGATCAGACCGCCGGGAGCAGGTACCGATCGCGGAGCGCGACCGATGCGAGCAACGCGGCCCACAGGTCCGGCGCGAGATCGGCTCCGGGCGCGACCGCCATCGCGATGCGATCCAGCTCCCTGCGGTCGCCCTGCTCGCGTTCGAGCCGCACATGCTCGACCGGCCGCCGCGCGAACGCGGCGAGGGCGGATGCCAGGCGCGCGAGCGTTCCTGCGTCCGCCCGGCGGACATCGAGGACCGGGAGCTCCTGCGCATCGGCGACCGTCCACTCGACCACGCCATAGCCCATCGACCCGCGGCCGAGCGCGTCGAGCGCGACCGCGGTCGGCAGTGCGTTGAGCACCGCGGCGAGGCCCACGAGATCCACGCCGGGGCGGGGCAGGAGCGCATAGACGCGCTGGTCGGCCAGCATGGGCACGTCGGCGAGCCGCTGCACGAAGCGCGGGCCGTACGCCTTCGCGAGGAACAGCCGCGCGGGGTTCGCGGGCAACGACCACCAGGGATCGCGGCGCGCCGCGCTGGTCGCCAGCGCCTCGGCCTCGTGCGCGCGCAACCACGCGGCGATCCGCGGCGTGCGCGCGAGCTTTGCATCGTGCGGTAGCGCGATCGCGACGAGCGGCGAGTCCTCGGGCGCGATCGCGATCGGCGCCGGTGCGCCGTTGAACGGCGAGCGCACGACCGGTGCGAGGAAGCGGCGCTCGAGGCGCTCGGCGCGCGCGGCCTCG
>JBBRED010000437.1:0-6662 GCA_038203335.1 Haliangiales bacterium | reverse complement strand
CTTCTCGAACGCGGCATCGTCGAGCTGCAGCACCTCACGCGCGCTATCGACGAGCAGCCCGGCGACGCGGGCACCTACCTGCACCACCACGATACGGCGATCCAGCGAGTGCTCGATCGGCGGTAGGCCAAAGCGCGCGCGCAGGTCGACGACCGGCACCAGCCGGCCGCGGGTCTGTACGAGGCCCGCGACGTACGACGGCACACCGGGGACGTGCGTGGCGTGCTCGAACGATTCGAGGTGCAGCACGTCCGCGGCGGGCACGGCGTAGTCGGCGGTGCCGACGCGAAACGTGACGTGCAGGACGTTCATGCCGAGCTCCTCTGGCGCTGGATCTGCTCGCCGAGCTCGCCGAGATCGAGCACGAGCGTGGGTCGGCCGTCTCCGAGGTCGGTGGCGCCGGCGATTCCGGGTGCGTGGAGCAGTGGATCCTCGAGCGGCCGCACCACGACCTCCTGGCGGCCGATCATGCGATCCACCGTGAACGCGAGCGGCTCGCCGTTTCGGCGGATGACGAGCACCTTCTGCGCGCGCGACCCATCGTCCACGTCGAGCAGCGCGCCGAGCGACACGATCGGCAGCGGGCGATCGCGACGCTCCACCAGCGACACGACGACCTCGCCGCGGGCGCCGCGCGACGGCGGACGGATCTCGCGATCGCGCGCGAGCTCGAAGATCTCCTCCACGCCGCTGACCGGCACGACGAACGCCTGCGGGCCGCACTGGAACGAGAACACGTCGATGATCGCGATCGTGAGCGGCACGCGCAGGCGGAACGCGGTGCCCACGCCCGGCGTCGTGGTCATCGACAGCTCGCCGCCGAGCTCGGTCACCGCGATCCGCCGCACGATGTCCATGCCGACGCCGCGGCCGCTGGTCTGGGTGACCACGTCGCGGGTCGAGAACCCCGGCGTGGTCAGGACGTCGATCAGCTCCTCGTCGGTCTCGACCGGGCGGCCCGAGCGCCGCGCGACGGCCGCGCGATCGATGCCGCGGCCGTCATCGGAGATCTCGAGCTCGAGCTGATTCCCGCCCGCCTCGCGGCACGACACGCGCAGGGTTCCTGCCGCTGGCTTGCCGGCGCGGCGGCGCTCCTCGAGGGTCTCGATCGCATGGTCGACCGCGTTGCGAACGAGGTGGATGATCGCGGGCAGCAGACGATCGGCGACCGCCTTGTCGACCTCGGCGCCGTGCGCGTCGACCTCGAGCCGCAGCTCCTTGAGGCCGGGACGCGCGAGGCTGCGCACGAGCAGCGACAGCGGATCGAGCACCTCGGAGACGCGGACCATGCGCGCGCGGAGGATCGCGCGGCGAAGATCGCGAAGCTGGCGCGCCTGGAGATCGGCGACCTCGCGCAACCGGCGCACGTCGTCACCGCGCTCGGCGAGGATCGCGATCTCGCGCTCGAGGCGGAACCGCGACACGATCAGCAGCGAGAGCTGTTCTTGAAGGTCGTCGAGGCGCGCCAGCTCGACGCGCACGGTCGCGCGACCGACCGGTGTGACATCCGGTGGCTCCTCCGCGGCCTCCACCGGCTCCGGCTCGGGCGGCAGCACGATCGAGGTCATCGTGTCGGGCGTGGTCGCCGCGAGTTCGGCGAGCGTCTCGCGCGACGACGCGCTGGTCATCAGGATGTCGAACGCGACGCGGGTCTTGCCGCCCTCGACCAGCACGCTCCGCGGAGCGACCTTGATCAGCTCGCCGAGCTCGCCGAGCTTCGCGCGCACGGTGGCGATCGAGATGCCGCGTGCGGCCTTGTCCTCCGTGGGCTCGAACGTCAGGGACCACACCGGCGTGCCGGCGCGCAGCGAACCGAACAGCTGCTGCCGCTCGCCTTGCGAGAGCCGCGAGTCCCACTCCTTCGTGATCGGCGGCGGTGCGCTCGGCTGCTCGGAGCTCGCGTCGGTCGCGGCAAGCGCCTCGAGCAGACGCTCCGGTGCGGGCGCCGGCGGGCGCTGCTCGGCGACGGCGCGCACGCGTTCGCTGATCGCCTGCACGGCCTGGATCGAGACCTCGACCGCGCCCGCGCGCAGCCGGCCTCCGGAGCGCTCCGCGGCGCGGACCAGGGTCTCCATCGCGTGCGCGAGCTCGACGATCGGCTCGACACCGATCATCCCGGCGAGCCCCTTGATCGTGTGCAGCGCGCGGAACAGCTCGCGCACTGACTTTGGCCGCGTGGTCCCCGCCGCGTTCGCCGCCTCGATCTCCTTCAGCGCCTCGTTCGCAGCCGCGACCAGCTCCACTGCCTCCGCCACGAATCCGCCGACGAACTCCTGGAGGTCAATGCGCTCGCTCACGCAGCGCTCGGCAACAGCCGGCGAACCTCTTCGAGGATCTGCGGCGGAGCAAAGGGTTTCGCCAGGAAGCCCGAGGCTCCTGCTTCGAGGACGCGCGCCTTGCTCGAATCATCACCGCGTGTGGTGACGACGAGGATCGGCAACGTGCGCAGGTGATCCTGCGAACGCACGAACTCGATGACCTCGACGCCGCCGACGTCGGGCATGTTGAGATCGAGGACCACCAGATCGAAGCCCGCCAGCGCGAGCCGCTCGATCGCCTCGAGGCCGGTGCCGGCGAACTCGAAGGTCACCGCGCCGAGCGGACGCAGGCAGGCGGCGACCATGTCCCGCATGAGCTTGCTGTCGTCGACGATGAGGAGACGCTTCATGGAGCTTATCGTCCTTCCTGGTAGCACGGCCGCACAAGAGTCGTCCGGAGTGGGTCCCCGGTACTCACCCGCGCCTCATGGTCCGGTAGGCTCGGCCTCCATGCAACAGGCGACGATGATGGATGTACCGCTGACCATCGACCTCGTGGTCGACCGGGCCGAGCGCTGGACGAGCGGCGGCGAGGTCGTGTCGCGGCGCCCCGATAGGCGCATCACGCGGACCACCTACGGCGAGGTCGCCGCGCGCGCGCGCAAGCTCGCCCGGGCCCTCGTCGGTGCGGGGATCAAGCGCGGGGACCGCGTGGCCACGCTCATGTGGAACCACTCGGAGCACCTCGAGTGCTACTTCGGCATCCCGCTCTCCGGCGGCGTCACCCATACCCTCAACCTGCGGCTCCACCCGGACGAGATCGCGTTCATCGCGAACGACGCCGGTGATCGCTACCTGATCGTCGATGACTGTCTGCTGCCGTTGCTCGACAAGATCGTCGCGGCCGGCGGCAAGTTCGAGCGGATCATCGTGGTCGGCGTCGCCGGCGACCGCGAGGGCTACGAGACCTTCCTCGCGACCGAACAGATGACCACGGCGCTGCCAACGCTCGCCGAGTCCGATGCGCTCGCGATCTGTTACACGAGCGGGACCACCGGAAAGCCGAAGGGCGTGGTCTACAGCCACCGCTCCACGATCCTGCACTCGATCGTCTCGGCGATCCCCGACTCGCTCGGCATCTCGCGCGCCGACACCCTGCTCCCCGTAGTGCCGATGTTCCACGTCAATGCGTGGGGCCTGCCGTACACGGCCGCTCTCGTCGGCGCGAAGCTCGTGTTTCCCGGGCCGCACCTCGACGCGGCGAGTCTCCTGGAGCTGTTCCAGAACGAGAAGGTCACGATCGGCGCCGGCGTGCCGACGATCTGGCTCGGCATCCGCGAGGCGCTCGATGCGAGCCCGGGCACGTGGAAGCTCCAGCCCGGCCTCAAGATGATCGTCGGTGGCTCGGCGGCGCCCGAGCAGCTGATCCGCGACTTCGATCGGCTCGGCATGACGTTGCTCCACGCGTGGGGCATGACGGAGACCTCGCCGATCGGCACCGTGGCGCGCGTGCCGCCGCACCTCGCCGATGCGGACGAGGCCACGCGCTATCGGCTACGCGCGAAGCAGGGCACGCCCCCGCCCCTCGTCGATATCTGCGTGCGCAACGACGCCGGCGATGTGCCGGCCGATGACAAGACCTCCGGCGAGCTGATGGTGCGCGGGCCGTGGATCGCGGCGAGCTACGCCGGTGGGCACACGCCCGAACGGTGGACCGACGATGGCTGGTTTCGCACCGGCGACGTCGCGCGCATCGACGAGCACGGGTTCATCCAGCTCGTCGATCGCGTGGCGGATCAGATCAAGAGCGGCGGAGAGTGGATCTCGTCGCAGGAGCTCGAGAACACGCTCATGGGTCACCCGGCGGTGAAGGAGGCGGCCGTCGTGGGCGTGCCGCATCCGAAGTGGAGCGAGCGCCCGCTCGCCACCGTGGTCCTCAAGCCGGGCGCGACCGCGACCGCCGACGAGCTCCGCGACTTCCTCGCGCCGAAGTTCCCGAAGTACTGGCTGCCCGACGCGATCCTGTTCGTCGACGCGATCCCGCGGACCAGCGCGGGCAAGTTCAAGAAGACCGAGATCCGCGAGACCTACAAGAACCACTACGACTGAGCAGCGCGCGCCATCGCCGCCTTCGACGCGCGCCCGAACCGGCGCTGGTACGCGCGCGTGAGCGGGTACGCGAGCCGCGCGAGGAGATGCTTGGGCCTCGAGAACGCGCGCAGGTCGTACCAGACCGTCTCGTCGTCGAGCCACTCGACGACGAACCGCTCCTCACCGCGCTCCGCGTGCGCGGGCAACGTGCCGTAGGCGAACCCGAAACGGCGCGGCTCGTCGATCACGTACACGATGCGCGAGGCGTTGAGCCACCACAGACCGAGCACGCGGACGTGCACAGCGACGACGGCATCGACCTCGATCGGCGCGGCCGCCGGCTCGATCGCCGTCCACGGGGCGGGAAACATCGTCCAGGCGCGGACCGCCGCCTTCGCGTGCTCGAACGTCGCGGCGCCGCGGCCGAGCAACTGGCGGTTGTGATCGGGCGTGAAGCCGGCTGGTGTCTCGCCACGAGCGGTGGCGCCGACCGCGTCGTAGGTCACCGCGTGCGCGCTCTGTGCGGCGAGGAACGCGCGAACGCGAGCGGGCGAGGCGCGGAACAGCACGCGCGGAGCCTACCGCGGCGCTCGGTCGAGCGCCCCGCGCACGGCTATCGGTGACCGCCGCACGCGTGACCGCGCGGTGCCTCGCTCGCCGCCTCGTTGCGGCGCGGCCCCGGCGGCGCGTCGATGTACGCGTCGGGATCGTCGGCGTCATCTCCCGCGTCGTCGGCTCCGGGCGCCGTCGTCGAGACGGCAGGGGCAGCGTCACCCTCATCATCGTCCGCGTCGTCGTAGGCCGGCGCGGTCGTCGAGGGTGCGGACGTCTCGGTTTCGTCGTCGCTGTAGCTCGGCGCGTCGTCGTCCGCGTCGTCCGCGTCATCGGCGATCGGCGGCTCGGCGGGAGTCGCGCCGGCGCGGAGCCCCACGTTCTGCGCGAGGCGCCGGTAGCTGTTCTGCGTCGCGTCACCACTCGCGCAGTCGCGTTCGGACTCCTCGCCACACGGCGCGTCGACATCGAGGAACTGCTGCGCCCCGCACTCGTCGTTGAAGTAGCTCATCACGTCGCCGCACTTGTACGAATGGTCGAGACCGAGCGAGTGCCCGATCTCGTGCGCGGTCACGGCGCACAGGTTCGCCGTGTCGCGCTCGCCCGTCCCGACCTGCGAGAACACGTGGACGGTCGCCGTCCGAAGAACCGAGCCGTCGTACGGCCCGATGCCGTTCGTGGTCTGGTCGTTCAGCCCGAGCATCGAGGCCTTGCCGCCGACCAGCGCGGTCATGAAGTCCTTCCCGGCCGGGCGGGTATCGGTGATCTCGACCTGGAACGGCGCGAAGTGCTCCCGCACGCACGCGACTGTGGCGGCCCACACCCGGTCGCCACCGCCGAAGCGCGGAATCGTCGTCCCGTCGCCGCCGCGATCGAGAAACACGGTGACAGGGCGCGGAGATGGCGCCGCCGCTGCAGATGCAGCGAGAGCACCGAGGACCACCAACGTGACGCGCATACGACCTTTCGACGACGGCATCGGGTAGACCGCTGGCGCCGGTGGAATAGTCCATTGCGGAGTGTGTACGTGCCCGAGCGCACGCCGGACCGACATGGTGAGGGCGCCTAACACCGCGGGAGATCAGCTTGTCGGCACACAGAAAACCTTGTACCCAAGAGCGAGATGGTTCCTTCGCTGCGCGCTCGGATCAAGCAGGTCGTGTTCGACCGCGTCCCGGGTCTGCTGCGCAAAGGTCCCGCGAACAGCAAGCGCGTCGCGCTGACGTTCGACGACGGCCCCGATGACATGACGAGCCAGTACCTCGATGTCCTCGATGACCTCGGCGTACCGGCCACGTTCTTCCTGCTCGGCGAGTTCGCGAAGAACCGCCCCGATGACGTGCGCGACTACCTGCGCCGAGGCCATCAGATCGCGAGCCACGGCTACGACCACACCCGGTTCACGAAGCTGTCGCGCAAGGAGCTGCTCGAGCAGTGCCGCGACACCGAGGACGCACTCGGCGGCCAGACCAGCGGCCGCCCGTGGGTGCGCCCGCCGCATGGCGAGCTCAGCACGTCGGCGATCATGTCGCTGCTCGCCGCGCGCTACACGGTCGCGCTGTGGTCGATCGACTCCGAGGATTACGGCGAGCGCGATCCGGCCGTGCTCGCTGCGAAGTGCTCGCCGCCGAACGTCTCGGGCGGAGACGTGCTGCTGTTCCACGAGGGAGGAACGGCACGATTCCGAGCGCGCGCAGGTACACGTAGACCGCGGCCTCGTGCGCCACGTCCTTCGCGACGCCGGCGATGTCGAGCACCACC
>JBBRED010000436.1:0-6688 GCA_038203335.1 Haliangiales bacterium | reverse complement strand
GTCGCGCGGTCCGGGGAGGCGAGGGCCTGCTCGACCAGCGCGGCGCCGGCGAGCGCACCCTGGCGGCTGGCCTCGTCGAGATCTCCGCGCTCCACCGCCGTTTTCAACGAGGCGATCCCGGCGGTTGCGACGATCAGGTGGCCCCAGCTCACCGGCCGATCGTGCGCGGTCAGGCCCGGATTTTCCGCAAATCGAGGCGAAAAAATTGACAGGGTGATAGGGCGTTCAGTACGGTCATTCCGTTCAGTACGGATCTGCTGAACGCAGCCCGAGCAGGTGACCATGGCCGATGCCCTGACGATGCGACAGCGGGAAATCCTCGATTTCATTTCAGCTTCTATCGTAGAGCGCGGGTTTCCCCCGACCCTGCGAGAGATCGGCGAGCACTTCCAGATCCGCTCGACGAACGGGGTCAACGACCACCTGAAGGCACTGGAGAAGAAGGGTCACCTTCGCCGAGAGGACCTCAAGTCCCGGGCGATGCGCCCGATCCTGCCGGACGCCGGCGGAATGGGCGAGGTCGTCCCGCTGCGCCGTGGCGCGGCGATGGGCACCGGAAACGTTCAGATCGTGTCGTCCGATGACGACATGGCCGAGATCCCGATCCTCGGGCGCGTGGCGGCCGGCGTGCCGATCCTCGCGGTCGAGAATGCCACCGATACCGTGCGCGTCGACCGCGTGCTGATCGGCGGGCACAAGGAGGTGTTCGGCCTGCGCATCGTCGGCGAGTCGATGATCGAGGACGGGATCTTCGACGGTGACTACGTGTTCGTGAAGAAGACGCCGAGCGCGAACACCGGCGACATCGTCGTCGCGATGATCGAGGGCGAGGCCACCGTGAAGCGGTACTACCCCGAGGGCGACCGGATCCGGTTCCAGCCCGCGAACTCGAACATGACCCCGATCATCGTTCGCCGAGCCGACTTCAAGAGCGTCGACATCATCGGCATCGTCGTCGGCGTCTATCGCAAGCTTTAGCCGGCTGGCTAAAGGTCCCGGCTGAGGCTCCAAAGTCGCGTTAGGTCAGCGTTGTGCCAGGCAAAACGAGCCAACCAATCCCGGTTTCGTATGTCAAACTGGACACCCGGTGGCTCGTCGGAAACGCGTATATCGCAGCGGCAAGCTGCTCGTTCCGGCGCTCCTCGTGTCCGCGGCCGCGCAAGGCACTGCTTTCATTACGTACGCCGCGACTCGTCCGCCTCCTGTCCCGCAGCTGACGATCCGGCTCACGGGGGAAGGCACCGGCCAGGTGCTGGTCACCCGGGTGGGTGACAAGGTCCCGCTGCTCCGCTGCGCTCCGAAGGACGACGAGCTCGCCGCGTTTGACGACCTGAGCGGCGTCAGCCGGATCATGGCGGTGGCGGACCAGGTTCGCATCATCGTCGGCCGGATCGGCGAGCCGCGGTCGGCCACGAAGCTCGCGGACGGCCCCCGCTGCAACATCGAGCTGCCGGCCGGCACGCAGGTCCGACTGACCGCGGTGCTCGGCGACCTCGCCACGTTCGCCGGCTACCAGCAGTACCCGATGCGCACGCCGAAGGAGCTGCAGGGCCTGCTCGGCGATCCGCTGAAGTCGTGCATGCACGACGACGTGATGGCCGCCGCCGCCGCCGGCGACGCGCTCGACTGCGCGATCACGATCGGCACCGATACCGACGTCGCCGCCGAGTTCGGCGCGCAGCCAAAGCAGATCGACGTCGCGTTCACCGACCAGCAGCCGCCGCCGCCGCTCGAGGCGATGATCAAGCCGATCATCCCGGCGCCGCCACCTCCGCCGATCGACGCCGAGAAGCTCGAGGACAAGCCGCTCGAGGTCGCGATCGTTCCGCCGCCGAAGATCAAGCCGCCGCCTCAGATCGCACCGCCGCCGCCTCCTCCGCCGCCGCCCGAGGAGAAGAAGGCACCTCCGCCCACGCCGCCGCCGAACATGGTGATGGTCGAGGTCAAGGACGACAAGAACGTCAAGGACAAGGCTCCCGACGATGCGAAGGCGCTCTCCGACAAGAACCGCGACGTCGCCGAGGAGACGCGCGCCACGCAGACGAACCTCGACAAGGAGTCCGAGGGCAAGACCGTCGCGTCGCGCGAGAACGACGACACGAAGTCGATGGAGGTCGGCGGGCCGGAGGACAAGATCCGCCAGCTCGAGGAGACCAAGCCGACCACCGACGACCGCGTGAAGGACACCGACCACTCGGGCGACAAGCTCGCGGCGACCGGCGTGATCGTCGGCGAGGGCGGCGACAAGGGCGACGAGGGCACCGGCGACCAGGAGCCGGGCGTGCTCTCGATGCGCGGCATCGACGGCCGCGGCGCGATCACGGATCAGCGCGACGGCCGCAAGATCGGCAAGAAGGGCGCACCCGGCATCAACTCTCCGCTCTCGTTCCAGGATTACGAGCGGATCATGGGCAAGGACAAGATCGACGACGAGCGCCAGGTCGCGGCGCGAAAGATGTCGAGCAAGAAGGGCCGCTGGGAGCGCAAGCTCGATGCGGTCAAGAGCTCGCTCGAGAACTTCGTCCCCGATGTTCGCCCGGGCAACCAGACCGCGCTGAAGACCCGCGCGCATCCGTACGCGCTCTACGTCGCGCGCATGCACCGCCGGATTCACGAGCTGTGGGGCTTCGGCTTCCTCGAGCAGCTCGACGACAAGGCCGCGGACTATCCGCTCAACAACCCGGACCTGTGGACCAACCTCGAGATCTCCGTCAACACCGACGGCACACTCCACAAGGTCACGATCGTGAAGACCTCGGGCAAGACCGAGTTCGACGTCGCCGCCGTCGACACCATTCTCTCCGCCGCGCCATACGACACCACGCCCGAGGCGATTCGCTCGGTCGACGGCCGCATCTACCTGCGCTGGGGCTTCTATCGCAACTGGCGCCAGTGCGGCACGTTCAACGTGGAGCCGTACATCCTCACCGAGGTGCCCGATGATAACGGCGCCGGCGTGCTCGACGACGGCGCGATGGTGAGGAACGTCGCGAAGCTCCCCGGCAGCAAGAAGAAGGTGCTCGAGAGCGTGGGCACGCCGGTCACGCCCGATGACGGCCGCGGCAAGGATCGCGTCAACCCGGTGTCCACGGTCACCGACAAGGAAGCGCTGTTCGCGGCCAACCTGTGGGTCTCGGCGTTCGCCACGGCGTCCGTCGACAAGCTCGTGAAGTACTCGACCGTCCCGTTCTACGCGGGCGGCAAGGTCGCCGCCGAGACCGTCTCGGACCTCAAGGAGATGTACAGCGGCCTCGTGGTCGAGTCCGGTCCGATGAAGGACTGGAAGCTGCTCACGCCGGCGGAATATTCAAGTGGCAGCGGCGCGCTGCCGGAAGGCAATCTCGTCCTTCAGGTCCGCACCGCGAAGGAATCGTTCGCGATCGTGCTCACTCGGACCAAGTCCGGCGACTACCGAGCCACCCAGCTCGCCCGGTAGTTTGCCCACTACATGGCTTTGAGGACTTTGGCAGCGAACAGGCCCTTGGGCCCGTTGCTCTCTTCGTACTCCACCGTCTGTCCCTGATTGAGGGTACGGAACCCTTCACCCGTGATCGACGAGTAGTGGACGAACACGTCCTTACCGTCGTCCGCACGGCTGATGAAGCCGTAGCCCTTGGCATCGTTAAACCACTTCACAGTGCCGAGCGCCATGTCACTTACCTCCCACTCAGCGGCCACACCACCCGTGCCGCGCGTCTCCGTTTGACCACCCGGCGCGCCGATGCTCAACAACAATCGGAAGCAAAGCGATCTGACTATTAAAAAGTTCATTGGGAGCGAAACATCGAGAACATCACCGGTAATCAGGACCACTAGAACATTCGCCGGGGATCATGCGTTTGGATCCACGTGCGTCTCAGCTTTTGCCTGCTGCTCGCCGCATGTGGCAGCGGCCCCGCACCCGAGGCCGGGCCGTCGCCGACGACGAAGTCCGCGCAGTCACCCGTAAAACCGCGACCGCTGCCGCCGATCACCGCCACGCACGGCGCGCCGATCAAGCGGATTGCCGTGACGGATGACGGCCGTGCCGCGGTCACGGCGGATCAGAACGGCGGGATTCGCGTCTGGCCGGCGCTCGATGGCTCGCGCGAGCCGTTCGTGGTCACCGGCGCGGAGCCCGGTGCGCTCGCGATCGCGCGCGATGGCGATGGGCTCGTCATCGCCGATCATGACGGTGCGCGCGGTGTGGAGCTGATCCGACTCGCGCCGACCGGCGAGATCCGCGGTCGCGCGGCGCTCGATCCGGATCCGGCCGTCCTGCAGATCGAGCTGACGAGCGGCGGCGCGCTCGTGCTCCGTGCGGACCGCGCGATCGAGCTGGTCGACGCGAGCGGCGTGTCTCGCTCGCGCCTCGTCCCGGAGCCCGGCACGCGCGTGCGATCGATCCTGGTTCGCGCCGGCCGCGCGCTCGCGATCGTGGACGACGAGTCCGCCGTGCGTGCACGCTGGATCCAGCTCGAAGGTGGACGTGCGCTCTGGGGCGAGACCAGCGCGCGGTTGCCGATCGATCCCGCGCAGCCGATCGCGCTGTCACCGGATCACACCCGGCTCGTGGCGACCAGACGTGGCGCACGGCAAGCGGTGCTGGTCGACCTCGCGACCGGCAAGGTCGAGAAGCGCCCGATGTGCACGATCGCGTCGGACGTGCCAACGGTCGCGGAGCAGCGCGTCGAGAATCCGTTCGGAATGCAGGAGGACAGCGAGCCGATCGCGCTCGGGTTTGTCGATGCGAAGACAGTCGCGTGCTCGGTGGCGTCACAGCTCGTGTGGTGGAGCACCACGGGCGATCCGATCGGCGAGAAGAAGGCCGATGCCGTGCTCACGGCGGGTGTGGAGCTCGCGATCGGCGGCAACGCGCTGATCGGAGGACTCGGTCACCAGCTCGGCATCTACCGGCCCGGCACGCACCAGTTCCTCGGCTACGGCTTCCGCGAGCTGGCGAACGCTCGGATCACCGCCGGCGGCGTGATGATCGGCAAGGGCGATCAGCAGCCGCTCCTTCTCGACGCGAAGCTCCACGAGCGCGCACGGTTCGCGCTGCCGAAGCAGAACTGGACCGATCTGTATCCGCTCGACGACCGCTACCTGCTCACCGTCTCGACGCGACCGATGGCGGCCGACTCGTGGGGCAGCACGTATCAGGTCGCCGTGTTCGACGCGGTGAAGCGTATGGTGCATCAGCTCCTGCCGAACCACGCGTTGAGCGGCGAGCTCTACTACGAGCCGGCGACCGAGCTGCTGCTGTCGAGCGATGGGATCACGAACCTCCTGCTGCGCTTCGATCCGTTCACGCACTCGTTCGGCGAGCGCATCGAGCTCGTCAGCAAGCCGATCCTGAAGCGCGTGTACTTGCTCGATCCCGCGCTCTCGGATGGCGTGGTCGCGATCGGCATGCACGAAACCGACGGCGGCTTCGTGATCGACGAGTTCTACCCCGAGGACATTCGCGGCGGCACGCTCGCCGCACGCACATCGCACGCGCTCCACGGCAAGCTCGACGCGATCGATCGCGCCGGGCAGGTCTTCGTTCACGGCGAGGACCGCGCCGTGTTTCGTCACGGCGTGCGCGGCGCGACGCTGCCCGAGCTCGAGGGCCTCGCGCTGCGACCGAGCAACGACGGCGCGGAGGTCGCTGCCGTCGGGCTCGGGCGGATCGTCCTGGTCTCCACGGCGACCGGTCGGACGCGCTGGGAGAGCGCGGTGTGGGGCGCCACCGATGTCATGTGGCTACCGACCGGCGAGCTCGCGGCGCGGTTCCCCGGTGCGCTCGCCAAGCTCGACCTCGCGACGGGCGCGCTCGCCGAGCGACAGTGCGGCTGGGCGTTCGGACTCTCCGACACCGCATTCGAGACCTCCGCCAGCGCGCCGATCGTATGCGATGTGGCACGGTGATGTCATGAGGGAGCACAGCCTCGCGTGGACAGCGCTGGTCGTCGCAGCGTGCGGCACGCATGGCGGCCCGGCGGCGACCGGCGGTGACAAGGTGGTGCCGGCCACGGAGAAGGCCGAGGTGCCGCCGAGCGCGCCGGTGCCGACCTCGACCACGCCGCCGAATCAGACGCCGAACGTGTCCACGGTGGCGGGCCGGAGCGCGAAGGTCGAAGCGCCGCACGGCGGCTCGATCGCCACGCTCGCGATCACGCCCGATGGTGCATCGGTGCTCAGCGTCGACGAGCTCGGTGGCGTGCGGTTGTGGCCCACGCTCGATGGCACCACCGAGCCGCGGATCGTGGACCTCCCGTCGCCGCGCCAGATCTCGATCACGCAGGATCCGAAGGGCTTCCTGATCGCGATGCTCGACGAGGTCGGCTACCTCGTGCTCACCGTCGTCGACAAGGATGGCGTGCGGATCTCTCGCGCCACGCCGCCGTCGGAGCCGGCGTTCAAGGGCCTCGCGATGAGCCCGACGGGGCCGATCGCGTGGCGCGCGGATCAGATCGTGATGCGGTTCAAGGCGGATGGCACGGTCGCCGAGCAGCTCGGCACCGAGGCTGGTCAGAGGATCATGGCGATCACGACCACCGGTGACAAGGCCGTGGCGGTGATCGAGTCGGGCACCGACAGGCTGACCCGACGCGCGCGCTGGCTCACGCTCGGACCGAAGCTCGCGTGGGGCGGATGGATCAACGCCGGCGACGACGTCGGGCGCCTGCTCGCGGTGTCGCCGAGCGGCAAGCGACTCGCGATC
>JBBRED010000435.1:0-6692 GCA_038203335.1 Haliangiales bacterium | reverse complement strand
GGCCCCCCGATGGGGCGGGTCGCGTCCAGCTGTTTGATTTCGTGGGGGGGTGGGCGGGGCGCGGGGGCGCGCGCCTGTTCTAGCGGGTGGGCGAGCTCGCGGATGGTCGCGTCGCCAGCGCCCGGATCGCGCGACATGGCGCGCAGCACCACGGAGTCGATGTCGTCGTTGATCTCGCGATGCGGTGCGCGGAACGAGGGCGGCTGGATGGTGTCGTGGAGCTGGCGGGTGAGGACGACGGCGGTGGGACCGCGGAACGGCAGCTCGCCGGTGAGCATCTCGTAGATCACGGCGCCTGCGCCGTAGATGTCGGAGGCCACGCCGGGCTGCTCGCCGGTGATCACCTCGGGCGCGATGTACGAGGGCGTGCCGGCGATCAGGCCGCGGAGGTCCATGCGGCTCGGCGCGCGCGCGAGACCGAAGTCGATGATGACCACGCGGTCCTCTTCATCGATCATGATGTTGCTGCTCTTCACGTCCGCGTGGACAACGCCCGCGTCGTGGATCGCCGCGAGGCCGCCGAGCAACTGGCGTGCGATGGTCGCGACGCGCTCGATCGGGAGGGCGCCGGTCTTCGCGAGGATGGCATCGAGGGCCGTGCCGTTCGCCTGATCCATCACGAGGAACGGCGCGCCGTCCGCATCGTGGCCGGAGTCGACCGCGCGCACGACGTTCGGGTGGCGAACGCGCTGGAGCAGACGCGCTTCGTTCGACAGTCGATCGCAGATCAACGGATCCATCGAGAGCGTCTTGCGCACCTGCTTGATCGCGACGAGGTGTCCCGCGCGATGCCGTGCGGCGTGCACCTCGCCCATTCCGCCCCGGCCCAGCAGACCACCGACCTCGTAGCGATCCTTCATGGGAGGAGTCCAAGAGCACAGGCCATACCGAAGTGCGCTCACGCAATTCCAGGCACTTCGCCGCGCGATCACCGTCAACCCCCCGGGTGGTTTGACGCCCATGGGTGCGGGCGTACTCGGGCAAACCACCAGAGGATCAATCGGCCGAACCCGACGACCGATCAGATGCCGCGGGGGTAGTCACGGCGCGCGCGGTGAGGCACGACCGCTCGCGATGAACGCGCATATCTCTGATTCTCGCTGCTCGCGGATTGGCTGACTGATTGCACCAATGAAGGTGCATGAACGACAACCTCAAGGACAAGATCGACAACGCGGCCGACAAGGCCAAGGACATCGCGGACAAGACCGGCGAGAGCATCCAGCGCGGCGCCGACAAGGTCAGCGACAAGGCTCATGATCTCGCCGACAAGGTGAAGGATGTGGGCAAGGACGCGAACAAGAAGATCGGCGGCTGAGTCATCGGCTGCTCGCGGGAGCCGCGCCGCTGCAAGGCTGCGCGGTTCTCGTCGTTTCGGCGTATGCTGCGCCCATGAAACACGCGGGGATGCTGTCAGTCCTCTTCCTGTCGGCGTGCGGCGACGGCGCGCCTGCAAAGCCCGACGCGGCGGTCATCGCGATCGATGCACCCGCGCCCGACGCCGCCCCGACGTGCGCGGCTCCGTCGAAGATGTGCGGCAACAGCTGCCTCGATGTCTCCGCTGACGAGGCGAACTGCGGCGACTGCGGGATCGAGTGCAACGGCGGTCAGGCGTGCGACACGACGTGTGCCTGCGCGCCTCCGTTCATCCCGGCGACGGTCGCGCCCGGCGGCTTCGACCAGTTCCAGGGGCAGGGCGGAGCGCAGATCGCCATCGGCCCCGTGTTCGATAACGCGGGTATCCATCCGATCATCGTCGGCTACACGGCGGCCACCGCGCTCAACACGGATATCGACCTCTCGACGGTGACGGTCGGCGACCTGCCGTTCGTCGCCGCCGGGTATCGGGTGGACACGACCACGTTCACGACCGACGCAGCGTTCGTCGCCACGGCTGGAACGCTGCGGCTGACGAGCGCGTGCGCGACGGACGTCGAGGGCACGCTGACGAACGCCACGTTCCGCGGCGTCACGGGTGGTCTGATGGATCCGATGGTGGATCCGAACGGCTGCATGTTCACGGGCGTGACGATGACGTTCCATATCTCGACCGCGGCATGCCCCTGAGCGATCCGCTCTCCTTCGCGACGCTCTCGCTCGCGCCCGCGTGGCTCGAGAACCTGGCGCAGCTCGGCTATCGCGAGATGACGCCGATCCAGGCGATGGCGCTGCCGGCGATGCTCGCGGGCCGCGATGTCCTCGGGCAGGCGGCGACCGGCACCGGGAAGACGGCTGCGTTCGGCCTCGCCTTGCTCTCGCGGATCACGCCGAAGAGCCCGGCGCCCGGAGCCCTCGTGCTGTGCCCCACGCGTGAGCTCGCCGCGCAGGTCGCCGACGAGCTGCGGCGCCTCGCGAGGCCGCTGCCGCACACGCGCGTGCTGACGCTCAGCGGCGGTAGCTCGATCCAGCGCGAGCGCGAGTCGCTCGAGCACGGCGTCGACGTGATCGTGGGAACGCCCGGGCGCGTTGCCGATCACATCCAGCGCGAGCGGCTCGATCTCTCCGGGATCCAGACGCTCGTGCTCGACGAGGCCGACCGCATGCTCGAGATGGGGTTCGTCGAGACCGTCGGAGCGATCGCGCGCGCGGTGCCCGCCGAGCATCAGACGTTGTTGTTCTCGGCGACGTTTCCCGAGGCCGTGCGCGCACTGAGCACCACGTACCAGCGCGATGCGCTGCACGTGGAGGTGCCGGCCGAGGACCTGACGGCGCGGATCACGCAGCACGTCTACGACGTGGATCGCGGCGAGCGCATCCCGGCGCTGATCCGCATCCTCGGACACCACCGGCCCGAGTCCGCGATCGTGTTCTGCAACCACCGCGAGACCTGCGACGAGGTCGCCGCGGCGCTCGCGAAGTCAGGCTTCGCCGCGGTCGCGCTCCACGGCGGCATGGAGCAGCACGATCGCAACACCGTGCTCCTGCTGCTCCGCAACGGCAGCCTTCGGGTGGTGGTCGCGACCGACGTGGCCGCGCGTGGCCTCGATATCGATGACCTCGGCGCGGTGATCAACTACGACCTGCCGCGCGAGCCCGACGTGTTCGTGCATCGCATTGGCCGCACCGCGCGCGCCGGTCGCGATGGCCTCGCGATCAGCCTCGCGCATCCCACCGATGGCCGGATCCTCGATGAGCTTCGCCAGGGGCCGCTCGCCGGGGTCGCGATGTCGCGCGTTCCTGCCGCCGAGGCGCAGCTCCCACCGCCGCCCGCGATGGTCACGATCGCGATCCAGGGCGGCCGGCACGATCGTCTGCGGCCGGGAGACATCGTCGGCGCGCTGACCACCGGCGTTGGCCTCGCCGGCACCGACATCGGTCAGATCGCGGTGAACGATCGGATCAGCTTCGTCGCGGTCGTCGCTCCGGTCGCACGCCGCGCGCTCGAGGGGCTCGGCGCGGGGCGGATCAAGAACAAGCGGTTCCGCTCGTACCTCGTCAAGCCCCCGGCGTGAGCGCGAAGCAAGGGCCCCCCAGCTAGAAGGCTTGCGTCGAGAACGAGAACATTCGTACGCGGGCACTGCTCGCGAGCGGCTTCGTGATCAACAGGCCATCGCGGCCGTTGCCGTTGCGATGGATGAGGTGGCCCCCGTCGGGGCCGTAGCCGATCGCGAACACGCTGATGTGGTTCGCGGTCGCGAGCTCGGCGTTGAGCTCCGACGTGAGCTCCGCGGCGGTGCGCAGCGGCAGGTCGGTGGAGTGAATTCCGAGCGCGACGTAGTCGTTGCCGATCGCCGGGTGCCAGCCCTCGGCCCACGCGGGGCCGGGCATCTTCATGTCGCGGGTGGTGGAGTGGACGTCCTGCATCGCGCCCACGCCGACGTTGACCGAGAGGTCGTAGACGGCGTTGTTCGCACGGACCTGGAGATGGACGTGATCCGAGTCGGCGTTGCACCGGCCGTTGCCCGGCGGGACGATCGAGACGAGGATGCCGTCGAGCCGGCCGAACTCGAGCGACATGGCCGTTCCGAGGGTGTTCGTGCACGGCAGGCGCGTCGGTGGACCATCGACCTCGGAGGCATCGGGGCCGGGTGCATCCACGGCGGGCGTCGATGCGGGATCGCTACACGCCGCGAGGGCCACGAGGAGCGCGTACAACCGCATCCGCGAACGGTACCAGATGGAGCGGGTGCGACACACAGCGTGTGCTCGAGCGCATCACGCAACCGGCGATCGAGGGCGTCGGTCGCGGTAACCCGGCGCAGGGCGAACGGTTCTAGAAGTCGGTCGTGGTCGTGCCGAACACGAGGCCGTCGCCGCCGACGATCATGTTCGGATTGACCGATCCAAGATTGAACCCGTAGCCGTGGATCTTCGCGTCGGGGTAGAGCGTCTGGAACGCGGCCCAGCTGATCGGGTTCGCCTGGCTGCCGGGCGTGCCGTTCGGGATCTTGCTCGTCCACCACACGCCGTCACCCGGGGTGGTGGCGGTGGCGTCCCAGTGCTGCCACGTATCGTTCATGATCCCCGCGTTGCCGGTGGACTGCTGGTACGGCTCGTACACGAGGTACGCGAAGTTGGTCGGGACCGTGGTGCCGGTGATGCTGACGTTGAGCGCGAGATCGATCGCTGCGTTTCCGGTCGAGCTCGACGAGCGGTACGCCCAGTAGTTGATCGTCGTGATCGTCGACATCGCCGTTCCTGACCTCGCGAACGTCATGAGCTGCGCCTTGTCGGCGGACGGGCTCGCGGTGCTGGCGCCGGTGATCAGCTTGACCGACCGGCAGCCGAACCCGGTCGGAACGCCGAGGCTCGGATCCACCGTGACGGCGCCGTTCGCTCGCGTGTCATCGAGCCACCAGCCCGTCGCCGGATAGCTCGCTGCCGTCGAACCCGGGTTGCCGGTCATCACAGCCGTGACGCTATCGGTACACTGGCCGGTCAGCGCGTCGACCGCCTGCGAATCCGGCGCGGCATCGATCCCGGCATCGGGATCGGAGAAGTAGTTGTCGCCGCAGCCGGCGAGCGCGCAGAACACCGCAAACAGGCGTGATTGCATCGCCACCAGCATCTCATGGCGCGCCGATTCGCGCGATGTGCGCCCACGCGCGTGCGGATGCGGGCTCTCGAAGTCCTCACCATCACTGCGCATTGTCATTCGGGATGTGGGGTGCACGGTACCGGTATGCGCACCGCATTGATCGCCGCTCTCGTCGTCCTCTCGACGGGCCTTGCTGGTGCGGTCACACCGCTGCCGCCGCGCGGCGACCACTCGGTGTTCGACGGTGCGAGCGTGATCGAGCCGCAGACCGAGGCGACCCTCGAGGCGATCGATACCGAGCTGATGCAGAAGGCCGGCGTCGCGATGGTGTTCGTCACGGTGCCCAAGCTCGACGGCGAGACCATCGAGCAGCTCGCGATCCGCGTGCAACATGAGTGGGGCGTGGGAACGGCGGGGAAGGACGAGAGCGTGGTCGTCGCGGTCTCGGTCGAGGACCACAAGATCTTCATCGCCACCGGGTACGGCAGCGAAGGCTACTTGCCCGACGGCAAGGTCGGCGAGATCCGGGACCACGTGCGCGACCGGTTGCACGCGGGCGACTTCTCGGCCGGTCTGCTCCAGATCGCGCACGAGGTCGCGCCGATCGCGGCCGCCGCGCATGGCGTGACGCTCGATGGCGCGCCTGCGCTCCGCACGACCACGGGCCGCGACGCGGGCTGCGGCGGGATGAGCCCGATCATGATCATGTTCGTCGTGCTGCTCGTGTTCGGCATGTTCGGGCGCGGCGGCCGGGGCGGAGGAGGCGGATTCCTCGCCGGCGCGGTGCTCGGCAACATGTTCGGGCGCGGCGGCGGCTTTGGTGGCGGTGATGACCGAGGCGGCGGTGGCTTCGGTGGCTTCGGCGGCGGCTCGGGCGGTGGCGGTGGTGCCGGCGGTGACTTCTGACCAGACCCATGGAGGTAACTCGTGCTTGGAACTAGCTCTCTCGAACATCCGAATCGTAAGTGGTTGCCTCTGGCCATCGCGGGCGCGGTCGCCGTGCTCGTCCTGATCGTCGGCGTGGCGAAGTACAACGGCCTCGTCGGCCAGCGCGAGGCCGTGGACAGCTCGTGGGCGCAGGTGCAGAACGTTCTGCAGCGGCGCGCCGATCTGATCCCGAACCTCGTCAACACCGTGAAGGGCTACGCGGCGCACGAGAAGGAGCTGTTCGAGCACATCGCCGACGCGCGCGCGCGGCTCTCCGGTGCGCGGACTCCGGCCGAGGCCAGCGCGGCGTCGAGCGATCTCGATGGTGCCCTGTCCCGGCTGCTGGTCGTGGTCGAGGCGTATCCGCAGCTCAAGGCGAACGAGAACTTCATCCGCCTGCAGGACGAGCTCGCCGGCACCGAGAACCGGATCGCCGTCGAACGCATGCGGTACAACGAGGTGGTTCGCGACTACGACCAGTCGATCAAGCGGTTCCCGAACGTCCTGTTCGCACGGATCTTCGGGTTCGGCGCGAAGGACTACTTCGCGGCCGACGTGAAGGCGCAAACCGTCCCCGAGGTGAAGTTCTGAGCGCTTGATCGCGCGGCGAACCGGCCGATTCGGTGGGAATGCGCGGCGCGCTCGTTCTCGTTGTCTTGGCCGCGTGCGGAGAGTCGGGTGCGCCGCCATTGGATGCGGTGCCCGAGCGAGGCTGGGCGACGTACACCATCGCCGCCGGTGCGCACAACGCGTACCTGACGAACCGAGAGCCAAAGAACCCGATCGA
>JBBRED010000434.1:0-6779 GCA_038203335.1 Haliangiales bacterium | reverse complement strand
AGCCCTCGTGGCGCGCGATCGATGACGGTCGCGCTCTGCCCACGCCGCCCGCCGCGTACCACGTCGTCGCCTACGACTTCGGAATGAAGGAGAACATCCTCCGTCAGCTCCGCGACATCGGCTGCCGCGTCACGGTGGTCCCGGCGACCACGCCCGCGAAGGACGCGCTCGCGATCGGCGCCGACGGGTTCTTCCTGTCCAACGGCCCCGGCGATCCGGCGGCGGTGACCTACGGCGTCGCGGCGACCAAGGAGCTGATCGCGAGTGGCAAGCCGCTGTTCGGCATCTGCCTCGGCCACCAGATCCTCGGCCTCGCGCTCGGCGCGAAGACCTTGAAGCTGCCGTTCGGTCACCATGGCGGCAACCACCCGGTGCTCGACAAGACCACTGGCAAGGTCGAGATCACGTCCCAGAACCACGGCTTCGTCGTCGATCCGGAGACCCTGCCGTCGGGAGTTCACATCACGCACGTGAACCTGTTCGATCAGTCGAACGAGGGCATCGCGGTCGCGGGTAAGCCGATCTTCAGCGTGCAGTACCACCCCGAGGCGAGCCCCGGACCGCACGACGCGAGCTACCTGTTCGCGCGGTTCCGCGACTACCTCGCGAAGGCCCGTTGATGCCGGGCACGGCCGCGCTCCTCGACCAGGTCACGGAGGAGCTCTACGCACGACACACCGTCGACGCGGGGTCTGCGCAGATCGCGCGGCGCGAGTACGAGGAGCGCCGCGGCAAGGTGCACCAGGACGACGAGCTATGGGAGGCGTGGAGCGCCGCGTTCGTCGAGTGGCTCGTCGTGGAGCGCGTCGCGCCGGGCCACGCGGTTCCGCTGGCCGCGCTCAGCTACCGCGAGATCGGTCCCGATGATCCGCGCGCCGAGGCGATGCGCGCCCTCGTGACCTCGCAACGCTCGCTGTACGAGGTGCGCGCGATGGGGAAGGGCGCGATCGAGCTGCTCGATCTGCTCGGCGGTGCGGTGTTTCATGTCGACGAGCAGCGCGCGCTGCACGGCGTCGAGGTCGGCGACGTCGCAGAGCTGCGCCTGATCGGCGTCGGTGGCGAGGTCCGGTTCGGCCGCACGTTCATCTACCACCCGAAGGCAGCGCGGTCGGCGATCGTCGAGCGTGCGCGGGCGATGCTCGCGAAGGGCGCCGCGCGCCGCGACGTGATCGATCACATCGCCCAGCTCCGCGTGCAGGTGACTCGCTACCGCCACATGCCGGCCGCGCGCGTCTACGAGCTGGGTTCGCGGCTCGGCGCTCATGCGTAGAGCCATCGGGCTCGCGTTCGTGCTGTGGGGCGGCATGGCCGCCGCCGATACGCCGCGCGAGACGCCGGCCGCGATCGACGTCGATCGCGAAGCGCCGCCGCCCGGTCGCGCCGAGCTCGGCTTCGACGGCGGTGCCCCGGTCGAGGGCTGGGCGGCCGTGGTGGGGTTCGGGTATCTGTCTGCTCCGCTGACCCTGCGTTCGGTCGACGGCGAGTCCACGCCGATCCGCCGCCGCGAGACGCTCTCGCTCGGCGCGGCGCTCGGTCTCGGCGAGACGGTGGTACTCGACGCGCGCATGGCGATCGCGCATCAGGTCGGCGACCGCCTGATCTCGCTCGGCGATGATCACCCGCTCGATCGCTGGGTGCCCGGCGATCTCCGGATCGGCGGTCGTATCCGCGTGGTCAAGACCACGTACGCCGACGCGCTGATCCGCGCGGACCTCGTGCTTCCTACCGGCGATGACGGCGATCTTGCGGGCGAGCCGTCGTGGGCGCTGGCGTGGAACCTGATCGGCCGGTTCCGGTTGCCTGCGGGCATCGTGGTCGCGGCGACCGGTGGCATCCGCCTGCGCGGCGCGGAGGTCATGATCGCCGACAAGGTGATCGGCGACGAGCTTCACGGCGGGATCGGCATCGCGATTCCGATCCCGCCGATTCACCCGCTGTGGTGCGTGCGCGAACAGGTCAAGCTGACCGGCGAGATCGTCGGCATCGTCGGCGACGAGTTCGGAGGTGCGAGCGGTCCCTCGCCGGCGGAAGCGCGGGTCGGCCTCGTCACCTGGCCGCTCGAGACCCTCTCGATCGGCGTGCGCGTGGGCGCCGGCCTCGGCGACCAGATCGGTGCGCCAGCCTGGCGCGCCACGTTCGAGCTCACCTATCACGGTGCCGAGCGCTTGATTCCACCGTCGACCTCGGAGGAGGCTGCCGAGAGTGAACCTCTCGAGCCCTGACGTCGTCCACGCCGTCCTCGGAGTCCGGATCAAGCTGCCGCCGGAGGCCATCGTTCCGCTCCTGGTCGGCACCGCCGCGCTGCTGATCCTGGTGTTCGCCGGGAGCGCGCTGCGGAGCTGGAAGGAGCGCAACCCGGGCCCGGCGTCGATGTTCGGCCTCGTGGTCGCGTCGCTGTGCGCGATCGGCGCGATCTACTTCCTCGTGAAGTGCGTGCCGAACCAGATGGATCCGAACAGCGAAGGCACGGGACAGATGTCGCTGTTCGATGCGCCGATCGGCGGCTTCATGGCCGCGCTCGCATGCGCGTTCTTCCGCATGGGCGGCAAGCCCAAGCTCGCGCTCGGCTTCGGCCTCGTGGTCGGCGCCGTGATGATCGCGAAGCCGTTCATCTTCCCCGTGATCGTGACGTACACGGAGAGCTATGGAGGCCGCGGCACGGTCAGTCGCTCGCGCGGCATGCTCGATCCCGAGCACATCGAGTTCGTCGCCGCAGGGATCGTCGTGCTGATCACCGGTCTGATCGCCGGCTCGAAGCCGGTGCCGCCGGTCGCGGCCTATCCGCCGCCGGCCCAGTACCCGCCGCCCCGGTGATACGATCGCTCCGTGGTCGCACGCTCCTCCGACGTACCGGCGTTCATGCCGATGGATCGTCCGCGGGTCGCGATCGCCGGTGATGGGACCCTCGCTGCGGTCGCCGAGCCCACGCGGGCGGTGATCGTCGAGCTGCCCGGTGGTGCCGCGTTCGCCGAGGTCGGCATCGACCCGGAGGCGAGCAGCAGTGAGATCGCCTGGGTGGGCACGCCGCCCCGGTTGCTCGTGCTCTCGCGCTACGCGACGTACAGCACCGCACACCTGATCGATCCGCACGGCCCGCGTACGATCGCCGAGATCCGGCTCGAGTCACCGATGCGGCTGTTCGCGAGCGTCGGCGCGCACGCGCTCGCCATGGGCTCGATCGGCGCGGCGGTGTTGACCGCGACCGACACGCACCTGACCCCGTACCAGTTCCCGGCGCGTACGTTTCCGACCACCGCCGGTGCGGCGGCGGCGAACTTCGTCGTCGCGCTCGCCGGCTCGATCGAGGAGTGGGATCCGGCGAGCCGGATGCCGAAGCGGCGGCTGCGCCTTCCCAAGCCCGCGGTGATCACCGCCGTCGGCGGCAGCGATCGCGTGGTGTGGATGATGACGCAGTCCGATCCGATGCGGATCGAGGTGATGCCGCTGGTCAATCGCGGCCAGCCGAAGGTGCACGACCTGCCGGAGCCGATCGCGCACGTCGCCGGGCACCCGCGCTCGGATCTGCTGGTCTGCATCGGCGCGGAGTCGGGCCGGCTCTACGTGGTCGACCTCGACGGCAGGCAGCGCCTTCGCACCCTCGGCACCGGTGTCATCGATCGCGTCGCGGGCGCGGGGCTGATGGTCGGCCGGATGGTCGGCGTGCTGGCGGCGCAGGTCGGCAAGCCGATCGCGATCATCGCGCTCGACGGCCGCGAGACCGACGGCGACACCCAGGTCACGCAGGCACCGCCCGGTCTCCAGAGCCGCGAGCCGGAGCCGCCGGCGAAGCGCTCGACGCTCGTCGATGACGACGACGACGAGCGCTCGGGCGCGCCGCCCGCACCGCCACCGTTTCGCCCGGCGGCCGCGGCCCTCGCGGGAGCGGCCGCACGCGCCGCGGCTCCGCCATCGCCGCCACCCGCGGCGACGGTCTCGACGCAGAGCCTCGCGGAGCGCTTCAGCTCGTGGCGCGACAAGATCCTCCAGCCCGCGACGACACCACCACCGGCGGCGCCTCCCCGCGGCGAGTCCGCCGCGCGGGCCGAGCCGAAGGGGTCGTGGCGCGACGAGCTCGTGTCCTGGGCCCGCGCGGTCGCCGCCGGTCCGATCGTGTCGCCCGCGCCCGCGGCGCCCGCGCTCGACACGATCGCCGCGCGCTTCGATGTTCCGGCGCAGCTCGTGCCCGCGCTCGCGCTGCTCTACGGCTCGCACCTCGGCGGCGTGCACGGCGCGGCGCCGGTCGATGTCGCTCGCGTGCTCGGGCAGCGCTGGGACGAGGCGCTCGGCACGGGGCAGCTCGCGCTTCGCGGCCTCGTGCGCCACGCGGAGTCGCGCGTGATGCTCGCACCGGCGGTGCAACGCATGCTCGACGAGCTTGTGGTCACCACGGGCACGCTGGTCGGCGAGCCGGGTGACATCGCGCTGCTCGGTCCCTGCCTGGTGGTGGCTGGCGAGGGCCCGCTCGCCGTGCTCGCGAAGCGCTACCTGAGCGCGGTCGGCGGAGCGATCCTCGCCGCGGCCGATGACGCCGAACCCGGCGAGCTGTTCATCGAGGCACGCGCTCGCGGTGCGGTGCCGATGCTGCGGATCGGCCTTGGCGATCTGCTGCAACTCGGTACGGATCCGGCGGTGCTCGTCGTGGCCGACGAGGCGATCGCCGAGAAGCTCGGCGTCCCGCGGATCTAGCTCGCGGCGCCGACGGTCTCGTCGCGGAGGTAGTCCTTCTTCTTGCCCGCGACGGCACACGCGACCTTCGCCGCGCTCCAGCCCGACGCCAGCGCGCCCTCGAGCCCGAGGCCCGGCAGGATCTGCTCGCCGGTCAACGTCAGGTTCTTGAGCCCGGTCAGGTAGGTCAGCGTGCCGCCGGTGGCATGATCGACCGCGTTGTCGGGCGTGGTGGCGGCCCACACCGGCGTCATCGCGAGCGGGAGATTGCGCGGCACGTCGTAGCTTCCGCGCCCGCCCGGCACCTGCGGCGGCGTCCCCTCGAACGGGGAGTGCGCGAGTACGAGGTGACGCTCGAAGAACGGCATGACCTCGCCGAGCCGTCTCCACAGGCCGGTGCGGAGCGCCATGCACTTCGAGACCAGCCGATCCTGATCGACCGCACCGTCGGTGGGCAGCACGGCGGCGATGGTCGCGATCACGCGGCCGGTATCGTCGGTCTCGCCGAGGTGGATGGAGAATGCGGCGTCGCCCGACGGATCCTTCTCGGGCGATGCGATCACCGCAACGGTCGGCGCCATGTGCTCGGGCAGCCCCGCCTCGTCGATCACGATGTTCAGCGTGTAGCGATAGCCGACGATGGCCATCCCGCTCGCGAGCTCGGCGAGCCGCTTCGGGGCCTTCTTGCCGAGCAACTCGGCGAGCTCCGCCGGCGGGCGACTCGCGACGACCTGGCCGGCGCCGAGCTCGTCGCCGTTCGCGAGCGTGAGCTTCGAGATCTTGCCCCACGACACGTCGATCTCGGCGACCTTGCCCGCGCGCACTTCGCCACCGGCAGTGGTCAGCTTCTCGACGAGCAGCTCGCGGATGCCGTCGCCATCACCGCGCAGCGGAGACGGTCCCGTGCGCCACGCATCGATCGCCCGCGCGATCGCGAGCGCGCCGGGGCTCGGATGGCGCAACGCGATCGCGGCGAGGTGGCGCCAGATCGCGAACGTGGCGGGGTCGGTGGCCTGTACGTCCGTCCACCACGCGCCGGCATCCGTGTTGGCGCGCTCGGCGAGCTTCGCGACCTCGCGACGCTCGAAGAACCCGACACCGGGGAACGCGTGCTCGCTGGCGAGCATCGGATCGAGAGACCGCGCGAGCTCGCTGCTGCGATCCCACCGCCCCAGCCAGGTCGCGGCCGCGGCCGAGCCGACCTCGCGCTCGAGCTCGCCGAGGAGCCGATCCGCGCCGAGGTCGATCCTGAGGTCCGGTGTGACGATCTGCGCGGCGATCTTCGGCTCGCGGAGCTTCCGGCGCAGGGCCAGCTCGGCGTGCAGCTCCTTGAGCACGCGATCGGCAGCCGAGCCCGCCGTCGACGGCCACATCACCGGATCGATCGGCAGCTTGTGCGGGCCCAGCGTGTAGCGCGCCGGGCGGTCATCGCCGAGGACGAGCGTGCGCAGGCCGCGGCGCACGCACAGCGTGGCGCACACCAGCGCAGCGAGGTCGTCGCCGAGGACGACGAGGTCGTACGAGTTACTCGGCACGGAGGACGATCCGACCTTGGCACGACAGCTCACCCGCCGCCAAGCGCCGGACGACCTCGGGGAGCAGTCGGTGCTCGATCCGCTGGATCCGCAGATGCACGGCGGGGGCATCGTCGCCGTCGAGGATCGGCACGGGCTCCTGCGCGATGATCGGGCCGCCGTCGAGGCTGGCGTCGACGAAGTGGATGGTCACGCCGGTCAGCTTCACGCCGTGTGCGATCGCCTGCGGGACGGCGTCCTTGCCGGGGAACGCGGGGAGCAGCGACGGATGCGTGTTGATGATGCGCAGCGGAAACGCATCGATGAACGCATCGGTCAGCACGCGCATGAACCCCGCGAGGACGATCGCCTCGACCGCGTGGCGTGCGAGCACCTCGAGGACCTTCGCTTCGAACGCAGCGCGCTCGAGCCCGCGGTGATCCACCACGATCGCCGGAATCCCGGCGGCCTCGGCGCGCGCGAGGGCAGGGGCGCTCGGGTTGTTGCACACCACGACGGCGACCTCGCCGGGGGACAGCGTGCCCGCGGTCTGCGCCTCGATCAGCGCCTGGAGGTTCGTGCCCTCGCCGCTGACCAGGA
>JBBRED010000433.1:0-6823 GCA_038203335.1 Haliangiales bacterium | reverse complement strand
TTTCTCACGCGCGACGAAGTCTGGGTCATGCCGCCGCCGCCCGCGTTCGACGCGCGCCCGCGTTCGCGCGGGTGGCCGCTCGTCGCGAGTGCACTCGAAGTTGCCAACCCCGAGCGCGACGCCTGGTTTCACGGCTACGGCATCGGGCGCTTCACCCGCTATGTGGCGTGGGCGTACGTCTCGTTGCCGGCCGGCGACCCGCTACACACGAGCATCTTGCGCGCGGCCGAGCTCGTGCGCGCTCGGCTCGCGAACCCGGAGCTGCTCGTGCTCGCGGGTGTGATCGATCTCTCGAATACAACGGACGCGATCGATTTCGATGCGTTTCTCGCGCCGCTGCGTGGTGCGCGATACCGCGGTCCGGCGGGGACGCTTGCCGCCACCGGCTTCGACCGCGGAGACATCGTGACGACCTGGCCTGAGGAGAAGAATGGCATCTATATCGCCGTTCGGCCTGCGAATATCACCGTCGACAATGTCGCGCAAGTCGCGAGCGATCTTGGAATTGCGCGGTTCGGCGCGGCTCGAAGCAAGGTGCACCTCGGTGGCCACACATCATCCGCGCCGACGACGTTCGTCGAGTATCTGACGTGGGCCTCGCCCGCGTACCAGCGCATGCTCGACGACGCGCGCACTACGCCCGCCGGTGCGCGCGCCGGCGATCCGCGCGTGACCGGTACGGCAGCGATCGCCGCGGTCCGCGCGAAATATCGGGTCAGCGAGCTCGCCGCGGCGGTGTTCTTGCTGCGCGCGGTCGGCATCGACGATTCACGCGCTGCACGCCTGCTCGGCGCCGATCTAACGACTGCCGCGAACGAGATCGCAGGGGTGCCGGGGATCGATCCTGACGCGGTGCATGGCCTGGGCGCCGACGAGAGGCCGGTGTTCGACCGCGTAATGCCATTGGCTCCGATGCGCGAGCTGTGGGACGCGGCGATGAAGTTGATGTGACTGACCGGTTACGAGCGGATCGCGAGAGGGACGCCACCTCCGCGGCGAACGCGATGTCGGAGAACTTGCCGTGGCACGCAGAGACCTCGGCGGTCAGGCTGATCTGAGGGGGTGTCGGCAGTCATGGCTTCAGCCTGCGCCGAGGCGATGGTAGCGTCGCGCCGGTGATTGCGTCCGCACGTGCTGCCATCCTTCTCGGGCTTCTGGTCATCGGCTGCGGTGGATCGGAGGCGACGGTGGATGCGCCGCCGGCCGGGGATTCGTTCATCGTCGACGTGACGACGAGCAAGGGCGTGTTTGCGATCGAGGTGGATCCGTCGTGGGCACCCAACGGTGCGGCCCGGTTCCGCGAGTTGGTGGACGCCGGCTTCTACAACGACGCCCGGTTCTTTCGGGTGCTCACCGGCTTCGTCGCACAGTTCGGAATGAACGGAGACCCCGCGACCAATGCGATGTGGAGCACGCGCACGATTCCGGATGACCCCGTCGTGCGCTCGAATACGCGTGGCTATGTCACGTTCGCCCAGAGCTCGGCGGTGAATTCGCGGACGACACAGCTGTTCGTGAATCTCGGCAATAACGCGCGACTCGACACGATGCGCTTCGCGCCGTTCGCCATGGTGATCTCGGGGATGGACGTCGTCGACGCTCTCAACGCCGAGTACGCCGAGGCGCCCGCTCAGGCGCAGATCGGTGCCCAGGGGAACGCGTACCTGAACGCGAACTTCCCGCGGCTCGACTACATCGTCTCGGCGCAGCTCCGCTAGACGAAGACGTGGCGTGAACTATCGCTGTCGCCGACACCATCGCGTCTGCTACATCGCGCGCATGACGAAACTGCCGGTCCTGGTGGTGTTGAGCATGGCGACCGCGACGCTCGCGAATGCCGAGCCCGCCGCGAAGAAGCTGACGCTCGCGCAGCTGCGCACCGGCGTCGCGACGGCCAGGGCGTCGTGGGTCGGTCAGCACGTGCGGATCGCGGGGACCTTGTCGGGCTTCGGCTCGAGCACCGACAACAGCTCCGGCAAGACGTCGACGTACGTGCGAATCAACGGCCCCAAGGATCCGAGCGACCGCGCTCTCACGTGCCGCGTCGATGGCGCGCTCGCGCCGGACGGCTTCACGCTGGGCAAGGCCCGCGTGACGATCGAGGGCACGGTCGTGAGCGACCGGGTCCTTCGCGACTGCATCGCGACGCTCTCGAAGAGCTAATCGCCCTGTTGCGTCACCCGCCAGGTGACAGAGATGACCTGGCTCGTCACTGCGTCCGGGGTACGAGTGCCTCTGCGTGGGGGGCGCCCCCTTCTTCATCGATCTCCACCTCGTACTCCGTCACGGCATCGAGGTCTGCGCGGCTCACGCGCGTCCCCGAGATCCATTCGGCCAATCGGGCTGGTGTCGCGAAGTTGCACAGCGCCGCGCCGAGCTCGCGATCGAGCCAGCGCGGCGAGGCATCGACGCCTGCATAGCTGCGATGACTCGTCCAGTCGGTCTCGTTCGGGGCGCGAGCGACCTGCGCGCGGACCGGATTGTGATGGATATATCCCATCAAGCGCGTCACGCCGTCGGGACGCACCGCATAGAGCTTCGGACCGCGCACGAACACGGCACCGATGCGCTGCTCGCGACCGTTCACCCACGACCCGAACAGCGAGTGCGGCGTGCGAATCCAGTCGACAAGTGGCATCTCGCCGCCGAGCAGGGCGAGATGGATGTGGTTGCTCATGACCGCGTAACCCATGCACCGCCAATCACTCCGGCGGAGTGCCTTGCCTAGAAGACCCAGGTACAGGCGCCGTTCCAGCGAGGACCGTACGAACCATTGCTGGCCGACGAAGCGAGAGATCAGGTGATAGACCTGACCCGGAAGAGTGAACCGAAGAGCACGTCCCACGTGAGAATCCTTTCGCGATCCTCCCCTCGGCACGTGTACGCCATCGGTCCGACACTGGTCGAATCCACCACTCTTGCCGTGTAATGGGGACGGTCCCAACCGGACAGGAATTTGGTCAAATCCACCACGCAGTGCGGTACGAAGTGGCGAATGCAGCGTTACGCGCCTCGACTCGTGCCCGCCGGGACTTCTCCGATGGACGCCTTGGTGGAGCCGCTGATCGCGAATCCGCCGGCGAGCCCGCTCGGCGAGCACGAGCTCATCCCGGAGGTGGCGTGGATGGTCGAGCGCGCCGGCGAATTCGTGCACGTTCCGGCGTCGCAGCGTGCGGAGCTCGACGAGATGCGTGGATATGCGGTCGTCACGATGCTCGACGAGGAGCTCTCGAACGAGTCGCTCGACGACTTGCCAGGAGTAAATCTCGCGACCAGTGGTGCGTACGCCGCGGAGCTCTTCCTCGACGGCGATCACCTGGCCGCGCTGCACACGATCCTCGGTGGAAGGGTGTACCTCGCCGCGGCACCCCGGCGTGGCAGGTTTCTCGTCGGCGGTGTGGGCGCTGGCGTCGATGGGATGCGAGCGTTCGTGGCGTATGTTCGGGGCGAGTACGATGCGGCGCCTGCTGCGGTTCGCATCAGCCCGGTCACGCTGCTCGTGCGCGACGCAACGCCGACGGCCGTGGTCGGTGAATTGCAACTCGCGGCGCTCGCGCAGTCCGCATCGGAGCGCTGATACTCTTCGTGCGATGAAGCATGCATTGGCCGCACTTCTCGCCTGTCTCTTGCCGTTCGCGTGCGGAGGCGCGTCGTCTGCGTCGCCCACGCCCGCGTCCGCACCGTCGGGCAAGGCGGCCGACCTCGGCGCGATGTGCGATCGCTACTACGCGCGCGAGCGACTCTGCGTCGACGAGTACCTGGCCGGGCTCCTCGACGTTCGCGTCGAGTACGACATGCCGGCTGGCATCGCTGCCGAGGTCAAGCGCGACGGGAAGGATGTCGTGCTGACGCGAATGCGCCCCGAATGGGAGCGTGACACCACGCTGGAGAACACGAACCGGATGTGCCGCGCCGCCGAGGCCAAGACTCCGCCCGATCGAATCGAGGGCCTGATTGCGGATGGTGACCGGTGCTACGCGAAGGCGGACTGCGCGGGGTTCGTCGCGTGCACGCTGGAGGGCCAGCGGGACTTCATCAAGTCGGGCGCCGGCCCGCACTGAGCTGGCGCCGTGACGGGGCTGCTTCGAGTCGCCACCTGGGACGAGCTGATGCTCGATCCGAAAGGGCGATGCGCGCACGCGCCGGCCGCGCCCGGAGGTGCCCAGCGCGTGAATCCCCACAGCTCGTAGGGGATGAAGAGCACGAGGGCCTTCGTCTTGGTGGGCGTCGTGGAGTGAGAGGATCATGGCCGCCGAGATCCAGCAGGCGCGTTCTCGGAGCGCGCCAGGTACAGTAGCGACACCACGTGAGCACCTCGAAGAGCACGTTTCGCGTCCTCATCATCGGCGGCACCGGGCAGGTGGGAGCGGCGGTGGTGCGTGCCCTCGTGGCCGAGCCCTCGTGCGCGGAGGTCGTGATGGTCAATCGCCGAGCGATCGAGCTCGCCAGCGATCCGCGCACGCGGCAGGTGACGATGGATACGGCGGCCGCCTCCTTCGAGGCGGAGGTGACCACACTCGCGCGGAGCATGGTGGCGCAGGGCGAGCTGGTGCATGCCGCGTCGTGCGTGGGCGTCGGCACGGGAAGCAGGAAGTGGAGCGAGGATCAGCTCAAGGCTCTCGAGCTCGGGGTGGTCGGCGGGTTTGCTCGTGGTTGTCGCGCCGGCGGCATCCGGCAGTTCGGGTTGCTGTCGGCGGTGGGCAGCAACGCGAAGAGCCGGATTCGCTACGTACGGGTGATGGGCATGAAGGAGGATCTGGTTCGCGGGGTCGGCTTCGACAGCCTCGCGATCTTTCGCCCCGGCATCATCGGCGGCAACAAGCACACGCCCGGCTTCGCCGCGTGGCTGGGGCGATTGATCCCCGGCCGCTTCGGGACGGTCGAGCAGGACGATATCGGGCGTGCGTTCGCGGCGGAGTTCGTCCACAGCTCTGCGCCGAACGGGACCGTGCACCTCGAAAATGGAGCGATGCGACAGCGGTCTCGCTCGACGCGAGCGGCCCTGACGGCGTGAGCGTCAGGCGTTCACGAGCTTCATCATCGTCGATGGATACCGCTCGCCGGCGGCGGCACCCTTCGGCGTGATCGCGTCGATCTGCGCGAGGTCCTGCGGCGTGAGCACCACGTCGGCCGCCGCGGCGTTCTCCTCGAGACGCGCGCGCTGCTTCGTGCCCGGAATCGGGACGATGTCCTCGCCTTGCGCCATCACCCAGGCGAGCGCGAGCTGCGAAGGCGTGATGCCCTTGGCCTTCGCGAGCGCGCCGACGAGATCGACGAGCGCGAGGTTCTTCGCGAAGTTCTCGCCCTGGAACCGCGGCGAGTGACGGCGGTAGTCGTCGGCGTCGAAGTCCTCGACGGAGCGAAACCGACCGGTCAAAAAGCCGCGGCCGAGCGGGCTGTACGCGACGAACCCGATGCCGAGCTCGCGACACGCGGCGAGCACGCCATCCTCCGGATCGCGGGTCCACAGCGAGTACTCGGTCTGCAACGCGGTGATCGGGTGGACCTTGCACGCGCGCCGGAGCGTGTTGGGGCCGGCCTCCGACATGCCGAGGTAGCGGACCTTTCCGGCGGTGACAAGCTCGGCCATCGCGCCGATCGTGTCCTCGATCGGCACGGTCTGGTCGACGCGGTGCTGGTAGTAGAGATCGATGTGGTCCACGCCGAGCCGCTTCAGGCTGGCGTCGCAGGCGTCACGCACGTAGTCGGGCGAGCCAGAGATGCGGCGGCCCGCGGGATCGTTTGGATCGAGCCGAATGCCGAACTTCGTGGCGAGCACGATCTTGTCGCGCTTGCCGGCGATCGCCGCTCCCACGAGCACCTCGTTCGTGTGCGGGCCGTAGGCATCGGCGGTGTCGAGGAACGTGACGCCGAGATCCACGGCGCGATCCAGCGTGGCGCGTGACTCGGTGTCGTCGCGGCTGCCGTAGAACGCGGACATGCCCATACAACCGAGACCGATCGCGCTGACCTCGAGGCCCTGCGAGCCGAGCTTGCGGTACTTCATGCCGGTACCCTAGCGCGCCGATGGGCCTTTGGACGTCACGCCGTGGTCCTGCCGGTCCATCCAGCAGATCCTGCCGGCGTCGAAGGAGCACAACCCCGGCACGGTGAAGCGCGACAAGCTCTGGCTGTACGCGTCCACGATCGCGAGGGCACGTGGCAGCTCGTGTCGATCGCGAACAGCTCGCCCAGGCGCACCCGGCTCAACGCGCTAGAGGGACGCCGCCGACGCCTGCGCGCACTCGGCGCCAATGCAGTCCTCGAACTGGATCGTGATGTGGTGGATCCCGAACTGGTGCTCGAGATCGTGCTGGAGCTTCGGCAAGAAGGAAGGTGCAGCCGCGGGCCACGGTAGGACCAGGTGTACGGTGAGCGCGACTTCGGTCGTGCTCATCGACCAGATGTGCAGGTCGTGGACCTCGCGAATGTCGGGCAGCGCGGCCAAGAAGGTCTCGACCACCTTCGGATCGATGTGCGGCGGCACCGCATCGAGGAGCAGGTCGAGCGCCTCCCGCAGCAGCTTCCAGGTCCCGACGAGGATCACCGCCGAGACCAGAAGGCTCGTCACCGGATCGATCCAGGACCACCCGGTGCGCCAGACGATGATGCCCGCGACCACGACGCCTGCGGACACCGCTGCATCGGCCACGAGGTGGAGGTACGCACCACGGATGTTGATGTCCTTCTCGCGTCCCTTCGAGAACATCAGCGCCGAGCCCGCATTGAGCACCACGCCGATCGCCGCGACGATCGCCACGAGCCCACCATTGACGGCGTGCGCATCGCCGAGCCGGATGACCGCCTCCCACACGACGCCGCC
>JBBRED010000432.1:0-6826 GCA_038203335.1 Haliangiales bacterium | reverse complement strand
CGCGATCATCCTGCGCCGCGCGTGCGAGGTCACGAACGCCGATGCCGGCTCGATCTACGTGGTCGAGGGCGCCGACGAGGATGTCTCGCAGCGCAAGCTGCGGTTCGCGGTGTCCCAGAACGATTCGCGCACGCTGCCGCCCGCGGGCTTCACGATGAACGTGTCGTCGACGTCGATCGTCGGCCAGTGCGTGCTGTCGAGCGATCGCATCAACGTGCCGGACCTCTACTCGCTCGACGAGCCGGGCTCGGGCAACAACCCGTGGGGCTTCGTCCACGACCGCACGTTCGACGACAAGTATCGGTACCAGACGCGTTCGGTGCTCGCGGTGCCGATGATCTCCGCGCGCGCCGAGGTGATCGGCGTCATCCAGCTGATCAACAAGCGCGCGAAGGGGTGGATCACCCTCGACCTGCCGGGAGACTTCGAGAGCGGCGTCGTGCCGTTCGATGACGTCTCCGAGGCGTACATCTTCGCCCTCGCATCGCAGGCCGGCATCGCGCTCGAGAACGTCCTCCTCTACGAGGAGGTGAAGACCCTGTTCGACGGCTTCGTGAAGGCCGCCGTCACCGCGATCGAGTCGCGCGACCCCACCACGTCAGGTCACTCGGAGCGCGTCGCGGAGCTCACCATCGGGCTCGCGAAGGCCGTCAACCGCACCGAGAGCGGTCACTACCGCGAGGTCCGGTTCACTCGCGACGACCTCAAGCAGATCGAGTACGCGGCGCTGCTCCATGACTTCGGCAAGGTCGGCGTGCGCGAGCACGTGCTGGTCAAGGCGAAGAAGCTGTACGAGCACGAGCGCGAGCTGATCCTGCAGCGCTTCCAGCTCATCAAGCGCGGCTACAAGATCGAGGGCCTCGAGTCCAAGGTCCGCTACCTGACCGAGGCCTCGCGGGAGCAGGTCGCCGAGCAGTTCGTGAAGGTCGACCACGACATCATCGCGAAGGTCGCGGAGCTCGACGACGTCATCAAGTTCATCCTCGCCTCCAACGAGCCCACCGTCCTCGACCAGGGCGGCTTCGAGCGCATCGCCACCATCGCCGGGATGACGTTCCACGACGACGAGGGCAACAACCACCCGGTGCTCTCGCACGACGAGGCCTCGTGCCTCCAGATCCGCCGCGGCTCGCTGACCGAGAAGGAGCGCCTGGAGATCAACAGCCACGTCGTCCACTCGTTCTCGTTCCTGAAGCGGATCCCGTGGAGCCGCACGCTCCGCGACGTGCCCGATATCGCGCACGCCCACCACGAGAAGCTCGATGGCTCCGGCTATCCGAAGGCCCTCAAGGGCGAGCAGATTCCGATCCCCGCCCGCATGATGGCGATCAGCGACATCTACGACGCGCTCACCGCGAGCGACCGCCCGTACAAGAAGGCGATGTCCACGGAGAAGGCTCTCGACATCGTCGGCTCCGAGGTCAAGCGCGGCCAGCTCGACCAGGAGCTGTTCGACGTGTTCCTCCAGTCGCGCGTCTGGGCGATCACGCAGCGCCCCGACAAGACATAGCGATGGCGCTCGATCTCGCGATCGACGACGGTGTCGTGATCCCACCCGCGCTCGAGAAGCGGCTCAAGGCCGAGCTCGGCCGCATGGTGCGCGCCGCGGCGAAGACCGATGGCCACGCGGACTACGAGGTCGGCCTCCGCCTGACCACCGACAAGGAGATCCGCGTCCTCAACCGTGAGTTCAGGGGCAAGGACAAGGCCACCGACGTGCTCGCGTTCGCGCAGCGCGAGGGCCCCGCCGGTGCGCTCCACCCCGAGCTGCTCGGGGACATCGTGATCTCGGTCGACACCGCGCGCAAGCAGGCGAAGCGCGGCCTCCCCGCCGAGCTCCTGCACCTCGCGTCTCACGGCCTCTGCCACCTGCTCGGCTACGACCACCGAGACGACGCCGAGGAGCGCGTGATGAACGCTCGCGCCGCGGCCCTCCGGGTGGAAGGCGCGCGTCGCGGGCGCGTGACCGCCGCCTAGCTCGTCAGGGCGAGCAGGTCATCGTGCCGGCGTTGCACGTCGTGCCGGTCGGACAGACGAGGACGTTCGCGGCGAACAGCGGCGAGGCGCACGAGGTGCCCGCGGCAACCGTGCCCTTCACGGCGAGGGTGTACGCACCGTTGGCACCGCCGTAGCCGTCGATGACGATCGCGTAACCGCCGGGCGCCACGTTGGTCATGGTCAGCTTCGACTGCAGGCCCGGATCTCCGCTGTCATCGTCGCAACCGAGGCTGGTTCCGCACGTGGTGTCGCGGAACGAGATCACGGTGTCGATCGCCGACGTGCTGAGGTCGAGGACCAGCGTCGCCACCGGCACGGGCAGCTGCAGCGCGTAGGCCACGTCGGGGCCGGTCGCGTTGCTCTGGCACGTCTGCGTGGCGAAGTTGTTCGTCAGGCCCGTCGTGGTCCCCGTCACCGGCGTGCTGGTGATGAGGCTCGTCGGATCGACCTCGGCCGTGCAGAACACCTCGCTGGATCCCGCGGCCGACGCACAGCCATAGTCGCCCGGGAAGTCCATCGTGGTGTCGGTGTCGTCGTCCATGCCGTTCGAGCAGACGGGCGCCGTCGCCGGATCCGTCTCGTCATCGTCATTCAGCGAGTCGCAACCCGGGTCGAACGGGTAGTCGGTCCTGGTGTCGGTGTCGTTGTCCATGCCGTCGGCGCACTGCGAGGCCTGGCACGTGCGGGTGCCGGCGGTGCCCTTGCACGCGAAGCCGTCGCTGCAGGCGAGGACGCCCGCCATCGCGAGCGAGCCTTCGCAGCTCTCGCCGCCGGCGATCTTGCCGCTGGCGACGATGGTGTACGCCGCGCCGGCGGTGGAGCCCGCGCCGTCGACGACGTAGTAGTAGGTCCCCGGGGCCAGGGCGCCGATGAACAGGTCCTCGGGCGTGTCGCTGCACGCCACCGGCGCGCCGCTGCACGTGCTGTTCAACAGCGAGACCACGGCGTCGAACGAGTTCATGTTGACCAGCGAGAGGCTGGTCAGCCGCGGCACGGTGATCGAGTACACCTTGTCGGGCGCGGTGTTGATCGCCGTGCTGCACGCCGGCGAGTCATCGTTCGTCGCACCGACGGTGGTGTCGGCGGTCATCGGCATCACGATCGGCGTGATGGTCTCGCTCGAGAAGCACGCCTCGGTGGTGCCGGATGCTGTCGCGCAGCTCGGATCGTCCGGGTAGTCGATCAGCAGGTCGCCGTCGTTGTCGACGCCATCGCTGCACTGCGGGCAGCCGGGGCCAACGCCGGGGCAGGTGTCGGTCTCGTCGTTGTCGCTGACCGAGCTGCAGCCCGGATCGTTCGGGAAGTCCGCGACGCCGTCGCCATCGTTGTCGACGCCATCGCCGCACGCCGCCGCCTGGCAGGTGCGCGAGCCGACGGTGCCGCGGCAGGTGAAGCCGGGGCCGCACGTGATCGCGCCGTTCTGGGCGAGTGGGGATTCGCAGCTCGCGCCGTTCTGGATCGCGCCGCTCACGGTGATCGTGTACGCGCCGGAGCCGCTCGAGTAGCCGTCGACAACATAGAAGTAGAGGCCCGCGGCCACGTTGGTGAGCGCGATCGTCTCGGGCTCGTCACGGCACTGGAGCGCAGTGCCGCCGCAGGTCGAGTTGTAGAGCGCCACCGCAGCGTCGAACGAGTTGGTGTTCACGATCGTCAGGTTGCGCATCGCCGGCAGCGAGAGGCTGTACGTCTTGTCGGGCGCCGTGTGGGTGCCCGAGGTGCCGCACGCCTGGCGCACGTCGTTGACCGCGCCGACGGTGGTCCCCATGGTGGTCGGCATCACGAGCGCGTCGACGCCATCGGTCGAAACGCAGCCCTCGGACGCGGTCGACGGCGAGAGGCAGTTCGTGTCGTTCGGATAGTCCGTCTGGCCATCGTTGTCGTTGTCCACGCCGTCGGAGCACTCGGGGCAGCCCGGGCCCACGCCAGGGCAGGTGTCGGACTCGTCGGTGTCGTCGAGCGACGAGCAGCCGGGGTCCGCCGGGTAGTCCATCTTGCCATCCGCGTCGTTGTCGATGCCGTCGCCGCACGCGCTCGGCATGCAGACCATCGAGCCGGTCGCGCCGACACACGGGTTGGTGGCCGGGCAGGCGAGCGCGCCGCCGAGAGTGTCGGCCGGGTTGCACGCGCCGCCGGGCGTGATGACCCCGGTGACGTGAAGGTCGTACGGGGCGGGCGGCTTGGTGCCGTTGTACATGTCAACTGCGACGATGTAGACGCCGGGGTTGAGGTTCGTCAGCGCGATGCGCGACGAGCTGCCCGAGGTGCCGCCGTCGTCATCGCATGCGAGGCTGGGCTCGGTGCACGTCGCCGACAACAGCGACAGCAGCGTGTCGGCCGCGGTCCCCTCGGTGTCGAGGATAAGCGAGCGCATCGGCGGCAGCTTCAAGGTGTAGAGGATGTCGCCGCCGCCATCGCCGCCGCAGCTCGGGTTGTGATTGTCGTGCGCGCCGACGAGCGTGCCGCTCGTGGTGGGCGCCGTGATCGACGTGATCGGATCCTGTTCGCCCGTGCACGCCTCGCTGTTGCCGGCCGCGGAGGTGCACGACGTGTCGAGCGGGTAGTCCGTGAGGCCGTCGTTGTCGTCGTCGAGCGTGTTGCTGCACGCCGGGCAGCTGGCGCCGTTCGGGCACGTGTCCGTCTCGTCGTTGTCGGTGGGCGAATCGCAGCCCGGATCGGTCGGGTAGTCGTTCTTACCGTCGAGGTCGTCGTCGACGCCGTCGTTGCACTGCGGTTGCGTACAGACCATGCCCATGGTGCCGCCGAGCGGCGTGCGGCAGACCAGGCCGGGCCCGCACTGGCTGCTCGTGCCGCAGGCCTCGCCCTCGCCGGTGAACAGGTTCACCTCGATCGAGTACATGCCGGCGATCGTCGTGTCCTTGCCTTCGACGATCAGGTAGTAGTTGCCGGCTGGCAACGACTGCGTGATCTTCGAGGTCTTGAGCGCGCTGTCGTTGTCGTTGCACGCGACTTCGGTGGTCGCGCAGTTCGACCCGCGAAGGTCGAGGATGGTGTCCATCGCAGCGCCGCCCGTGAGCGTCGAGCCCGCGGTGGTCGCGACGAGGACCTTTGGCGCGGTCAGCGAGATCTGATAGGCGAAGGCCGGCACCGCGCCGCCACCGCCGCACGGCGAAGCGATGCTCGACGTGCTCGTCGCCGGATCGAACATCACCGTCTCCATGCCGTTGCTCGGCAGCGGGCGGATGATCAGGCCGGCGCCGCAGGCGACCGGGTTATTGACGAACTCGAACTGATCGGAGGCTGCGGCGCAGCCCGGATCATCCGGGTAGTCGATGGATCCGTTGCCGTCATCGTCGACGCCGTTCGCGCACTGCGGGCAGTTCGGACCGGAGGGGCAGTCGTCCGTCTCGTCATCCTGCTGCGGCACGACGCATCCGGGATCCGCGGGATAGTCGGTCTTGCCGTCGCCATCGTTGTCGATGCCGTCGCTGCACTTGGGGCCGGTGACCACATCGACGACGTGCGCGTCGATCTGAGACATGGCGTTGTCGCCACAGGCCGGGAAAACGACGGTGCAAAACGCCGTCACGATCAAAAAGCTAGTCGCGCGCATCAGGTGGTGCCCTCCGGGGGCGTCACCCTTGCAAGTGAATGTCACTCCGTCAATGAGCGAAGGCGCCACACGAGATCACCCGAGTGTGGTTACGCACGCACGCTCACAAAACCTACGAGACGTGTGCAGCTACTGGCACTTCTTGGGCGTGCCCGTGCACGTCGTTCCCGCGGGACACGCGAGGATCGCGGTCGCGCCGGTGAACAGCGGCGAGCTGCACGCCGTTTGTGGTGCAACGGTCCCCTTGACGGTGAGCACGGTCGCGCCACTCACCACGCCCGCGCCCGAGTATCCGTCGACGACCACGGCGTAGTTTCCTGCCGCGACGTTCGTCATCGTGATCTTCGAGCGGAGGGACTGGCTGCCACCGTCGTCGTTGCACGCGAGCTCGGCCGCGCACTGCGTGTCGCGAACGGTGAGGACCGTATCGAAGCCCGAGTTGTCGGTGTCGAGCACGAGGGTCTGAACGGGGACCGGCAGCGAGAGCGCGTAGGTGATGTCGTTACTCGCCGCCGATGCCTGGCACGTCGACGTGAAGTTGTTCGTCATCCCGACGGTGTTGCCGTTCGTGGTCGTCGTCGTGATCAGCGAGGTCGGGTTCGTCTCGGCCGGGCAGAACACTTCGCTGGTTCCGGACGCGGCCGCGCAACCATAGTCGGCCGGCCAGTCGGTCAGCGTGTCGGTGTCGTTGTCCAGGCCGTCCGCACACACCGGAAGCGTCGCGGGATCCTGTTCGGTGTCATCGGCGATCGAGTCGCATCCCGGATCGGCCGGGTAGTCGATCTTTCCGTCGCCATCGTTGTCGACGCCATCACCGCACAGCGCGGGGGCGCAGGTGCGTGCGCCCGCGGTGCCCTTGCACGCGTAGCCGGTGCCGCAGGTCAGCGCGCCCGACTGCGCGAGCACGCCCTCGCAGCTCGCGCCGTTCTGGATCTTGCCCGACAGCGCGATGGTGTAGGAGCCCATGGCGGTGCTCCAGCCATCGACGACGAAGAAGTACGCGCCGGCGGCGACGTTGGTCAGGTGCATGGCCGTCGCGTCGCTGCAGCTCACCGCGGTGCCGCCGCAGGTGGAGTTGTAGAGCGCGGTGACCGTGTCCCAGAACGCGGGGACCTGGTTCGTGATGTTGAGGTCGAGGACGCTGAGCGCGGGCACGTCCAGGCGGTAGGTCTGATCCGGCGCGGTGTGCGTGCTGCTCGACGCGCACGCCGGGCGGACATCGTTGACCGCCCCGACCGTGGTGTCGGAGGTCATACC
>JBBRED010000431.1:0-6850 GCA_038203335.1 Haliangiales bacterium | reverse complement strand
ATCCTTTGCGAAGTTCGACATCGATCGACGGCTCATCATGCCGTCCGAACCGACGCTCGGTCCCCGAAATTCCTCCCTACGTGACCAAAATTCCGGAGCGCTTTCGATCGTCTACGCGATCGAACCGAGGGGATCCCTCAGGCGCTAGACCAGAAGTAGCGCCGCTCGCATCAAAGCACATGGTGAGTTTCTAGCCGGCTGCGAACACTGGCTCTGTCTGTAGCTCCTCGCGTAAGCCTCCGATGAACCGCATGTGGTTCGCGCTCGGACGACGTGTAGGCGCGTGGTGATCAGCGCCGCGTCGGCAATCGCGACGACGCGGGAGCCGTCTCGATCCAGTTCGGCGGCAGCAGCTCGTCGATGCGGGACATCGTGCAGCGCTCGAGCTCGAGCTTGTTCAGGATATCGACGAGGTACGCGTGCGGTTCGACCCCCGACGATGGCGCAGGTGCCGAGCAAGGTGCACGCGCTGGCCGCACGCTCGGCGCCGGAGTCGCTCCCGCAGAAGTGCGGGCGCTGGTACGGTACGTACTAGCCGCACTAGCTCGTAGTGGCTCACGGCGCGTCGAGTTCCATGTCGAGCAGGATGCCGACCTGATCCGCGGTCTCGTCGAACGTGGCCTTGCGGAGGTTCGCATCACCCGCGCTGAACGGATTGTCGAGGGTCAGCGACTCGCCGCCGCCCTTCTTGGTGGCCCACGTGCGCGACCAGCCGAGCGTGTACGTGAACGCACCGGCCGTGCCCTCGATTCCGAGCGCGGCCGTGTGCCCGCCGAGATCGCCGAACGACGTGGAGAGCTGCGTCTCGGTGGTGCCGCCCACCGTGTACGCGTAGCCGACGGTGGCCCACAGAAAGCCGGGGATGAGCTCGATATCACCGGCGGCGCGCAGGGCGCCGTGCGTGCGCTGCGAGAACCGCGAGGGCGCCGCGACGAGGTCGACCGTGATCGACGACGGATCCACCACGCGAACGCCGTCGATCGTCCACGAGATGCGCGAGGTCCGGCGCCGTGCGATCCACAGATCGCCGTCGACCTCGATCGCGAAGCGATCGGAGACGTAGCGCACGCCCATGCGCGCAGCGATCGGCGGGCGGAACACGAGCGAGCCGCGCGGTGAGGCGGTGCGGACGGTCGGGCCGCCGGTGGTGCCGTTCGCGACGATGTCGCCGGAGGTCTCCGCCTTGCCGGACCAGCTGATCGAAGCGCCCAGCTCGAGCGAGCCCTCCTCGGGCGCGATCAGCACGCCGGCGACGGCGCTCGGAACGAAGTTGTCGACAGCGTCGAACCCGAGCTGCACGTCGCGGTGCGGATCGCCCGCCTTCGTGATGCCCTCGTAGCCGGCCCATAGCCGGCGGGTCTCCTGGATCGAGATCCGCGACACGCCGAGCGACACGCCCAACGCCACCGTGTCGCCGAATCGCCGTGCGATGCCCGCGGTCACCGTATCGCTGCGCAGCCCGCCCTCGATGCCGTGGTAGCGGAAGTCGAAGTTGTCCTGGATGTCCTCGGGGCGCGGGATGTCGTTCGGATCGCGGAACGCGTGATGCGTGACGCTCGAGGTCATCGCGCCGACGCCGACGACGTACGGACCGAACGAGGCGATGCCGGCGAGCAGCGGAGCGAGGCTCGAGCCAGCCTGATCGTGCGATGCCTGCACGGTCTGCGCCCGGCTCCAGACGAGCGAGTCGTCGACGATCGCGAGGCCGAGCTGGATCCGCTTGGAGCCGCGCCGCGCCATCGCCGCGGGGTTGACGAGCAGCGCACCGCCGCCGTCGTCGCCCACGGTGGCGGCGCCCGCTCTGCCGATCGCACGCGGCGAACCGCCGACGATCGAGATGCCATCCGCGCACACGCTCGCCGGAATCGCCACGAGCGCGAGACACAGTGGCACGCACACGGCACGTCGCACCTCGGGACTGTACGGCATCGCTGTTTCCAAGTGTTTCCCGCGGCAACGAGGACCGTTTGGTTCGGTTCCTATTTTCATGAAGTCACTCCAATCCATCTGCAGGCCGATCGCGGTCGTGCTCGAATCCGCTCCGCTCGGCGACGTGCGCGAGCTCCTCCTCGACCTGCGCGTGCCCGCGGTCGTGGTCGTCGATCGCGATCGCGCGCTGCGCGGGATCGTGACCCGGACCGATGTGCTGCGCGGTCAGCGCGATCCCGATGCGACCGCGCGCGACGCGATGTCGGGGTTCGTGTTCGCGCTGACGCTCGACGCGACCATCGAGTGCGCCGCGGCCCTCATGGCGATCGAGGGCGTGGGCCAGATCGTGGTCACGACCGAGGACGACGAGCTGCTCGGGATGGTCTCGGCGCTCGATATCGCTCGCCACGTCGCGATCGGCGCCGGCTACCTGGCGGCGTGATGTTTCGGGATGTTTCCCCCCCCGCGACCGCGGCGGTCCAGTGGCATCCTGTCTCCAGTGCTTGCCGAGCCCGAGATCCGCGTGGTCTACGTCGAGGACGACGAGCGCCTCGCGCGGCTGACCACGCAGTACCTGAACGCGCACCGCGTGGACGTCACGCTGGTCACGCGCGGAGATCAGGCGGTTTCGGAGGTCCAGCGCGTCCACCCCGATGTCGTCCTCCTCGACCTCATGCTCCCCGGAGCGGATGGCCTCGAGGTCTGCCGCCAGCTCCGCCAGCGCACCGACGTGCCGATCATCATGGTCACGGCGCGCACCGAGGAGGCGGATCGGGTGCTCGGCCTCGAAGGCGGCGCGGATGACTACGTCGCGAAGCCGTTCCAGTCACGCGAGCTGCTCGCGCGGATCCGCGCGCAGGCGCGGCGCGGACGCGGAGAATCCGGTCCGCGCGCCGAGCGCATCGATGTCGGGGCGCTGACCATCGACTCGACCACGATGGAGGTCACCGTGCGCGGCGCGCCGATCGCGCTGACCACCATCGAGTTCTCGCTGCTCCACGTGCTCGCGCAGCGCGCCGGCCGCGTGCTCGCGCGCGAGCAGCTGCTCCAGCTCCTGCACGGCACCGCCGACGAGGCGTTCGATCGCTCGATCGATGTCGTGGTCTCGCGGGTGCGCGCGAAGATCGAGGAGGATCCGCGGACGCCGCGCCTGCTGAAGACGATCCGCGGCGTCGGGTACATGCTCACGCCCGGCGAGAAGTAGATGGCCCTTCGTCGCTTCCGCTCGCTCGCGTCCCGGCTGATCCTCGTCGGCGTGGTGCAGCTCGTGCTGCTCGCCGCGACGGCGATCGGCATCTTCTACGCGGAGGGACCGCACGAGCCGGGCCGCCCCGAGGAGCACATCGACCGCGCCGTGATCGGCCGGCTGGAGACGCTCGTCGATCAGCCGGCGCCCCTCCAGGCGGCGCTCGACGAGCTGCTCGAGCAGCGCATCGAGGTCTCGCTGTACGACGACAAGAAGGTGCTACTCGCGACGAACGTGGAGCCGGCGCTCTCGGTGCCGCTCCGCCGCGGCCCGCGCGGACCGCGGGGTGGCCCACCGCCGGGCGAGCCACGGCCGGGTCCTCCGCCCCAGGATCACGACCCGCACGGCGACGAGCGGCCTCCGGGGCCGGGTGGTCCCGGTGGCCCGGGATTCGGTCCGCCCGGAGGGCGAGAGCGCGTGATGCTGATCCCGTTCACCGTGCACGGCGAGCGCGGGTTCTTCGTCGCGCGGGGCGTGCATGGCAAGCCGCCGGGCCTCACCGGTCCGGTGCTCGTGCTGGTCTGCGGCTTCGTGATCCTCGTGTTCGGCGCGCTCGTCACCGCGCGCTGGATCGTGCGGCCCATCGATCGCCTGTCGCGCACCGCGCGGGCGCTCGGCGCCGGCGATCTGCAGGCGCGCAGCCGCCTCGAGCGCTCCGACGAGATCGGCGAGCTCGGTCATCGGTTCGACGAGATGGCCGATCGCGTCGAGGGCCTGCTGGTCTCCGAGAAGGAGCTGCTCGCGAACGTGGCGCACGAGCTGCGCACACCGCTGACCCGCATCGGCGTGGCGCTCGATCTCGCGGCGGAAGGAGACAGCGAGGCCGCGCGTGCATCGCTCGCGGAGATCGCCGTCGACGTCGGCGAGCTCGAGACCATCGTCGACGATATCCTCACCGCGATGCGGTTCGAGGTCGCGAGCGGCAAGGGCCCGACCGCCTCGTTTCCGCTTCGCCGCGCGCACGTCACCGCCGGCTCGATCGCCGAGGCCGCCGCCGATCGCATGCGCGGCCGTCACCCGCAGCGCCCGCTCGCGGTGACCATCGATCCCGACCTGCCGATGATCCACGTCGATCCGATGCTGCTGCGCCGCGTGCTCGACAACCTGCTCGAGAACGCGCACAAGTACACGCCGGATGGCAACCAGACCATCGAGCTGTCGGCGGTGCGCGACGGTGATCGCGTGGCCTACGAGATCGTCGACAAGGGCGTGGGCATCACCGCCGACGATCTGCCGCGCGTGTTCACCGCGTTCTTCCGCGGCGAGAGGAGCCGGTCGCGCGAGACCGGCGGTGTGGGCCTCGGCCTGACGCTCGCGAAGCGGATCACCGAGGCGCACGACGGGACGATCTCGGCGACCAGCCAGGCGGGCCTCGGCACGCAGATGCGCGTCACGATTCCCGCCGCCGACGTCTAGGGCAAACAAATGGGGTCGGACCCCATTTCTTGTCCGGCGACCGGACGCGCTGGCGAAAAAGCGGCGAAAAAGGGGTCGGACCCCATTTCTTGTCCGGCGATCGGACGCGCTAGAGAAAGCGGTGCATGACGAGCGCGTCGACGTCGCCCGCGGTGGGATGGGCGAACGCGCCGGGTAGCAAGCCCACGATCTGGAACCCCATCGCCTTCCACAGGTGCAGCGCCGCGGCGTTGGTGGCGACCACGAAGTTGAACTGCATCGCGCGAAAGCCGCGCTCGCGGGCGCGGTCCAGCGAGTGCGCGCACATCGCGCGTGCGATCCCGCGGCCTCCCGCATGCGGCGCGGTCAGATAGCCGCAGTTCGCGACGTGCGCACCGCCGCCCTGCTGGTTCGCCACCAGGAAGTACGTGCCGAGCACGGTGCCCGCATCGTCATCGGTGGCGACGAACACCTCGTGCGCGGGCGCGAACCAGTACGCGAGCGCTCTGTCACGATCCATGTCGCGGGGTAACGCGTATGACTCGCCCGCCCGCAGCACCGGCTCGAGCGCACCCCAGATCTCGTCGTGGTCGTCCGAGGTCGCGAGGCGGATCACGCGTCGAACTATAGACCTACTTGTGCACGACGACGATCTTGCCGCTCGCGACGTCCTCGCGGAACCAGGTGCGCGTCGACTCGTACGGCACGTTCTCGAGGTGGTCAGGATCGATCACGAACGCGCTCGAGGTCCCCGCGTAGGCCACGGTCTTGCCGCCGGTGAGGCCCGCGGTGCGAACGTCGCCCGCGAACGTGAAGGCGAACGCCGGTGCGCAGCGGCCGCCGTCGGTCGCGGTCAGCGGCGTGCCGGTGCCGAAGCCATCGAGCTTGAACGCACGCGTGGTCGCGTCGATCGAGTAGCGCGTGACGATCACGGTCTGGTTCAGGACCTCGGAGCTCGACGAATCGATGCGGTGCTCCTCGCTGTAGTTCACGATCGCGCGGCCCTCGGGCAGCAGGTACATCGTGAACGACGCCGCGTCGCCGTTCGGTAGGATCGCCTTCTCGTCGAACGTGAAGCCGATGCGATAGCGGTGGCCGCCACCGGTCTCGGCGCCGACGTCCCGGTACTGGAAGTTCGCGAGATAGGTCTGCGCCGACTGCTGGTCGAGCTCGCAGGTCTGGCCGTCGCCCTTGCCGCCGGAGCGCCAGTCGAGCGAGGCGTCCTCCTCGGGCCGGCCCTGATCCTCGGTGACGCAGGCGGCGGCCGTTACCAGGAGAAGCGCGGCGGTGAGCTTTCCGAGGATGTGCATGGTTCGGGGGAACTGCAGCCCATGGGCCGTTCGCAACCAGGCGAGATCACGGGTGCCGGGTCGGTCGTGCATCGCAAGTGCAGTTGCGGTGACCGGAAGGCGCGGTGGCCACCCGGTCAGACCGAGAACGACGCAAGTACCACGAGTGCCACGTGAGCCAGCACGAACAGCCGGATGTTGCGGGTCATGGACGGGGCATGCAGCACGCCCCGTGCCATCAGAAGAAGCAGCTCGCGGGGATCACGCTCGTGGATCCGAGCACGCCGCCGACCTGGTCGAGCTCGCGCTTCCAGTAGCAGAGGCTGTCGGCGAAGTAGAGGTACCCGAACTGATAGAAGGTCTGGTTCGGCGTCTTGTCGAGCAGCCGCCGGTCATGGCGATCGTGGAGGTCGTCGTGGCGGTCGTCGACGACGGTGCGCGCACGATCGAGCAGATCCTTCGCCGCCTCGTAGCGCTTCGTCGCGGTGGCGGTGTCGCCATCGAGCTGCGCCAGCGTGGCCTGGTACGTGGCCTCGACGAACCGCGCGCGCAGCGCATCGATCTCGAAGCCGGCGCGCAGCTCGCTCGCCCAGCGGGTGTCGGGCAGGACGAGCTTGTCGACCTGCTTCACGAGATCGTCGACCTCGGCGGCGTACGCGCCGAGCACGGGCAGCATCGCGTCCACGGTCGCGCGGCCCTCGCCGTTCGCGAGCTGCTCGAACGTGATGCGATCCGGCTGCGAGATGATGTTCGCCTTCTTCCCGAGATCGATCACCGCGTCGCGCCCGACGAGGTAGCCGGTGAGCAGCTCGATCATCACGTGATCGTGCTGCGAGCGCGCGAGCTTCTCGACGAGGGCAGCGGCCTGTGGTCCGAGGTCCGGCGCGAGCTCCTGGGTGAACGCATCGAGCAGGTTCGATGGCAGCTCGTAGCTCCCGCGCAGCGACGCGACATCGTTCAGCCAGTAGCCCCACTCCCAGCCCGACGAGAA
>JBBRED010000430.1:0-6851 GCA_038203335.1 Haliangiales bacterium | reverse complement strand
CGCCGCACGAACCGCGCCGCCGCCGTGGATCGCGAGGATCACCGGCAGCGGCGAGCTGCCATCCCAGCCGGAAGGGGTGCGGAGGTCGAACGCGCGGTCGGTATAGCCAGGCACCACGCAACTGATGGTCTTGCCGGGCTGAGCGTCGATGTCTCCGCAGCTCGGGACGAAGTAGTCGCAGCCGATCGCGAGGCTCGCGAACGCAACGGCGATGAGTACGGGCCTCGGCATCGGAGTATTCTAGACGGGATGGGTTCGAGTCGCCGAGCAACGGGCTGAACCGTTCGATCGCCGGCAGCAGGGCACGTGGAGGCCAGCCGAGCCGTTCGATGCAGTCATGCGACTATGGCTTTGCGGTCACCCAGTTGAGAGCATTGGCCGCGAAGAAGGACCACACGAACTCGGTCCGGTCGACGCGCGTGTGCTTCCGGAGCACCGCGTGGACGGCTTCGAGCGAAGCCGAGCTGTGAAACGCTGCTCCCGTCGTCGGCAATCGGGGGCCGTCGATGCCCTCGAAGACGTAGTCGGTCCGGTCGACGAGCTTCTCCACCTTGTCGAGAAGTCTTGACATCCGTTTCTGGTCCTGCGCCGGGCATTTTCGAACTTCCGGAAGGCTCTCGAAAAGCTGATCGATCAGTTGATCGATGCCCTTGGCATCTCTCCCACGCCAGACGATCAGCATCATCGGCATGTCGAGATACGAGGCGTCGAGCTTTGAAACGATGCTTCATGCCGAGCGCAAAAGCCTGGTAATTCCGCGAGCGAATACAGCCACACTTTCGAGCAGACGTCGGCGTGCTTGGCTTTCTTGGGCATGCGTGGGGGCCGAAACGCTACTCGGTTGTCTCGCGCGAAGAATGAAGTGCGGCCGACTCGGGTATGCTTGAAGCGCGGCCCAACAGCGACTGGGACCTCATGGCGATCCTTCCCGATGGGGCCCCGGAACAAGATCTCGAGATCGCGGCGGTATGGGGACGGCTACGCGATCTTCGCCTGCAGCGCGTCGAGCTGTTTACGATGCCCCGTAGCGAGTTCGACGCGTGGAAGGGATCGCTCAGCACGAAGTTTGGGTCGCACGTATGGGATCCCGCTCGTTAGTTCGCAACGACCGGTGCTCGGCGAGACGTCCACACCTGCACGAGCGGATCACTGGGAGACAGGATGAGCGGCTTGATGGTGAAGCCGCTGCCGGTTCGCACCACCATGCGCGAGGCATCCCTCGCAGACGCAGCGCGGTTGCTGCTGTAGAGGCGCCACGAGCTCTCATCGGGGCTCGCGCTGAACACGCCGGACTCACCGTCAAGCGCAACCGTGCGCTTGAGTCCGTCGTAGTTGAACATCCACGTATCGCCGACGCGGCCGTCCATGCTCGCAAACGAGCTCCCGGTTTCGCTGAACTGCGGGACTGTCACCTTCGATTCGATCTTCGCAGCATCGAGGTCGATGATCGCGAACCCATCTGCCTTCGTCGCGACCGGCCACAAGCGCGGCAACGGCGTGTCCCATCCCACCGAAAGCGGCGGTCCGGACGTCGATGGAAACTGCAACTCGGCCTCGACGGCGCCCGCGCGAATGAACAGCAAGTAGTTGACCGAGTTGTGATCGAACGACAACACCGTGCGCTCGCCTCGCTGTCCGCACGCGACGAAGTGACCATAGCGGTCCTCGAGCGCCGCGACTCCCTTGATGAGAAGTTCGTATGTGATGCCGTCCCAGTGCGCGAGGGTGTCCTCGTGAACGACGCACAATCCGCCCTCGCTGACGCCCTGCACCCGACCAATGTCGCCGACCGACTGTCCCGTCTTCAGCGATAGCGCCGTGCTGCTCAGTAAGTGGTCTTCGACGACCTTGTCGCCGACGACGAAGTACCCATCGTTGTGCCCGCGCCGCCACTTCTCCTCGCCCGTCTTGAGGTCGAGCGCCGCAAATCCGTACTCCCAGTTTTCGAAGATGAGCTCGCCTTCGAGTCCGATGAACGATCGCGCGATCGCCAACTCGCCGACCTCGCGAATCGCTCGTGCGAGCCACACACGCGATCCATCGACGGTCTTGTATGCCGCAGTCCACAACTCGTTCGACTTCGCGTGACACATGATCGCGACGATCTCAATTGTTGCAACAACGCTCGTCACATCGACGCACCCGAGCAGTCGGCTCCACCCCTTGCCGCTTAGATCGAGCACCGCAAGCCTCGCCGGCCCGCGCTGCGTATCGCTGTAGACCGCGGCGGTCCGCTGCGCATCGACAATCGCAGACACGCCCGCGGTGCCTTTGACCTCACCACCTTCAAGCTGCTCCACACGCGCGCCGTCGTCCTTCTGCGAGTGACTGCCAGAACACGCGGCGAGACAACAAACCACCGCAACCGGGGTACGCACGAAGCTGACCTTACGCTAATGCAGCAAGCCGCGAACTTCCGCGCCGGGGGGGATTGTCCCGAACTTCCGAACTTCCGCACCGGTGAATCGCCCCCCCTTCTCGGGAGACTCGTTGTCGTGAGTCCGGAGGCAGTTCGCGCGGATCGCAGTAGATCCCTTCGAACCGATTCGACGAGCCACCCCTGGATGAGCCGTCGGCTGTAGTCACAGCTCTTGAGCGGGCGCTCGATGTCCAGTACGTCGAACATCGCCTCCAGGTCGGGGTTCGGCGAGACCCTGTGGCGCGACGAGCACGACGTGGAAGGATGACCGACGTCGCAGCCGACGTGCTCGAAGTGAAGCGCTCAGCCGCAGTCTTCGTGGGCTGACCGTCTTGCATCGAGCAGCGCGAGCGACGTGCTCCTCGGCTTCGCGACCGTATCCTCGTCGGCACTGACGTCCAACACACGGGTCGGCTCGCTAACTTAGCGGAACTTAGCGGTGCTTGGTCATCGCTGCGACCTCGTCCCACGTCGGGAGCGGCTCGTGGATCTTCTTGAAGCTGACCGTGCCGCCGGGCTCCACGATGAACACCGCCCAGGCCGTGGCATCCGCGACCACGAACGGGACGCCCCATTTCGGGATCACCTTGAACGTGGGGTCGACGTAGATCTCGTAGCCGAGCTTCCAGCGGTCATGGAGCTGGGCCGCGTAGTCGGACGAGTGCGAGCTGATCGCGATCAGGTTCGCGTCGAACTTCGCGCGGTGCGCCTCGAGGTCCTGCAGCGCGAATCCGCAGTCGCACGTGCTCGGATAGAACACGACGACGGTGCGCCGGTCCTTCCACAGCGATGCGAGCTCGACGGTCTCGCCCGTGCGCGACTGGACCTTGCCGCCGACCGAGGCGTGTGGCCACAGGACGTACGTCGCGATCGCGCCGATGATCAGCGCGCCGATCACGGCGAGTGCGATCTGCTTGGGCCGGCGCTCCGCGGCGGGAATCGATCCGTCGAAGGCATCGCGGACCTCGTCGATCACGTAGCTCAGCCACGAGCGCCGTGGACGGTTTGCGCGCCGGTTGCGCTCCGCGATGTCTTCGAGCCGCGACATGCGGGACCTATATCACGCGCACCGGGCGACGAGCGCGCCGACGATAGCGGCAAGGACGAACAAGCGGGGTTCGCCGGGGGCGAGCTTGGGGTCGGATCGGAAAGTAGGGCGGCAATGGGGTTCGGGACCGGCAACGTAAGCCCGGCGACGTTTGGGCGACGCGAGACGAGACGAGGCCATGCCGACAGGCTGGCGGTGGGCCGCTACGTGGAATCGTCCCACCCGAGCTCGGTCTGTGGTGGGCCGCGAGCGGGCGCGAAGGTCGCGGTCCTGGTGGCAAGGCCGAGGGTGTCGAGGAGGACGCGGACGATCGATGGGTCGGCGACGAACGCGACGATGCTGCGGCGCCCGCCGCACGGGCAGCGGAGGACGTCGTCGGCGAACACGCGGCGTAACAGGTCGGCTCACGGCAGTCGGCGGGGACGCGAGCTGTGGGCCGATTCGGAATGCGTGCAGCTCGGGTCGGCCGCGTGATCGGGATCGGTGGGCACGAGGAAGGCCGGCTTGCCGTCAACGTCACGCCGAAGCGGAAGCCGCGGGCGCCCAAACGCAAGCGTACGTGAGCTTTGCGATCGAGCCAGTTGGCCCTCGTGTCAGCTGCGAGCGGTGGTGGCAGCTTGTGAGTTCGGCTCGTGCACGAGCTGTGCGATCGACCGTGGTCTCGCGATCGGCGCGCAGCGCGCGAGGATCACCTTCCATCCGTTCCTCGCGTTCGCCGCGTCGGCGACGATGCTCGACACTTCAGCAGGGTCGACGCGCTCCGCCGAGATGCGCCTCTTCGATCCATACTCGACCGCGAGCGCGCGACGCTCCGCGGGACTCTTCGCACGGGCGACGATACGCGCGTACGCCTCGCACGAGTATCACCGAGTACCGGAACCTCACCGAGTTGGGCGGCTTCGTCGTGTCCGGCCCCACATCGATCTCCGAAATCACGAACCGGTTCGGGGCGGGCGAGTACAGCATTGCCGCGTACGGACTCGAAGCGCGCGGGCTGCGCTGGGAGGTGTTCGCGACGCTGGTCGATACCAAGCCGAACGCGGCGAACCCCGTGGAGCGAACGTGACACGCAAGAAGACCACCCTCGCGCGCCGCACGCCTGCCTACGACGTCGTGCTCGCGGACGTCGCGGCGATGATCGAGGCCGGGCAGCGCGCGGCGGTACGCACCTCGAACGCGATCATGACCGCGACCTACTGGGGCGTGGGACGTCGCATCGTCGAGGAAGAGCAGGGCGGAGCGGCCCGCGCAGACTACGGCGAGGAGCTGATCCCAAAACTCTCCGTCGATTTGCAGGCGCGGTTCGGTCGTGGCTACGGCCGGGCGAACCTATTCCAGATGAAGGCCTTCTATCTCGCCTATCGCGCGATTCTCCAGACAGCGTCTAGAAATTCGTTGGGCGCGAGGGTCTCGCCGCCGTCGCGAGCCGCCTGCGCTTGCCGTGGTCCACCTACGTGCGGCTCCTCTCGGTTCGCAACCCGGAGGCGCGCCGCTTCTACGATGGCGAGGCGCTTGGCGGCGGGTGGACCGTTCGCCAGCTTGATCGCCAGATCGGTAGCCAGTTCTACGAGCGGACCGCGCTCTCGAAGAACAAGGCGGCGATGCTGCGCAAAGGGCAGGGGCAGACGCCCGATGACGTGATGACGCCCGAAGAGGCGATCAAGGACCCGTTCTTCTTCGAGTTCCTGAACCTCAAGGACGAATACTCCGAGAGCGACCTCGAGTCCGCGCTGATCTCCAAGCTCGAGACGTTTCTCCTCGAGCCCGGCGGCGACTTCATGTTCGTGGGACGACAGCGGCGGCTGCGGGTCGGCGACTGTAGTGAAAGCAACGCGATCGCGCAGAGCGCGAGAGACCCATACCTGGTGATACGCATCGTGGGTGAACGAGACGAGGTCCGCGCGGCCATCGGCATCGATATCCGCGACGCTGCACAGCTCCGTGGCCGACGGACAGAAGTAGGAACTCGCGATCTGCGGTCCGCCAAAGTACCAGTTGTGTGAGAGCGCGACCCAAACGTTTGGCGTCCCGCCGCGCGAGAACGCGACGAGATCGGCCTGGCGGTCGCCGTCAACGTCGCCGACGTCGCAGGTCTCCGAAGCGAGGCAGAAGCTGCCCTGCCACTGCTCGGGAGCCAGCGGCACGAAGTGCGACACACTTACGGCGGCGCTGCGCGCGGTCGCCCGAGCAGCAGGCGATTCTTTGCGCTGACGTTTGCTGGAATCATATCGACGGTCACGTCGTACCCGCGCTCGACGAGCCACGTAGCGCGCTCTTCGTCGATGCGTGCGGCAGGATCGGCGTGGTCGACGAGATCGGTACGCCGCCTCGTCCGGTGACAGCAAGGCAGCAGGGCGACGCGTGCGCCCACGTCGGCAGCGCGACCCAGCACAGCATCGGAGAGCGTCCCGCACGCATGTGACGAGACGACAACGTCGTCGACGCCGACGACGACATTCTCGAGTGGATCCAGCTGGAACGTCACCCGGCCGGCGAGGTTCGGAAACGTGGCGATGACGGCATCATGGACGAGCAGGTGGTTCTTCGGCAGGTGGATATCGACGGCGAGAGCCGTCGATTGCAGAGTGGGGTCGAGCAGCAGGAGAACCTGAGCGAGCAAGCCGTAACCAGCGCAGAGGTCGACCACGCGCCCCGTCGGCGTGGATGCAAGCCATGTACGTATGCGCGTGGCCATCTCCCAGGCCTCGTGCAGCTCCTTGCGTGGCAGGCAGTCGACGGCGCAGATGGCGCGCCCGAGCGTGTCGAGGAGGCTGTCACCTGGATAGTGGCGCGCATGCGACGGAGACAGCTTGTTGCGTGAGCCTGGGCCGTGCACGACTTCTTGGCGGGACTATATACGGCGGCGGCGTATGACTTCGCGCGCCACAGGCGCAACGTCGGACGCTGGCGACTCGGCTCGCGCCAGCGATTGAGAGCGGACCCATGTTGCTCGCGTCCGAGGCTGGGACACCGACGAGGTCAGGCCCGCGAGGAAGGGCTCTCGACTCCCTGCAGCTCGTCACGCAGGAAGGCGCTCGCAGAAGCGGATATCGTGACGGTCGACCTCCCGACGTAGCCGACGAGGCGCGGAGCTCGTGCCGGGTTGGACCTCCCGACGTAGATCACGAGCCGCTCACCGAGCCGCCGAGCCCACATGGGAGCGCGACGACATGGGAGCACGCCATCGCGCTCGTGCCTGCGCGGTCGGTGGGGCCCCAAATCACACTCGGGCAACCCGGGCAGCCCGCCTCCAGCGCCTGCGAGCCGGAGCTACCAGATCGCGCAGGTGTTCTGCGGATGCATCGGCGTGCCCTTCGCGCATTGGAACGCCGCGGCGAATGCGGGGAGGTTGCGGAGCGCGCCGATGACCCGGAACTTCGGCGG
>JBBRED010000429.1:0-6889 GCA_038203335.1 Haliangiales bacterium | reverse complement strand
CGCTGGTCATCAGCCGCGCGCCGAAGCTACCGACGTAGCTGCGCGCGTTGTTGTACGAGATGTTGACGACCGCCTCGGCCGGCTTGCCGTCCTGCTCGTGCTTCGGGTCGAACTTCTTGTAGGTCTCCGCCGAGAGCGGCTGCGCGTCGACGTAGAACGCGACCGTGCCGTCGGCGTTCTTGACCGCAAGCATTCCGATCGGCGTGCCGCCTTTGATCCCGCCATCGCTCCTGCTCGCGGCACTGCCGGCATCACCGGGCGGCGGCGTTCCGGCGCCCGCGCCATCGCCGGCGCGCAGGTAGACCACGAGGCCGGCGACAAACAGCGCGATGCTCGCGAGCGTGATCGCGACCAGCCAGCCGGGGAATGCCCGTGGCGGCGGCGCGAACGAGATGTCGCCGCCGTCGCTGACGGTCACCGACTTGTCCATCGTGTTGTTGAGCAGCGGCGCGCCGCCATCGGGCGGGAGGATCATGTTCGGGCGCGATCGCTCGCGCGCCGAGTTGATGAGCATCGGTACCGAGCCTGGATCGAGGCGCGCGAGGATGCCCGAAAGCTGTTCGACGAGCTCCGGGTAGCTCGGCCGCTCGGCGGGCTTCTTCGCCATCATCTGGCGCGCGAGCTGCGCGAGCTCGAGATCCACCGACGGATTCGCGATGGCCGCGTCGGGCGCCGGGTTTCGCAGGTGGCGAGCCACCACCTTCAGGTACTTGTCCTCCTGCGGCTTGCCGGTGCGGAACGGAGGGATGCCGACGAGCAGGAAGTACAGCGTGCCGCCGAGCGCATAGATGTCGACGCGCTCGTCGATCGTCTCGCCGCGCGCCTGCTCCGGCGCGATGTAATCCGGCGTGCCGACGACCACGCCCATCGCGGTCAGCGCCGGTTCGGCGCCCGGGTCCACGGGCTTCGCGAGCCCGAAGTCCGTGACCTTCACGCGGCCGTCGCTCTGACGCACGAGGTTCGACGGCTTGACGTCGCGATGGATCAGGCCCGCCTTCGCGGCGGCGGCGAGACCCTGCGCGGCATCGAGCACCGCGTGCGCCGAGGTCAGCGAATCGAGCGGGCCCTTCTTCTCGACGGTCGAGCCGAGGTCGATGCCGTCGAGCAGCTCCATCGCGATGTACGGGCGCTCGTCGAACGAGCCGTTCGCGAACACCTGCACGACGTTTGGATGACTGATCGCCGCGACCGCGCGCCCCTCGCGCACGAACCGCGCGCGCAGCTCGGGGCTGTCCTTGTGCTTCTCCGAGAGGATCTTGATCGCGACCTTGCGATTGAGGCCCGTGTCGACGCCCTTGAACACCTCGCCCATCGATCCAGCGCCCAGCGTTCCTTCGACGCGATAGGCGCCCAGGATCGTTCCGGGCACAGGGTTCGGCACGTCGCCATCTTATCCCATGAAAGCGTGTGGTTGCCCGCTTCCGGGTTCGAGAGTCTCCGGCAGGTCGGGTTGCCAGCGCAGGGCGACCAGCCACAGATCCCCGCCGAACGTACCGAGATTGCGACGGCGGCTCGTGGTCCACCCCGTGCAGCACTGCCAGGTCCGGAGTCCTCATGCCGAAGCAGGAATCGACGGCGATCAACGATCTGATCCACCTGGTCCAGGGCCGGGTGATCGATCACAGCGGCGACGCGCAGGACAACCTGTTCGTGACCGCACGGCCACCGGCACCGCTGCCGCGCCGGCGCGCTCCCCATGCGACGCCACCCATCGTGCCGGTGCACGCGGCGATGGACTACGACGACGAGGACTCGGCGACCGCGGTCGATCCGCAGCTCGCGATCGGCAGCGCGCCGAACCCGCGCCCGTCGGCGCCCGGTTTCCTGCCGCTCCAGTACGCGGTCCCCGCGTATCCCCAGCCGATCCTGCCGCAGTACGCGTACCCCACGCCGGCGCCGCTGCCGCCGATGCCGTACCACGCCGACTGCGACGCCACCGAGCGCGTCGCGCAGTACGACGAGATCCCGCAGCAGGAGTGGCACGTCCGTCCCGCGCTTCCGCCGCGGGTGGCGCGCGCACCGGGTCCGTTCGAGGAGCACCTCGACACGGTGCGCGTAGCGGCGCTGCCGCGACCGCGCGATCTCGACGATGACGATGCACCGCGGAGCGAGCTCGTCTCGACGCTGCAGAAGTGCGCGCTGCCGTTCGCGGGGCTCGCGATCGCGATGATGTTCGTCGGCGGCTACGTCGTGCACGGCGGGCAGGGCGGTCACAAGCGCGAGGTCCCCGTCGTCATGACGGTGACTCCGCCCTCGCAGGCCGTCGCGGCCGCGGCCGTGAGCGCGCCGGTGGTCACGCCGATCACCATCTCCGCTGCGCTCGTCACCGACGAGTCCGCGCCGCCGGCGACGTGGAAGCCGACGGCCGTGCAGCCGACGATCGCGCCGGAGGTCGAGACCGTCGCCGTCGGGCCCGCCGACGACGAGATCGAGATGGCCGCGACCACGGTCGCCAAGCCGCATCATCGGCGCACGAAGAGAGCGTCCGCACCCGCGCGCGTCGTCGCGCGCGCGGCACCTGCACCGAGCGCGTCGCCACGCGGGCGGAGGTCCGATCCGATCGCCGTCGCGCTCGCCGAGCCGACGAAGCCGGCAAAGGCCGCGGCGAAGGGCACCGGTCCGGGCAAGGTCACGATCACCAGCACGCCCGCGGCCCTCATCTACATCGATGGCCGCTCGACGAACCAGATGACGCCGAAGACGCTGACGCTCGCGCCGGGCGTCCACAAGATCACGCTGCTCGAGGTGTCGTCGCGCAAGGCGAAGACCGCCGAGGTCGACGTCGCCGCCGGCGGCAGCGCGCAGATCGCGAAGAAGTTCTAAGCTTGACGGTCACGCGTGCTGGATTCGGATCCGAAGATTCGGGCTCGGGCTCGATTCGGACCAACGCGAGCGGACTCTGGGTTAGAGCGGGTGGACCGTCACCACGCCGTGGCCGTCGAACGAGATGTCATCGCTCGGCACGGTGCCGCTGCCGACCGCATCGACCTTCGCCATCTCGCTGATGTACGGTTTGAGATCGATGGTCGATTCGACGGCGAACTCGATCGTGGTGACCGGGCCCGGAGCCACGGCGTGAGCGATCTCCACGCGCGGGAGCGTGGTGCCCTCGGTGCTCGAGCCGATGAACACGTGCAGCTCGGAGATGAAGCCGAAGTCGTCGTGATCGCCGGCCGGCTGGGCGCTCTCGGTGGTGCTGAGTGCGAGCGACGCGAGCATCACCTGCACCTGGCGCTTGGACTCGAACTTCGCGAGGTGCTCGGAGAGATCGAGGTCCATCGCGAACGGAAACGCCGACTGCAGCGGCGCGGGCACCGGGCTGCCCTCGATTGTCTGCTCGGGCACATCGCGCCCGAGATCGAAGTCAGAGAACGTCAAACATCCAGCGAGCGGAACGCACGCCAGCACGAGAGCCTTGGTCATGCCGCGGGTAGAGCAACGCGCGCGCCGCGCCAAGTGCGCGCAACTCCACGGTGAGAGATCTCAGGTGTCGCCAGCGTTGACGGCGAGCCACAGCGCGAGCGTCCCGACGGTGATCCACAGGAGCACACCGAGCAAAAGCGGCCGCGCCCCGACCTGGCGGAGCGCCGAGCGGGACAGCGAGAGCCCGATCAGGAACAGCGCGAGCAGCAGCGCCCGCTGACCGAGCAGCACCACCGTCGGCGCAGCGGGCGCGAGCGAGGGCACCCAGGTGAAGAGCGCCGCGAGCGCGACGAACCCGAGGATGAACCACGGCCAGCGGATCGGCCGCAGCCCGCCGCCGTGGCGCCGGCGGACCAGCGCGACCGCGACCGTGATCGGCACGATCCACAGCGCCCGGGCGAGCTTCGTGGTGGTCGCGATCGCGAGCGCCTGCGGTCCGTAGACGAGGCCGGCGCCGACCACGGAGCTCGTGTCGTGGATGCCGAGCGCGGCCCACCGGCCGAAGACGTGCTGCGAGAGGCCGAGCGCGTGGCCGAGCAGCGGAAACACGACCAGCGCGACCGCGTTCAGCAAGAACACCACCGCCAGCGACACCGAGGTCTCTTCCTCCTCGGGGCGAAGCACGCTCGCGAGCGCAGCGATCGCACTGCCGCCGCAGATCGCGGTCCCGACGGAGATCAAGAGCGGCGTGTTGCCGCGAATGCCGAGCCAGCGTCCGAGCAGCAGCCCGACGAGGAGCGCCGCGCCCAGGCTGGCCGCGGTGAGCAGCGCGCCGCTCGAGCCGACCTCCCACACCACCGCGAGGTTCATGCCCGCACCGAGCGCGATCACCCCGAGCTGGAGCGCTGGCGCCGTCACCGCGCGCACGCGGGCCGGTGGATGCACGCCGGAGCCGAGGGAGATCGCGAGACCCGCAGCGAGCGCGACCCAGCTCGGTGCACCGAGCGCCACGATCGCGCCGGCCGCGCCGAGTACGATCATCCAGTACGCGAGCGGCGGCGGAGGGGCGTCGTCGCTCACGTGCGCGATCGACTAGTGGCCGCCACCGCCATACCCGCCGCCGCCACCACCATCGCTGCGCTGCGAGAGATTCTCGAACCGCGTGTAGCGGCCTTCGAAGTGCGTCTCCACCGTACCGGTCGCGCCGTGACGGTTCTTGCCGAGGATGACCTCGGCGATGTTCGGGTTCTCCGCGTCCTTGTTGTAGACGACATCGCGGTAGATAAACATGATGACGTCGGCGTCCTGTTCGATCGCGCCCGACTCACGAAGGTCGGAGAGCTGCGGCCGCTTGTCGGTGCGATTCTCGAGTGAACGGTTGAGCTGCGAGAGCGCGAGCACCGGGCATTGCAGCTCCTTCGCGAGGCTCTTGAGGCCGCGGGAGATCTCGCTGATCTCCTGCTCGCGCGACGCCTTCGCCGCCTGGGGCGAGCCGCGCATGAGCTGGAGGTAATCGATCAGGATCAGGCCGAACTTCTTGTCGCCGAACAGCTCCTTGTTCTGGCGGAACCGGCGCGAGCGCGCCCGCACCTCGCGCAGCGAGAGCGCCGGCGTGTCGTCGATCAGGATCGGCGCCTTCGACAGCGTGGCCGCCGCGTAGGTGAGGTTCGTCATGTCCTGGCGCTGCAGCTGGCCACGACGCAGCGCGGATGAATCGACCCTCGCCTCGGAGCACAGCATGCGCTCGGCGAGCTGCGTGGACGACATCTCGAGCGAGAACACGAGGCATGGCCAGCCGCCCGTGGTGGCCGCGTTCTGCGCGAGTGACAGCGCGAACGACGTCTTGCCCATCGCGGGGCGTGCCGCGAGGATGATGAGCTCCGTCGGCTGCAGACCGGCGGTCTTGGTATCGAGATCGGTGAAGCCGGTGGGAAGACCGGTGACGCCGCCGGCGGACTTGAAGCGTTCGTCGAGCGAGGCGAACACCTTCTTGACGAGGGACTTCACCGGCTCGGGGCCGGCCTTGTCCTTGCGCTGCGTGACCTCGAAGATCTTCGCCTCGGCCTCGTCGAGGTAGTCGCGGACCTCGAGGCCGTCCTCGTAGCCCTTCTCGTGGATCTCGTTCGACGCGAGCATCAGCTTTCGCGCCTGGTGCTTGTCGCCGACGATCTCGGCGTACGCGAGCACGTTGTCGGCGGTGGGGACGCGCAGCGTGAGCTCGCCGAGGAACGCGACGCCGCCGATCGCATCGAGCTTGCCCTGCTTCTCGATCTCGTTCTCGAGCGTGACGATATCGATCGGCTTCCCCGTGGCCTCGAGGTTGCGGATCGCCTGCCACACGACCTTGTGCTTCAGCTCGTAGAAGTCGTCGACCTCGAGCGACTCGAGGTGGATCAGCACCTCGTTGCGCAGGATCACGCCACCGAGGATCGATGCTTCCGCATCGCTCTGGTGCGGCAGTACCCGGTTGCGCGCCATCGGAGCACCGTAGCTTAGCGCGTCGTCGGTAACCAGTAGCGATAACGCAGCACGTCCTCGTGCACGTGCTCGGCCTCGCGCACACCGCCGCAGCGCTCGATCATGCGCCACGACGCCGTGTTCTGCGCGTCGCACGTCAGCATGGCGGGATCGATCCCGAGCGCGCCGGCATGCGGGAGCGCGAGCGCGAGCATCTGACCGCCGAGGCCCTGGCCACGCCGCGACGGCCTCACGTCGTAGCCGATGTGGCCGCCGATCACGCGCAGCGAGTCGCTGAGGCCGTGCCGGATCGAGATGCGCCCGAGGTACGCATCGCCGTCGACGAGCCACAGCGTGGTGCTGGCGACCTTGCCGGGCGCGGGGGGCCCCTCACGCATCTCGGCGATGCGCGCGAGCCGGGTCCGGAATGCGGCCGCATCGAGCGCGAGGCGCTCGGGCGGCACACCAAGCGCGCAAAGCTCGCGCTCGGACTCCACGAAGCTCGCCTCGAGCTGCGCGGATGGCAGCACGAGGGCGAGCATCCGATTACTTGTCCTTACCGACGACCCAGAACTTCAGATTCGCCGTGACACCGGCGGCGAGGCGAACGATCACCTCGTACTTGCCGAGCGCCTTCACCGACTGGTCCAGCTGGATCCAGCGGTGATCGATGTCGACACCAGCGCGCTTGAGCTGCTCCTGAATGTCGCGGTTCGTGACGGAGCCGAACAGCTTCTCGTCCTCGCCGACGTTGCGCTCGAACTGCAGCGTCATGACGTTGAGCTTCGCGGCGATCTCGGTGGCGCTCGCGCGCTCCTTGGTCACCCGGCGCTCGATCAGCGCCTTCTCGTGCTCGAGGCGGTTCTTGTTGCGAACCGTGGCGCTGACGGCGAGGCCGCGCGGCACCAGGTAGTTCCGGCCGAAGCCCGGCTTGACGGAGACGAGCTCTCCGGCCTTGCCGAGGTTGTCGACGTCCTGCGTGAGGATCACTTGCATCGCCATGACTAGTCTCCCGTGACCGTGAACGGCAGGAGCGCAAGCATGCGCGCCCGACGGAGGGCCGTGGAAA
>JBBRED010000428.1:0-6910 GCA_038203335.1 Haliangiales bacterium | reverse complement strand
CATCGCGCTCGCGGGTGGCGATGGGGTCTCGCTTCAGGACTACGTGATGCGCCGGTTCGGCCAGCACATCCCCAAGCAATACTGTTCCCTGCTCGGGAACCGGTCGATGCTCGCACACACCCTCGAGCGCCTGAACAAGCTGACCCCACCGTCGCGAACGCTCACGGTGATCGGCCGCGACCACGCCGCCGTCGCGATGCCGCAGCTCGCCGGGATGTGCGAGCACGTGGTTCGCCAGCCGGGATCGCGCGATACGGGCATGGCGCTCTACATCGCCCTCGCGATGATCAAGCGGTGGGCGCCGAACGCGATCGTCACGATCACACCGACCGATCACTACGTCGCCCCGAGCGCGAAGTACGTCGAGCAGCTGCGCAGCGCGCGCCAGGTGGCCACCCGCCTGCGCGACACCGTGGTCATCCTCGGCGTTCGGCCGACCGAGCCCGATCCGGAGCTCGGCTATCTGTCGCTGGGTGAGAGCCTGACCGAGGTCCCGGAGGTCCGTCGCCTGGTCAGCTTCGTCGAGAAGCCGTCGGTGACGACCGCGCGGGCGCTTCTCGCCGACGGAGCGCTGTGGAACACGATGGTGACCTGCGCCAGCGTCGATGCGCTGTGGGCGCTGGGCCAGGCGACCGAGCCGCAGCTCCTCGACATCCTCGACTCGCTGGTTCCTCTGATCGGAACCGAGGACGAGGACGACGCGATCGAGCACATCTATCGCGCGTACCTGCCGGTCAGCTTCTCGCGCGACATGCTCGAGCGCGCGCCCGGGCGTCTCGCCGCGATGGAGCTCCACGACGTGGAGTGGAGCGAGTGGGGGCAACCCGAGCGCATCGAGACCGTCCTCGCGCTGCGCCGCGCGCGCGCCCTCGTTCCCACGCGCATCCTCCGATGACCAAGACCTGGCCGGGCAAGCCGTATCCACTCGGCGCCCAGTTCGACGGCTTCGGGACGAACTTCGCCGTGTTCTCCGGTGTCGCGGAGCGCGTGCAGCTGTGTCTGTTCCTCGATGGCGCCGCCGAGACGCAGATCGATCTGCACTGCGGCACCGGGCAGGTGTGGCACGCGTATCTCCCCGAGGTCGGCCCGGGCACGCGCTACGGCTTCCGCGTCCACGGTCCGTGGGATCTCGCCCGGGGCCTGCGCTGCAATCCGAACAAGCTGCTCGTCGATCCGTACGCGCGCGCGATCTCCGAGGGCCTGAAGTGGGGGCCCGCGCTGAGCGGCCACCGCGACGACGGCGGTCCATCCACCGGTGACAGCGCCGCGAGCACGTTCCGCTCCGAGGTGGTCCAGCCGTACTTCGACTGGGGCAACGATCGCCGCCTCGAGATCCCGTGGAACGAGACGGTGATCTACGAGGTTCACGTCAAGGGCTTCACGCAGCGTCACCCCGAGATCCCCGAAGCCCTGCGCGGCACCTATGCCGGCATCGCGCATCCCGCGTCGATCGCGCATCTCAAGAGCCTCGGCATCACCGCGGTCGAGCTATTGCCGATCCACGCGTTCATCCACGACGGCTTCTTGCTCGACAAGGGCCTCCGCAACTACTGGGGCTATCACTCGATCGGCTATTTCGCTCCGCACCCGGAGTACGCGAGCGTGCGTACCGCGAGCGCCGCCGTCGCCGAGGTGAAGCACATGGTGAAGACGCTGCACCAGGCCGGCATCGAGGTCATCCTCGACGTGGTCTACAACCACACCGCCGAGGGCAACCACGCCGGTCCGCAGCTCTCGATGAAGGGGCTGGACAACGCCGCGTACTACCGGCTCGTAAGTGACAAGCCCGAGTTCTACATGGACTACACGGGCACCGGGAACACGCTCAACATGCGGCACCCGCACGTGCTGCAGCTCGTGATGGATTCGCTGCGCTACTGGATCGAGGAGATCCACGTCGACGGCTTCCGGTTCGATCTCGCGAGCGCGCTCGCCCGCGGCCTCCACGAGGTCGATCGTCTCGGCGCGTTCTTCGATCTGATCCATCAGGATCCCATCGTCTCGCGCGTGAAGCTGATCGCCGAGCCATGGGACGTCGGCGAAGGCGGCTATCAGGTCGGCAACTTCCCGCCGCTGTGGAGCGAGTGGAACGGCAAGTACCGCGACTGGATCCGCGACTACTGGCGCGGCGAGCCCGGATCGTTGCCCGAGCTCGGTTCGCGGTTCACCGGATCGAGCGATCTCTACGGCGCCGGCGGTAGGTTCCCGCACGCGAGCATCAACTTCGTCACCGTGCATGACGGCTTCACGCTCAACGACCTCGTCTCCTACAACGAGAAGCACAACGAGGCGAACGGTGAGGAGTCTCGCGACGGCGAGAGCCACAACCGATCGTGGAACTGCGGCGCCGAGGGACCGACCGCCGATCCACAGGTGCTTCGCACCCGCCGGCGCCAGCAGCGCAACTTCCTCGCGACGATGTTCCTCTCGCAGGGCGTCCCGATGCTGCTCGGCGGCGACGAGATCGGGCGCACGCAGAACGGCAACAACAACGCCTACTGCCAGGATAACGAGGTGTCGTGGTTCGACTGGGCCGCCGCCGACAAGGATCTGCTCGCGTTCACGCGCCGGCTCGCGATGCTGCGTCGCCAGCACCCGGCCTTCCGTCGCCGTGGCTGGTTCCAGGGTCGCCCGATCCGGCCGGTCAAGGGCACCGCGCTCCCCGACATCGCGTGGTTCACGCCCGAGGGCCAGGAGAGCACCGACGAGCACTGGAGCGCCGATCTCTCGCGGAGCCTCCAGGTATTCCTCAACGGGCAACAGTTTCAGGTGCCCGACGATCGCGGCGAGCCCGTGACCGACGCGACGTTCTTGATCGTGTTCCATGCCGCACCCGAGGACGACAGCGTCACGCTGCCGGATGCGCAGTACGGAACGTCCTGGATCCGCGTGTTCGATACCGACCGCGGGTTCGCCGACACCGAGGAGCGCCACGATGCGCGCTCGACGATCCAGGTGCTCGGCCGCTCGCTGTGGCTGCTGAGGCGAGTCGGAGGCTAGGTGCGCACGCCGCCGCGCGCGACGTATCGGCTGCAGCTCCACGCAGGGTTCACGTTCGCCGATGCCCGCGCCGCCCTGCCGTACCTGGTCGAGCTCGGGATCAGCCACCTCTATCTGTCGCCCGTGCTGCAGGCGGCTCCGGGCTCGATGCACGGCTACGACGTCGTGGATCCGGATCGCGTCAGCGCCGAGCTCGGCGGCGAGGACGAGCTGCGCGCGCTCGTCGACGCGACGCACGCCGCCGGACTCGGCATCCTCCTCGATATCGTTCCGAACCACATGTCGATCGCCGGGGCGGGCAACCGGTGGTGGCGCGACGTGCTCGAGAACGGCTCCGCGAGCTACTACGCGAGCGCGTTCGACGTGGACTGGACGGGCGACGACAACCGCGTGCTGCTGCCGGTGCTCGGCGCGCGTTACGGTCGCGCGCTGTTCACCGGCCAGCTCGCACTCGAGCGGACGGCTGGTCGGTTCGAGCTGCGCGCGCACGATCAGCGGTTCCCGGTCTCGCCGCGAACCCTCGGCCCGCTGCTCCGCGCCGCCGGAGCGCGCATCGATCACGCCGAGCTCGACTATCTCGGCGAAGGGCTCGCGGGCCTCCCGTCGTCGCGCGAACGCGAGCACGAGGCACGCTGGCGCCGCCACCGGCATCGTGCCGTGCTGCTCGCACGACTCGCGGAGCTGTGCGCGGCCGACCCGGCGGTCGACGCGGCGATCACGGCCGAGGTCGCGGCGATCAACGCAGATCCGCTCGCACTCGACGCGCTGCTCGAGACGCAGAACTACCGGCTCGTGCACTGGAGTGTCGCGGGCGATCAGCTCTCGTATCGCCGGTTCTTCGATGTCACGTCACTGGTGGGCATCCGCGCCGAAGATCCCGACGTGCTCGCCGCCGGTCACCGCCGGATCTTCGGCTGGCTCGATGACGGCACGATCGACGGGGTGCGCGTCGATCACGTCGATGGGCTGCGCGCGCCGCGCGGCTACCTGACCACGCTGCGCGAGCGCGCGCCCGAGGCGTGGATCGTCGTCGAGAAGATCCTCGCCGCGGACGAGCGCCTTCCGGCGAGCTGGCCGGTCGACGGCACGACCGGATACGAACACGGCGAGCAGATCGGTCGGTTGCTCGTGGATCGCGATGCCTCGGCGCGCCTCGACGCGATGTTCACCGCGTACACCGGCGTCGAGTTCGAGCCCGGCGTGGCTCGTCGCGAGGCGCGGCTCGAGGTGATGACCGATGCGCTGCACAGCGAGGTCGAGCGGCTGACCGAGCTCGCGGTGCGCGCCTGCGCGACCAGCCCGCTATGCCGCGACTTCACGCGCGCGGAGATCCGGACGGCGCTGTCCGAGCTGCTCGCCGGCTATTCGGTCTATCGCACCTACCTGGGGGAGGGCGCCGCGCCACCGGAGGATCGCGCGCGGATCACCATCGCCGCCGATGCCGCACGCGCGGCGCGCCCCGATCTCGACGGTGACCTCCTCGGCTTCCTCGAGTCCGCTCTCGCGCTCGAGCTGCCGAGCGCGGAGTCGCAGGAGCTGGCGCGCACGGCCCAGCAAGTGTCCGGACCGATCGTCGCGAAGGGCGACGAGGACACGCTCGCATATCGACAGGTCGCGCTCGCATCGCGCTGCGAGGTCGGCTCCGATCTCGACGTGTTCGGTGCCGAGATCGAGGACGTTCACGCCCATCTCGCGGCGGCGCCGCCGCTCGGCCTGCTCGCATCGTCGACCCACGACAGCAAGCGCAGCGAGGACGTGCGCGCGCGGATCTCCGTGATCTCGGAGCTCCCGGCGCCGTGGGAGGCGCGCGTGGTGGCGTGGGGCGAGCGCGCCGCGGCGGGGTGGGGAGAGGTTCCGCGCGACCGCGTCCTCGAATATCTGGTGTGGCAAACGCTGGTCGGCGCGTGGCCGATCGCGCTCGATCGCGTGCAGCGCTACGCGGAGAAGGCGAGTCGCGAGGCCCGGCTGCGCACGTCGTGGCGCGCGCCCGACGCCGCGTACGAGGCGGCGCGAGTCGCGTGGCTCGCCGGGATCTATGGCGATGCCGAGCTCACTGCCGAGATCGCCGCGTTCGCCGAGCGCCTCGCGGTGCACGGAGATCGCAACTCGCTCGCGATGCTGCTCGTCAAGCTCGCCGCGCCTGGCGTGCCCGATATCTATCAGGGTTGCGAGCTGCGGGCCGCTTCGCTCGTCGATCCTGATAACCGCGCGCCGGTGGACCTCGCGGTCCAGGAGCGCCATCTCCGCGCGCTGAGCGATCGAAGCGCGCGCGACGTGGCGAGCGATCTCTCGCTCGCGAAGCTCCACACGATCCGCCGCACCCTGGGGCTGCGCCGGCGCGCACCCGGGCTCTTCGAGGGCGCGTATCGCCCGCTGCGCGCCCATGGTCCGCACGCCCATCGCGTGTTCGCGTTCGCCCGCGGCGACGACCTGATCGCCGTCGTGCCCCGGCTCGGGACGGGCGCAGACGGCTGGCGGGCCACCACGCTCGACCTGCCGCCCGGGATGTGGCGCGACGTGCTCTCCCAGGCCACCCATCCGGGTGGGGCGCAGGACGTCACCGTGCTCTGGGCCGCTCTCCCGATCGCGCTTCTCGTGCGCGAGACCGCGCGCGAGCGCCAGCGCTCGTAACGAACGCCGGCCAAGTGGCCAGAACCCTGTAGGTCCTCGTGGACAGGCTCCGGGGGCAGATCTGGCACCATCCGTGAACAACACCTGCTCATGCTGACTTCCACTGAAACGGTCATGAGCTCCCTGGAGGCCGGCGAGGATCTCCGCCCGCGTGCACGCACCCTGTCGTGGATGGCGTCGCTCTCCGTTGCCGCCGGAGAGATCCGGGCGGCCGAGGGGTATCTCCTCGAGCTGCTCGCGTGGTGCGCATTTGCCGACCGCAATCCCGATGCGGAAGCGATCGCAGACGACCCGGGCATCTGACGAAAGCGCTTGACCGCGTCGACGCGGGGCGCGACGTTCCTGCCCGATGAGGGCATCCGCGCTTCTGTTCGTGGCGACGCTCGGCTTTGGCTGCGGACCGGGAAACCGGGACAACGGTCCCGATTGCACCGGTCTGTGCACGTCGTTCGGCTACCAGCAATGCCACGAGGACGGCTCGTTCGATCCGCCGGTGGCGTGTGGTGACCAGGAGACCTGCGATCCGGTGCACGGATGCGTGGTGTGCGTTCCCGACGAGCTGTACTGCGGAGGCGCGAGCTCCCAGGACGTGCTCCGATGCAACCACGAGGGCACCGACGGTACGTTCGTCGAGACCTGCCCATCGACGAACGTGTGCTCCGGCGGCGCGTGCAAGACGCCGTGCGAGGCCGCCGAGGATCACCCCTCGAACGTCGGGTGCGACTTCTGGGCGGCCGACCTCGATAACGAGGCATCGAGCGGCATCATCTCGAACGACGCGGCGGCGCAGCAGTTCGCGGTGGTCGCGGCCAACAACAACGACTTTGCGATCCAGGTCACGGTGACCAAGAACGCCGCGAACGTCGGCCAGCCCGTGAACGAGATGGCGATCCTTCAGGTCACCGTCCCGCCGCGCACCGCGCAGCGGATGGATCTGCCGCAGCGCGAGGTCGATGGCTCGATGGGCCAGAACGGCACGTACACGAAGAACGGCGGCTCCGGGACGTTCGTGTCGCCGCACGCCTACCACGTGGTCTCCACCGGCCCGATGGTGCTCTACCAGTTCAACCCGATCATCCAGCAGTTCTCGAATGACGCATCGACGCTGATCCCGAAGAACGCGCTCGGCATGGACTACATCGTCGTCGGCTTCGAGACCGCGAACCCGTGCGCGATCACCGGCCTCCCGTCGCCCGACGCGAGCATCCCGGATCACGGCGCGGTCACCATCATCCCGATCGAGGACGACACCCACGTCACCGTCACCACCTCCCACGCG
>JBBRED010000427.1:0-6911 GCA_038203335.1 Haliangiales bacterium | reverse complement strand
AGGGCACCCGCGCCCGCGGCGAGCGCGACGACCAGCTTTGGCCGTGCGCGCGTCTGCTCCGCGAGCGGCTCCAGTCGGCGCTCGAGTTGCGCGCGGACGTCGAACTTCTCCTCGACGGCGTCTCGCAGGGCATCCAGGTTGACGGCGAGGTCTTTGCGGGCCTCGTGAATCTCTTCGACGATCTCTTCGCGGTCACGCATGGGGAGTTGCCTCGTCGGTTGCGATGGTGTCGGCGACGGCGTCCTTCGTGCGCTTCGCCTCGGTCACGGCGACGTCGAGGTCGGGCTTCACGTCCTTGCCGAGGCGCTTGATGAAGTACATGGCGATCAAGCCACCGCCAACGACGAACACGCCCGCCATCAGCACGAGCCGGAGCGCCAGGCTCGTGATCACGACATCCAGCGCGACCACGGCGGCGACGCACATCATGGTGAAGCCGATGAGCGCGACGAACGCACCGATCAGCACCGCCGCCGCCTCGCTCGCCGAGACCTTCGCGATGTGCTGCATCTCGTTGCGGACGAGCTCGACCTCATCCTTCGCGATCGTCTTCAGATCGTCGGCGATCCGCTCCACGTATCCACCGAGGCCGGTGGACGGGACCGCCCTCCGGGCATCGGGATGTTGCTGTCTGGGGTGCATGCCCTGGGTGAGTGCAGCGCACGTGCCTCGCTCGAACGGGCCGATCGCGTGCGATATCGATGGTGATCGCGAGCGGCTCTGCGCGGCGAGCGTTCTGTGAGGCATGGGCGCACGGGGCGACCGTGTCCCATCTCGATCAATCGTCGAGCGGCAGCGGCGTCACGCCTTCGCCACTGCCGGCAAAGCCGCCGGTGACGAGCCGGAGCACCACCTTGCGCGCGCGCTGCACGGCGGCGGGGCTGACCTTGCGGCCCTCGTCTCCCTCGGTGAGCACGTGCCGGGTCACGGCCTCGAGCGCGAAGATCGTGCTGCGGACCAGCAGGGGATCGAGCCGCGCGGTGGTCGGGTGCGCGCGCAGCAGAGCCACCAGGGTGTCGTGGACCTCCATGCGGCGGGCATGGAGCGGCGACTCCTGGCGCGAGGCCTCGCCGCCGAGCACGAACACGAGGCGCCCGGCCATCGCGGCGTTGGACAGGTGGATGTCGATGCATCGCGCGAACTGATCGAGCGGATCCGAGGTGGAGGCGATCGCGCGCCTCCAGTTCTCGATCAGCGCCTTGGTTCCGAAGTGATAGAGCGCGAGCGCCACATCCTCCTTGCTGTCGAACAGCCGGTAGAACGTGCGCCGCGAGACCTTCGCCGCCTCCAGGAGATCCTCGACCGATGCGGCGCGGAAGCCCTTCTGCGCGAACACGCGCGCGGATCCCGCGACGATCATGTTGCGCGCGACGTCCTCACCCAGTTGCACGCCACTCGCACGTTGCGGCTGTCTCCGCGGCATTCCGCCGCCAGTATACCGACTCGCGCGTGCAACCCGATGTGGGCACGGACGGGTCTCGATGCCCCAGGTTCGGGTGCTCCGGTCGCGTGATCCTGCGGGGTTCGCCCATGGTATATGGCTTGTATACCATTCGGCACATGTACCGAATCGGCGCGTTGTGTCTGGTGTTCGCGGTGGGTTGCACGATCGGCGACGACGGCGACGATCCGCCCGCCGGTGAGGTCCCCGAGCGCGGTCCACCGCTCAGCATCCAGCTCAGCGTCGGTGCGAAGGTCCCGCGGTACGCGCGGATCCGCGACGCGGCGAGCGCGCGCGGCATGCGCAACAGCTTCCTGCTCGCCGGGATCGCGAACGACGAGACCGGTCTCGCGATGTGCTGGTCGGAGGCGACGTGGGCCTGTCAGGGCCCGGCCTCCGCGGACTGCAACGGTGGTCCGGTGATCGCCGGCTCGGCGGATGGCCCGTGCAGCGCGCGGCAGGGCGGCCTCGGGATGTTCCAGTTCGATGCCGGTACGTACACCGACACGATCAACCGCTACGGCGCCGACGTCCTCACCGTCGCCGGGCAGACCTCTGACGCGATCGACTACGCGACCTGGATGGTCAAGGTCTCCGCGTACACCACGGGCGCCGAGACCGACGACAAGGCGCGCGCCTGGATCAACCGCTTCGATCCGAACAACGGCGCGCTCGTGGATCAATGGATCCGCACCGTGGTCCGCTACTACAACGGCTGCCAGCCGGGCTGGAGCTGCTGGAACGCGCGCTATCAGACGTACTCCGACGGATATCACCAGGCGATCAACGAGCCGGGCGGCCTCGGGTTCTGGAGCACCAATACGCGGTGCGGCAACTCTCCCGCGGTGGTCGGCGAGATCGAGAAGAAGTACCTCGCGCTCGGTGGCTGCACCTCGGTGGTTGGCGTTCCCATCACGGCAGAGCAGGGCGCGCCCGACGGCATCGGTCGCTACAGCGTGTTCGACCGCGGCTCGATCTACTGGACCCCGCAGACCGGCGCGTTCGAGATCCACGGACGGATCCGCGACGCGTACGCCACCGCGGGATGGGAAGCAGGCTCGCTCGGCTACCCGACCTCCGACGAGACCGTCATCCCCGGCGGTCGGCGCTCGAACTTTCAACACGGATCGATCACGTGGACGGCGTCCACGGACCAGACCGCGATCACCCTCACCAACGGGACCAACCCATGAACCGCACGCTCTCCTTCGCTCTCGTCACCGCAACGTTCGTCGGCTGCGTGGCCGACGCCCCCGGTGGTCCTTCCACGGACGATCCGGCCGAGGAGTCCGGTGAGGGCTCCGGCGCCATCGGCGCGGCGTATGGCACCAGCGCCGATCCGTGGCGGGTACTGAACGTCGCGTACGAGGTGCAGACCACGTCGTACTGGTGCGGGCCGACGGCGACCAAGATGGCGCTCTCCGCGCGGATCGCGCCGCCGAGTCAGCAGACCATCGCGAACCAGCTCCCGACCAGCACCAACGGCACCGACTGGATCGGCCAGGTCACGCGCGTGCTGAACCAGAACCTGCGCGCCCCGTGGTACGTGACGCGCGAGCTGCCCAACGATCCGCCGACGCCGGCGCAGAAGGATCTTCTGTGGCGCGACCTCGTGCGCGCGATCGATAACGGCTTTCCGCTCGTCGCGAACATCGTCGCGCCGCCGAACAATCATCCGCCCGGCTACCCGAACCACACCATCTATCACTACATCTCGGTGATTGGTTACAACCGCGAGACGCGGCAGGCGTACGTCGCCGACTCGGCGAACTTCGGCGGAAACCAGAAGTACTGGCTCTCGTTCGACCAGCTCGCGACGCTGATCCCGCCAAAGGGTTACACCGCGCTGGCGAACTGCACGCCCGATGTCGTCGTCGGTAAGATCCGCGAGAAGTCCGATCTGCGCGGCGGCGGCTCGTCGGCCTTGGGGGCACCGAGCGCCGACGAGCAGCCGGCACCGGATCACGTGGGTCGCTACAGCGTGTTCGAGCGCGGCTCGATCTACTGGACGCCGCAGCTCGGCGCGCACGAGGTCCGTGGCCGGATCCGCGATGCGTGGGCGGCCGCCGGCTGGGAGGCAGGCAGCCTCGGCTATCCCACCTCGGACGAGTACGCCGAGGGCGATGGTCGCGGCGGCGACTTCCAGCACGGCCACATCCACTGGTCCTCCGCGACCAACACCACGACGATCACGCCGTGATGCGGGGCGCGGTCATCGTCGTCGTGGTCAGCGCTTGCTACGCGCCGGTGGTTCCCGATGACGTGCCGTGCGATCCGGCGCGACCGGCGTGTCCCCATCACCAGATGTGCGTGATCCGCGACGGAGATCCGGTGTGCAGCCCGCGGCCCGGCGACCCCGATGCGCCCGACGCGGCGAACGACGGCGCGGTCGACAACTGCCCGGGTGTCGACAACCCGTCGCAAGCCAACTACGACGGCGACGCGTTCGGTGACGCGTGTGATCCATGCCCGCCGATCGCGAACGACGCGCCGATCGATACCGATGGCGATGGGGTGTCCGACGACTGCGATCCGGATCCGCGATCTCCGGGAGACCGGATCATCCGGTTCCAAGCGCTTCGCGATGGTCTCGGTGCCGGGACCGCGGATGGCACGTGGAGCCTGGTGCCCGAAGGCGTGAGCGTCGACGTGGCCGCAGGTGCGCATGCGTGGTTCGGGACGCCGTCTCCCGCCGGAGCGCGCATCAGCGTGATCGCGGCGGTCGCACCGAGCGACCTCCGCAACCTGCCGACCTACGCGGGGATCGGCGTGATCGCGGAGCACGAAGCGGGCAGCGACAACGCCGTGTCGTGTCAGCTCGTGGAGACACCGCTTGGTCAACGCCGCCTGTCGTTGATCCAGACGGCGCTCGAGGTCGGGCTCGCGGGCGTGGACCACGCGTTCGCCACCGGTGCGGTCGAGGTCGTGACCTTGACGAAGACTGGCTCCGGCTACCGTTGCCGCGCCGGAGCGACGGAGATCACGGGTCGCAGTAGCTCCAGCGCGAGCGTGCCCGAGGTCGGCCTCCGGGCACGTGGCGCGAGCGGCGTGTACCGTTGGATGCTCGTGATCGCGAGGCCGTAGGTGGTGCGTCGTGCTACTAGCAACCGATGAGCACGCAGCTCCCGAGGTTCTGGTTCGGTCCGCCCCCCGAGCTTCCCGGCGACGAGACCTTCGTCGCGCACTACGCGGCGAATCGATCGCAGGGCAGGCGCGCGGTCGGCGGTGGGCTCCACTTCACCACGCAGCGCGTGCTGTTCACGCCGAACCGGATCGACGCGTCGCTCGGTGGCGAGGCGTGGTCGTGCGCGTTGACGGAGATCGCGAGCCTCGGGGTCCAGCCCGGCAAGTTCTCGCTGCTCGATCTGTTCTCTGGCGGCCTGCGTGCGCGGCTCCGGATCAACCGCGATCTGTTCGTGATCGGCGCGCCGGAGACCAAGGTCACCGAGCTGCAGGCGCTGGTCACGAAGCAGACCGGCAGCACGCCACCGAGCGAGCTGCCGCCGGCGCGCGTCCTCGAACGCTGACTACCAGGTATCGAGGAACCGGCGCGACCGCGTTGCCGGCACGGGCATCGCGACCATGCCGCGCGCGACCCAGGCGCGGGTGTCGGCGGGATCGATCACGCCGTCGATCTCGAGATACGACGCCATGCTGATCGCCTTGCCGCGCTCGTGCGCGATCGCCATGTGCTCGGCGACCATCGCATCGCGAGCGGGCTCGTCGGGAAGCGCCTCGAGCTGCTTGCGCAACGAGAGTCGCACCGCGCCCTCGATGCCCATCGCGCCGAACTCGCCGCTCGGCCAGCTGATCGTGAACGCACCGGCGTGAAAGTGACCACCGGCCATCGCCTGCGCTCCCAGCCCGTAGCCGCGCCGCAGGATCACGGTGAAGAACGGCACCGCCAGGCTCGCCGCCACCGCGAACAGCCGTGACGCGTGCCGCACGAGCCCCGTCGCCTCGGCCTTCGGCCCGACCATGAAGCCCGGCGTGTCGCACAGCGAGAGGACGGGCAGGCCGAACACGTCGCAGAGCTGGAGGAACCGCGCGAGCTTGTCGCACGCGTCGGAGTCGAGCGCGCCGCCGAGGTGCTGCGAGCTGTTCGCGATGAGACCGACCGGCCGACCCTCGATGCGCACGAGGGCCGTGACCGCCGCGAGCCCGAACTCGCCGCGGAGCTCGAGCACCGAGCCGGTGTCGGCGAGCGCCTCGATCACGGGACGGATCTTGAACGCGCGCCGTCGCTCCGCAGGAAGGATCGTTCGCAGCACCGCCTGATCGGCGCAGGTCCACGCGGTGGTCGGTTGCGTGAAGTACGCGAGGTAGCGCCGCGCGACCGCCACCGCCGCGGCCTCGTCGGCGACGCGCACGTCGACCACCCCGCTCTTGGTCTGCATCTCGATCGGGCCCACCTCTTCGGGCGTGAACGTGCCGAGGCCGCCGCCCTCGATCATCGCGGGGCCACCCATGCCGATCGAGCTGTTCTCCGTCGCGATCACCACGTCGCACAGGCCGAGCAGCGCCGCGTTGCCCGCGAAGCATCGTCCCGAGACGATGCCGATCCGCGGTGCGAGCCCGCCGTGGCGCGCGAACGCGTGGAAGCTCGGCGTATCGAGCCCCGCGACCAGCGGCATGTCCGTGTCGTTCGGTCGCCCGCCGCCGCCCTCGGCGACCAGCACGATCGGGAGCCGCCAGTCGGAGGCGAGCGCGAGCATGCGATCGAGCTTCTTGTGGCTCATGCCGCCCTGCGTGCCGGCGAACACCGTGTAGTCGTAGGCGAGCACCATCACGCGTGCGCCCTCGATCGTCGCGGTGCCGGTGATCAACCCATCCGCCGGGCTCACGGCGATCAGCTCCGGCGTGGAGTGGCGAGCGCGCTGCGCCGCGAGCGCGAGCCCCCCGTACTCGGAGAAGCTGCCCGCATCGATCAGATCGTCGATGTTCTCGCGCGCGGTGCGCTGGCCGGTCTTGCGGCGGCGCGCGACCGCCTCGGGCCGGGCGGGATCGAGCGTCGCCCCGACGCGCGTGCGCAGCTCGGCGAGGTCCGGTCGAACAGGGTCATTCTCGGCCATGCGCGGAGCATCGCACCCAGAGGATGGATCGACGGCGCCATTCCTAGGACTCGGTCGAGGTTCCTACTTGGACTTCCGGTGCGACGCCGTTCGTCGACCGTTGAGCTGGAGATCTATGTCGGCTGCGCTCGCTGCTGACACACCGCTCGCGGCTGCATGGGTGGGCCATCGATCAACGGCGTGTCTCACTTCATCGACGCACGCTCGTGCGACGTCAGCATGCACGCCTGATATTCGAGCGACCTCCTCGATGTGCACGATTCCCGGTGCGCGACCCTCGCCCGCGACGTCGAGGGCGTGTTCACCACCCGATCCTGCGGAGAACGTCAGATCGAACGCAGGTGAGCTGTGCCACGTCCCGTCCTCCTCGAGGATGAATGCGTGGTTCTTCGTATGGT